>NZ_CP043056.1:3602500-3941250 GCF_008121535.1 Dolichospermum sp. UHCC 0315A
AGATCGAGACATCATTACTATACTCACTGTGGAAGATCATCCCTGCCTGTAGTGCTGCAAGCGGATAGGCATCTTCTATATCCTCTGGCAAATTTAGGCGCTGTTCGTCAGAGATGAGGCTGAAGGCTTCTGTTTTTGGTGTGGGTAAAAAACCCAGTTCGCGGCTAACTAAACCAGCCAATTCTTGGATTGTCTGATATTGTAATAGCTGTGGTAGAGAAAAATCGAAACCAATTTGTTTAGCTTTGGCGATCACTTGGATACCCCGAATTGAGTCTCCTCCTAGTTCAAAAAAGTTGTCATGGATACCCACCTGTTCGATCCCCAGAACTTCAGCCCAAATTACAGCTAATATTTCTTCAATGGGAGTACATGGCGCAACATAGGTGTTTGCCAACTCGATACGGATTTGTTCTAGAGATGGTAAGGCACGACGGTCGATTTTGCCATTGGCTGTCAGTGGTATAGCATCCAACATGACGAAAGCATTTGGCATCATGTACTCTGGTAGACGTGATTCTAAATAACTTTGCAATATTTGTTCGTCAAATAAATTTACTTCTTGGTTATGCTCAACAGCATCGCTGGGTTGAGAATTTCCGACGATGTAAGCAATGAGGCTTTTATGTCCAGTTTCGTCCTCGTGAGCTATAACTATAGCCTGTTCTACTGCTGGGTGGTGGCTGAGTACAGTCTCGATTTCTCCTAGTTCAATGCGGAAGCCGCGAATCTTAACTTGGTGGTCGATACGACCGAGAAATTCAATATTGCCATCGGGTAAATAGCGAGCTAAATCACCTGTTTTATATAATTTGCCATCACCGAAGGAATGAGAAATGAATTTGTGAGAAGTTAATTCAGGACGGTTAAGGTAGCCACGGGCTAAACCCACACCACCGATATGTAATTCTCCTGCTATACCAACTGGAACTGGTTGCAAATATTGATCGAGGATGTAAATTTGGGTGTTGGCAATGGGACGACCAATGGGAACTATCTGCTGTTGAATCTGTGGTAAACAATGCCAAAATGTGACATCAATTGCTGCTTCTGTTGGTCCATAGAGATTGTGTAGTTCGCAGTTTAACCGCTCAAAAAAACGTTGTGTCAGTTCATAAGGTAGTGCTTCTCCACTACAAATCACTCGCTTTAAGCAACTGCAATTTTCTAAGCTTGGTTCTTGCAGAAACACTCGCAGCATCGAAGGCACAAAATGGATTGTCGTAATTTGTTGCTGTTGTATCAGCTTGATTAAGTAAGCATTATCTTTATGCCCTTGAGGTTTCACCACTACCAAAGTTGCACCTGCCAATAACGGCCAAAAGAATTCCCATACTGAAACATCGAAACTGAAGGGAGTTTTTTGGAGAATGCGATCGCTGGATGTTAACTGATAAGTATTCTGCATCCACACTAAGCGATTACTAATGCCTTTATGGGTATTCATTGCTCCCTTTGGCTTACCTGTAGAGCCAGAGGTATAAATTACATAAGCTAAGTTCTCTCCTTTCACGCCACTGTTGAGATTGTTCTGATTCTCTTGAGCTATAACTTGCCAATCTCCATCCAAAGACACTACAATCGCTTGATTCTCTGGTAAGAGTTCAGTAAGCGAACGCTGGGTGAGCAAAACTTTCACCCCCGTATCTTCAAGCATATAACTCAAGCGTTCTTTGGGATAGCTAGGGTCTAATGGTACATACGCTCCTCCAGCTTTTAAAATTCCCAACAGTCCCACTATCATTTCTAGGGAACGCTCTATGCAAATACCTACTAGTAATTCTGGTTTTACACCTAATTTTTGCAAATAGTGCGCTAACTGATTAGCCCGCTCATTTAAATGGCGATAGGTTAATTGCTGATTGTCAAATACTACTGCTATTGCATCGGGGCTACGCTCTACTTGCTCTTCAAATAGTTGATGGATGCATTTTTGGGAATATTGGATCTCTGTATTATTCCATTTTCTAATTAATTGCTTACGTTCTTCTGTTGTTAATATATCAATTTCTGACAATTTACAATCAGGATTAACTGTAACAGTTTCTATAATTTGCCGAAAATGTGCCAGCATTCTCTGAACAAAATCTGCACTAAAAGCATCTTTTGGGAAAGTTACAGAAACAGAAGTATCTTGAGCATCAATTTCAAAGACTAATTGAAAGTTGTTTAACAAAGAACTGTGACTGCATAATCCCTTGTGGATTAGGGCAATATCAAAAACCGCTGCTGGATTTCCGCCTCTGGCAATAAACGTTTCTACAAGACTGTCTACATCATAATTTTGGTAACGGTATCCTTCTTGGAGATTACTGCGAGTTATTTTAAGTAAATCCTTAAATGAAATAAGCTTTTGTTTGTCAAATCTGGAGAATATTAAGCTATTAGACTTGTCTAGGTTCAAAGCTCCCGTTGCTACAATAAATTGTTCTTGAGCAGTATATTTAAATATTAAAAATTTAATAACTGATAGATATAAAGCTAGGTTATTAACAGGAGAATTAGTAGTTAAATTATATATTTTATCGCGTAGCTCTATAGATATAGTATCAATTATTTTGTCTTGTTTTTCTATTTTATTTTGAATTCCAATATTAAATAAAGTTGTGACTGGCTGGATTTCTCGCAGTTGTCGAATTTGATAATCTATTGAAACAAGATGTGTTTCTATCACGTCCATAAACTTCTCCAAAAATTTAGATGATATTTTTTTATATTAAAATTCCACTATTAGTCACATATTTTCTGACTAATTCAAGTTCTGACTAATTCAAGATAGTAATTAGTGTGATATTGTTTAAGCCTTGGTGACTAAATTTGCGCGCCAGATGCTTTATGGCGGTAAATTCTCCCGCAGTGATGGCTCACCACCGCACTGGCTTGGCTACACAGATACAACACGCCTACGCGGGTTCAAAAATTTTAAGGCTAAGAAAAAAGAGGAACTTATTAAGTGCTAGTTTCATAGAGAATTGGTATAGAGCCTTAAATATTAAATTTACAGCATAAGCGTTTTGGATACAATAGGTCATTAAGAAAAAATTTCATTTATTTTTCACCCTGGAATTTAAGTGACAGCCAAAATGCTTGTATAGATAGATTTGCTTGCAATTAACTGCATTGTAAATTTTTTTTAAGTAGGGATCGCTCACACGAGCATCTCCCCATCAAACTTAGTTTTCTTTTTGATTCATGGCAGTTCCAGCAGCGATCACTAGATTTTACCTTTACTATACTATAAATATCTATACAGAACTTAAGAATAGAATTTACAAAGTTTATCTATATTAAATGATTGGTTTAGCAAGTAATACTACTTACATCTCTATTTTCCCTCAAACTCACAATTTTTTGCTTGACAGACCACTAGGAGTTTATCGTTGGTTTGTACCCTCACCGAAAAGGCAGAGGGGAAGGGGGCTTTCTAGCAGGGAGAGCAAGCCCTTCCTCTCTGCGACAAGCGTTGCGGAGCATGGGTAAGAAGCCCCGCCCTTCCAGGGCGCTTGGCTTGGGACGGGATACAAGCTTTGTCCCAGTCTCTCCCCTCTGCTCCCCTACTTCTTTTGACTTTTTGCTTACATTTTGGCGCATTGGGGCATCGCGGCACAAATTGCATTTCAAACAATATTTCTACAATTACTTTTGTGTTTTTTTTTTACTCAACCTTAAACGAATGCCCCGGATTGCATTTAGTCATGAAATTGACAATCAAATTTCCCGGTGCAAGATATAAGAAGACTATAAACATCAAAATGAATACATTGTTTTTTTGAATTGTACGGTTGTTTGCTGTTAATCAATTTTTGTAATATGACACCGAATCGAAAAAAGAATGCGACAAATAGTAAAAATATAAAAGCTAGCAATAAAGGCATGTAATGACAGGGGTAACACAGATAGACTTCCAAGAAAGTGTAGAGGAACAGGAGACACTGCTGCGTCAACAGGATAATGCAATGCTCTTTGGTGACCAATTAGAAGATATCTGGCGGACTCTTCCAGAAGTATTGAGTGATGCTGCTAAGTACGAAAGTCAAGGTATTACATATATTAGAAGTGACGAAAGTCAATATTTTCAGACTTATAAAGATTTATATAATGATGCTCTGATTATTTTAGATGGGCTTTATCGACGCGGACTTAAATTAGGAGATAAAGCCATATTACAAATTGGGAGAAATCAAGATTTTATTCCTGCACTTTGGGCTTGTTTTTTAGGTGGGATTATACCTGCACCTTTGAGCATCGCTCCCAATTATGATATACAAAATGCCGCAGTTAAAAAACTTGAAAATGTCTGGCAGATTTTAGAGAAGCCTATTATATTAACGGATTGTGAATTAATTAGCAAAATAGAAAAATTAACTACTCAATCTCATTTAAAGGAATTGCGGGTAGTATCGATAGATAAATTACGAAGTAATCAATCTCTATCAAACCAACTGTCGGCTTATGAATTACCTCATCTTACACCATTAGATCCAGCATTATTACTATTTACTTCTGGTAGTACAGGCCTACCCAAGGGAGTGATGTTGCATCATCGCAACCTTTTATCTATGTCCGTCGGTACAGTGCGGATGAATAATTTTACACGACAAGAAGTTACCCTAAATTGGATGCCCTTAGACCATGTAGGGGCAATAGTATTTTTAGGAATTATGGCTGTGGATTTGGCTTGTCATCAAATCCATGTGCCAATTGAATTAATTTTACGTCAACCACTCAAATGGTTAGGACTAATTCAAAAGTATCAAGCTACTATCTCTTGGTCTCCCAACTTTGCATTCTCCTTAATTAATCAGCATACTGAAGAACTTAACCAATCTTGTTATGACCTCTCCTCAATCAAATTTTTAGTTAATGCCGGAGAACAAGTTTCGGTCAAAACTATTCGCTTGTTTTTAGAAATTTTAGAAAAACATAAATTGCGGGATAGAGTAATTAAACCAGCATTCGGGATGACTGAATCTTGTTCTGGAATTACTTGGTCAGCAGGTTTAAGCAAAGATGAATTGATAGAAGAAAATAGTTTTGTCTCTCTAGGTCGCCCTATTCCTGGAGCTACTATTAGAATTATTGACCAAGAGAATAATATTTTGCCAGAAAACGAAGTTGGACGACTTCAGATTAAAGGACCTTCTGTAACTGAAGGATATTATAATAATCCCGATCTTAACCAAGAAGTTTTTCAAGATGGAGGTTGGTTTACTACTGGAGATTTAGGTTATCTACACAATGGTGAATTAGTTATTACTGGTAGAGAGAAACAAGAAATTATTATTAACGGTATTAACTACTTCGCCCATGAAATTGAAACAGCGATAGAAGAATTAGATGGTGTAGCTATTTCCTATACGGCTGCCTTTGCAGTTTTCGACCAAAACAGAGAAACAGATTTATTAGTTATTATTTTTAGTCCAGAATCAAATAATATTGATAATGCAGTAAAAGTATTCAGACAAATTCGCAGGCATTTAACACAGAAAGTAGGAATTGCGCCTGCTTATGTGATTCCTTTGGCGGCTGAGTTAATTCCCAAAACATCTATTGGTAAGGTTCAAAAAGCTAAATTAAAAAAAGATTTTGAACAGGGATTATTTAGTGATCGCATCCAAGCAATCAATGAATATTTAGCGAGCGATCGCCAAAAAAACGCCAGCTTACCACAGTCTGAAAATGAACGCCAAATAGCAGCAGTTTGGTGTGAGATTTTACAACTTGATTCAGTAGGTATACAGGATAACTTCTTTGAATTAGGAGGGAATTCTCTACACCTAATTCGTGTCCGAAACCAATTAGAAAAAATTTTTGGTCGCCAGATACCTCTAACTGAAATATTTAAAAATTCTAGAGTTGCCACATTAGCCCATTTCTTAACTGAAGAATCTAATACCACAAATGTTATAGCAGAAAAAAGTCGAAAACGCGCCGAAAATCGTTCGCGTCGCCATCAGGACACTCATGATATTGCTATTATTGGTATGGCAGGTCGATTTCCTGGAGCTAACAACATAGATAGTTTTTGGGAAAATCTCAAAAACGGAGTCGAAACAATATCCTTCTTTTCTGAAGAAGAACTACTAGAGTCGGGGGTTGCTCCTGAACTTTTCCAGCAGCCTAACTATGTCAAAGCTAGACCGATTCTCGACAAGGTAGAATCCTTTGATAATGAGTTTTTTGGATACACAGACCGAGAAGCAGAATTACTCGATCCCCAGCAACGTTTACTGCTGCAATGTAGCTGGGAGTGTTTAGAAAACGCTGGCTATAATCCTAACTCCTATGAGGGAGCGATCGGGATGTTTGCTGGGGCAAGCATGAACACCTATTTCATTAATAATTGCTATCCGTATCGCGGTCAATTAGATGCCAACGACGAGTTACAACCCTTCACATTAGATTCGATGGGAGGGTTTCAAACGATGGTGGCTAACGATAAAGACTATTTGACTACACGGATTTCCTATAAATTGAACCTGCGTGGACCTAGTGTGAATGTCCAAACAGCCTGTTCCACTGGACTAGTAGTTGTGCATCTAGCCTGTCAAAGTCTGTTGAACGGTGAAAGTGACATGGCTTTGGCTGGAGCTGCTTCTATCAACTCTCCCCAAAAGATTGGTTATTTGTATCAAGAAGGTTTGATTGTATCTCCTGATGGGCATTGTCGCGCCTTTGATGCCCAAGCGAATGGTACTATTTTTGGCAGTGGGGTTGGAGTTGTTTTGCTCAAGAGATTAAAAGACGCTCTAGCAGATAACGATCATATCTACGCTGTGATTAAGGGATCTGCCATCAATAACGATGGCGGTAGAAAGCTAGGATTTACAGCTCCTGGAGGAGAAGGTCAAACTTTAGTAGCAGCCGAAGCACTAGCCTTTGCCGGAGTCGAAGCTGATACCATTGGCTTTGTAGAAGCTCATGGCACAGGTACAAAACTGGGAGATCCTATCGAAATCGATGCTTTGGCTAGAGCATATAGCACTGCAAATCAGGGAGAGTGTGCTTTGGGATCGGTGAAGACCAATATCGGGCATATGCAAATTGCTTCTGGTATTGTTGGTCTAATCAAAGCTGCTTTGGCTCTCAAACATCAAATTATTCCCCCGACTTTACACTTCAATACTCCCAACCCCCAGATTGATTTTTCCCAGACTCCTTTTTATGTCAATACCGCAGCCATACCCTGGACTGCAAAGCAAGAAGATGGCAAGGAGTTGCCTCGACGCGCTGGGGTTAACTCTTTAGGAATTGGTGGCGTGAATGCTCATGTGGTGCTGGAAGAAGCGCCCGCCATTATTGCCCAGTCCAATGACATCAAGCGTCCCCACCATTTACTCACACTTTCTGCCAGAACAGAACAGGCTTTGGTAGATTTAGCAAAAAGCTATGCAGAATTTCTTCAAAATCATCCCGCCAGCGATATCTCCGATATAGTATTCACAGCCAATACTAGCCGAGTTCATTTCCAGAATCGTTTAGCGGTGACTGGTTGCCAAATTGATGATTTTGTTACTAAATTACATCAGTTTGGAAAACAAAATATAGAGTCAGTAATTCACGCTCAAGTTGATGAAAAGCAGCCTCCCAAAATTGCCTTTTTGTTCACAGGACAGGGTTCTCAGTATCTGGGAATGGCTAACCAACTCTATCAAACCCAACCAACTTTCCGGCGAACTTTAGACCAATGTGAAACAATATATCAAGAACTAACAGGTAGATCTTTACTGCAAGTCATCTTTGCTAATTCTGATGTAGCTTTAAATCATACATCTTATACCCAACCAGCTTTATTTGTTGTCGAAATAGCACTAGCTCAATTATGGCGTTCTTGGGGCATTGAGCCTACTGCTGTTTTAGGGCATAGCTTGGGCGAATATGCGGCTGCTTGTTTTGCAGGAGTTTTTGATATTGAAAGTGGTTTAAAACTGGTCGTACAAAGAGCAAATTTAATTGGTGGATTACCCGCAGAGCAAGGAGCGATGGCTGCCGTTTTTCTGGATGAAACATCTGTGCGGCAATTGTGTAAAAATCAGGGGATAAAAGTTGCGATCGCAGCAATCAATGCAAAACAACATACAGTAATTTCCGGCGAGCAAACAATCATTCCACAACTTAGCGAACACTTTATTAACGCTGGAGTAAAAGTTCGCCAATTAAAGGTTTCTCATGCTTTTCATTCACCATTAATAGCACCCGTATGTGGAGAATTTAAAAATACCCTGCAAGAAATTGATTTTGCTAAACCCCAAATTCCTATTATTTCTAACCTGACAGGAGAAATTGCAGATGACAGTATTGTTACTCCTGATTATTGGATTCAACATTTGCTGCATCCTGTGCAATTTTATCAAGGAGTTGTGTCTCTAGAATCTCTTGGATGTGATAGTTTTATCGAAATTGGACCACAACCTGTTCTTTTAGGCATTATTCAGTCATCGATATCTTTATCTAACCCTCTAATATTACCGAGTTTACGCTCAGGATTTTCTGATTGGGAAGTTCTACTAGAAAGTCTAGGTAAACTTTATGTACGTGGTGCAAATATAGATTGGTTTGGACTTGAAAAAGATTACCAACCTAAAAGATGTGCTTTACCAACTTATCCTTTTCAGCAACGTCAACATTGGATTCCCTTAAAAACTCAATTCCAAACTGCCAAGGAATCTGCTGTTGTCAAGATGTTGTCTCAAAAAGATACAAACAATTTGATCCAGACTCTAATAGAAACTGGGAATTATTCTGAAGCTGAAAAACAAACTTTATCGGCAATTGTTCAACAATTAATTCAGCTACATCATCAAGACACAGGTAATTCTAATTTTGATAACTTACTTTATCAGTTAGAGTGGCTACCTCATCTTTTATCAGCTAAGAAATTAGAGAATTTAGAAATAATTCAAACTGATTTAGGCTCTTATTTGTCAGAACAAATCAAATCTACACAATTTACAGGAGTTTCTCTAGCTTTTTCCCAAATGGAAGAACTTAGTGCCAACTTTATTGTGAAAGCGTTAAAAGATTTGGGATTATGGCAAATAAATACTATCCTCTCTCCAGAAAATAGTTTACGTCAGGCTGGCATTAAAGAGGAGTATAGATTACTATGGCAGCACTGCTTAAAAATATTGGCACAAACAGGCTTTCTAGAAAAGCAGGGTTTGGGCTGGAAAATCATCAGTGAACCGCAACAATCTCACTCTGATTTAACAGTAGATGATTTGATTGTTCAGTATCCAAATGCTTCCATAGAATTAACGCTGTTTAAGCGAGTTGCGGTCAATCTTGCAGCCATAATTATCGGCAAGATTTCTCCTTTATCCATCTTATTTGCTCAAGACGGGCAAATTGGAGTAGCAGAGTTTTATAAAAACACATCTTGGGCAAAAGTTCTCAACCTTAGTATCTCTAAAACAGTAGAGCTTTTATTATCAAACTATTCTCCATTAGAACCAATCCGAATTCTAGAAATTGGTGCGGGAACTGGAGCTACTACCCATCAAATTCTCCAAGCTTGTGCTTCTCGTCAAATTAACTACACATTTACTGATATCTCGCCATTCTTTCTAGAGACTGCCAAAGATACTTTTGCTCATTCTTTCATAGAATACAAAGTTTTGGACATAGAAAAAGACACCGAAATTCAAGGTTTTTTACCCGGTTCTTACGATCTAATTATTGCAGCAAATGTATTGCATTCTACGCGGGATTTACAAGGAGAAACCTTACCCCATATTCGAGGTTTACTGCGTCCTGGAGGACACTTGTTACTCCTAGAACTTACTCATCAGTCCCGGTGGATTGATTTAATATTTGGCGTGACTCAAGGTTGGTGGCGTTTTAGCGATCGCGATTTACGCTCAGATCATCCCATTATTGCAGCATCTACTTGGCAATCTATTCTGCGAGAATCTGGTTTTGCTCAAGCTGAATTTATTTCTCCTGACGAAAAAATTGGCAGTCCTTTATTTCAGCAAAGTATTATTGTTGCCCAAAATGCCGAAAAAAGCAGCGATATTTCGGGTAATTGGCTAATTTTTACCGATAGTGAAACAGATAATCTAGCTCTAGCAATTCAACAGCAACTAAGCAAAGATTGTGGATCTTGTGCGATCGCCAATTTAGAAAATAGCTCTGAGCTAGAAACACGGCTGGCTTCATCTCTCTGTTGGCGTGGAATTATTTATCTTGTGAATGGTGGTGAGGGCGATCAGTATGAGTCTACTTTATTCAATCGCTGTCACCATCTTTTAAATCTTCTCCAGGCGTTTAAAAAAATACCTCATCCTCCCAAATTATTCCTCGTTACCCAAGGCGGTCAACCCTTTGGATTAGAGCAGCCATCTTTTGTTACTCAGTCTCCGCTTTGGGCGTTGGGGCGCGTGATGGGGCTAGAAGAACCAGAACTATGGGGGGGAATGATAGACCTCTGTCCCCACGCCGATATTGCTCAAAATCTTGTTGCTTTACTCTCAGGATTGACTAACTCTGTCACCGAAGATCATCTGATGTTCCGCAAAGGTCAAGCTCACGTTGCGCGTCTTTCCCCACTGGAATCTCTACCTACAAAACCAGTCACTATCCAAGCTCAAGCTACTTATTTGATTACAGGAGGTATTGGTCATCTAGGATTGCAACTTGCTCGCCATCTGGTTGATTTGGGCGCAAAACACCTCATTTTGACTACACGTCGTCAATTTCCACTACGAGCAGAGTGGGATTCACAAGCAGAATTTGGGGAAATAATTCAAAATATCAAGACTTTAGAACAAAAGGGAGCAACTGTAGAAGTTTGTCAAGCAGATGTGGGAGATTTTGAGCAAATGTCACGCATCTTTACCAAGATTCAAAAAATATCTGATCCGCTCCGGGGTATTTTCCATCTTGCCGGAGTGTCAGGACGCAAAGCTAAATTAAGCGAATGTACATTAGATGATATTGCAGAAGTTTTTCAGGCAAAAGTTCGCGGTTCTTGGAATTTGCATCAGTTATCTTTAGCAACTCAATTAGACTACTTTGTTTTGTTCTCTACCGCAGGTGCAATTTGGGGAGCTAAAGAGCAAGGTTTATACGATACTGCTAGTCATTTTATGGATGCTTTAGCTCATTTACGTCATCTTCAAAAATTACCAGCTACTAGTTTGAATTGGGCATTATTAGCTGGAAATGGCATAGTTTCTCAAGATTATGAAGATTGGCTCAAACAAATTGGTATGAAAGAAATTGCTTTAGATAAAGCTTTTGCAGCAATGACCGCTATTATGGAATCTGGAAAAACACAAATCTTACTAGCTGATGTAGATTGGGTGCGATTCAAAAATATTTATCAATCTAAAGGCAATAAACCAATTTTTGAAAAATTAGGAGAATACAAAAATTCAGTTAAAGGAATTCAACAGTCAATCTCTACACGTCGTTTTCTAGAAGAAATTCCACCAGGAGAACGTCGGCAACATTTGTTTGAATATATTGGCAAACAAGTAGGGACAATTTTAGGAAATAAACAGATACCAGATACCGAACAAGGATTTTTAGAAATGGGGATTGATTCTTTGCTTTCGATTGAATTAAAAAATCGTTTAGAGAAAGGATTGGAAGTGGCTTTACCTGCTTCTTTGATATTTGATTTTCCTAACATTAGAAGATTAGTTGATTATTTAGTGGAACAGGTGTTTGGTTGGCAGGTTAATGCTTCTGTAAATGTTGTTCCTATTCAGGAGGAGGTTGATCAGGATTTATTTTTACAAGAGCTTGCAGATTTAGAGGCTTTTTTAGGTAATTCTTGATTTTTTAGCTCACGCAGAGAGAAGTTGCGGTGCGAGGGGAACCCTCGTTAAGCAAACTTCGGTAGACACAGAGGAAGAGGGGAAGGAGAAAAGATGGAGTTGGAGATATCAAGTAACTATAAGTCTGTCCAAGCTAGGGTGTTTAAGGCACTGAATGAAGCGAAGGAGAGATTAAAAGCTGTTGAAGCTCAACAAAGCGAACCGATTGCGGTTGTGGGTTTGGGTTGTCGTTTTGGTAAAAATATTTCCACTCCTGAAGCTTTTTGGTCTTTTCTCAAAGCTGGTGGTAATACACTCACGGATGTACCTAGCGATCGCTGGAATGTGTCTGATTTTTATGACTCAGATCGTAGTAAACCCGGCAAAATCTATGTATCTCAAGGCGGTTTTCTCAATGACGTGTCGATGTTTGACGCGCACTTTTTTGGGATTGCACCGAGAGAAGCTTTGCATATCGATCCTCAGCAACGGTTACTTTTAGAAGTTGGCTATGAGGCGTTAGAAGATGCTGGTATGGCTGCGCCTACTGCCAGAATCGGCAAAACCGGTGTTTTTATTGGCATCACAAACAATGATTATGCTCGTCTGATTGCACCGGGAGGAGATTATAGCACAATAGGGGCTTATCATATCTCTGGCAACCATATAAATGCTGCTGCTGGACGCATTTCTTATCTTTTGAATCTCAATGGCCCTAGTTTGGCTATCGATACGGCTTGTTCTTCTTCACTGGTAGCAGTGCATTTAGCTTGCCGTTCTTTGCGCTCCCAGGAATGTCGGCAAGCTTTGGTGGGGGGAGTAAACCTAATTCTCACCCCGGAAGTGCCGATCGCCTTGTGCAGAAATCAGATGTTAGCTGCTGACGGTAGGTGCAAAACCTTTGACGAAAGTGCTGACGGATTTGGGATTGGTGAAGGTTGCGGAGTTGTTGTTTTAAAAAGGTTGAGTGAAGCCTTAGCAGATGGCGATCGCATTTGGGCGTTAATTCGAGGAACATCTGTCAATAACGATGGTGCCAGTGGCGGCTTTACTGTTCCTAATGGACCTATGCAGACAGATTTAATTCGTGATGCTCTAGCTGACGCTCATTTAAGCGGCAATGCTATTGATTATGTCGAGGCTCACGGTACGGGTACATCTTTAGGAGATCCGATTGAAATTAAAGCGATCGCTGATGCTTTATGTGTCAATCGCTCTCCATCCCAACCTTTGTTAATCGGTTCTGTCAAAACAAATCTTGGTCATCTAGCGGCGGCGGCGGGGATTTCTGGCTTGATCAAGACTATATTATCTATCTATCATGGCGAAATTCCGGCACATCTCAATTTCCAAAAACCAAATCCTCACATTAATTGGGATAGCATACCTCTGCACGTGGTGACACAGACTCGCCCCTGGACTCAAGGCAATGGCAAGATAAAAGCGGCTGGAGTCAGTTCTTTTGGAGCATCGGGAACAAATGCTCATGCAATATTGAGTGAACCTCCGCAAGTACAATCCTCAACTAAAACAACATTTCCTGTACTGGTAACTCTGTCTGCTAAAGATGAAGAACGATTGCGTCTGTTGGCTGCTAACTTTGTTAATTATATTGACCAAAAACCGGAAGTTAACTTAACTGATATCGCCTTTTCTTTAAATACAGGTCGTTTTCATCATAAACAGCGATTAACTTTATTAGTTTCCAATACTGCTAGTTTTAAAGAACAACTTCGAGCTTTTGTTAATGGTAATGACCGAGAAGCTAATATCATTTACGGTGAGGTACGAGTAAATACTAAAATCGCTTTCGTTTGCAATGATGCAAGAACTATATTTCCAGCGATGGGGAAAGAGCTTTTTGTAAATGAGCCTGTATTTCGTGATGCTTTGATGCAATGCGATCGCCTATTTCAAAACTATTTAAATTTCTCTATAGAAGACTTACTTGATAACAATCAAGATATAAACGATCCTTTATATGTTCACCCAACATTATTTGCGCTGCAATATGCTCTTTGTGAACTCTGGAAATCTTGGGGAATCCGCCCTTCTGCAATTTTAGGGAATGGTTTAGGCGAATATATTGCTGCTCAACAAGCTGGAATTTTTTCGATTGGAGATGCAGTTAAATTAGTGGCAACTCGCGTTCATTTATTTAGCGAGCAAAGTGGAGAAAAAGAATTTTTAGCTTTTCAAAAAGTAGCTGAAGAAGTTTCTTATCGTAATCCACAACTCACTTTAATTTCTAATAATGGTGAGGTTGCTAATAATTATATTAAAACTGCTGCTTACTGGTTGCAACAGCTACATCACCCAGACAATATTGAAAAAGGGATTTTTACCTTACATCAGATGGGCTATCAAATATTTCTAGAGATTGGAAATCAGCCCATAAATAATATCGTTCATAGTAAATTACCAGCAAATGAAATCCTTTGCTTATGTAGTTTAGCAAAAGATTGCAGTAATTATCAGCAAATCCAAACAGTCATAGCTGAACTATATGTAAGAGGAGTAAATATTAATTGGCAAGAATTCCATCGCTCTCGCTCAGGACAAAAAATTAGTTTGCCCAGTTCTCCTTTTATTCGCAAACGCTACTGGGTAGATGCTATTAAATCAAATCGCTCTGGACACCCTTTATTAGGCGATCGCTTCCCCTCTCCCCTCTCTTCTATTCAATATCGAGCTAGTATTAGTCAGAACAACCCAGAATTTTTAACAGAACATCAAGTTTTTGGTAAACCGATATTTCCTGGTGCAGCTTTTATTGAAATGGCGTTAGCAGCGGCACAAAGCCAAGCTGTAATTTTAGAAAATATCGAATTTCAAAAAGCACTATTGCTGCAAGAACAAGAGGATACATTACAGTTAATTATTGAACAAAATTTTTTTCAAATATATCAGCAAAGTAATAATAATTGGGATGTACTTGTTACCGGGGGAATTGATAGTTTAAATATACTAGATGCAAATCGCCAAAATCTAGAACAAATAGTTGCTAACTGTCCAGAGCAGATGGAAATTAATTCATTTTATGAAAGATATCAAAAATCAGGAGTTAATTACGGCAGTAGCTTCCAGATCATTAATAAGCTTCAACGTGGCAAAAATAGTGCATTTGCTAAAATCAAGTTAACACAAATTCAGTGTCTAGAAGCCGAAAAATATAAGTTCCATCCAGTAATGTTGGATGCTTGTTTTCAGGCGATCGCTGCAATTTTATTTCAGCAAGAATCATCTGTAACTTATGTCCCAGTCCGCATTGCTAAATTTCAATTCTTCAAGTCCCCAGGTGCTAGTGTCATCAGTGCAGCTCGACTAACTAAAAATTCTAATAACTATATTATCTCTAATATTGATATTTATTCAGAACAAGGTGAGTTACTAGTAGCAATTACAGGATTTGAACTTAAATCAGTTCAAAGTCAAGAAATTATCCGCCATCAAATCCAACCACAATCTTACATAGAGGAGTGGATTACTTTAGCATCATTGTTACCTGATGGTAGAGATTATTTACTAAACCCTGATGCCATTAAAACTCTAGTTCAACCCCAGCAATTAGAACAGCAATTAGCTGAAAAATTGTACCAATATGAACGCTTGCTTGAAGAAATGGAAACTTTAAGCGTAAGTTATATATGGGAAGGTTTAAAAGAGCTTAACTGGCAACCCCAATTAGGTCAAATTTATCCAGAAGAACAGATTGCTACTCAAGGTGGAGTTGTTGATTTTTATCGTCCTTTATTGTCGCGGTGTTTAGCAATTCTAGCTGAAGAAGGAATAATTACTCAGCAAAAAGATGGATGGTTATTAGCAAAAGAACCTGTTATATCTTCATCTCAATTACCAATTCAACAACTACGTAGCGAATTTCCTGATTACCTTGCAGAAATTAATTTGATAGAACGTTGTGGTTCGGCTTTAGCTGCGGTAATGCGCCGCCAAATTGAGCCATTAGAATTACTATTTCCCCAAGGCGATTTGAATGCGATCGCATCTGTATATTCTGATGCGGCTGGTGCTAAGTTGATGAATGAACTAGTCGCAGCCACAATTAAAACTGTAGTAGCAAATTTACCAACAAATCGACAGTTACAAATCCTCGAAATTGGAGGGGGAACAGGCTCAAGTACCGCAGCAATTTTACCACATTTACCTCCAGAACAAATTGAATACACATTTACCGATATTTCTTCTAGCTTTTTAACCAGAGCCAAAGAAAATTTCAGTAATTATCCCTTCATTAAATATCAAACTTTAGATATAGAAAAAGCCCCCATTTCTCAAGGATTTCTACCTAGTTATTTTGATATTATTATTGCTGCTAACGTCCTTCATGCCACAGCAGATATTAATGAAACCCTTAATAATGTCCGTTCTTTACTAGCTCCTAATGCCATACTCATACTATTAGAAAGTACCGGAGCGCGTCCTTGGGTAGATTTAACCTTTGGGTTAACAGAAGGATGGTGGTTATGCAGTCAAGATCCGCACCGCAATGGTTATCCATTAGTAGATACAGAACATTGGCAAAACCTACTCGCCAAGCATCAATTTACAGAAATTAACATCATCGAACCAACCAATCCAAAGACACGGAACCTATTACAACAAAGCGTAATCATCGCCAAAAGCAGCCTTCCTTCTCTATGCACCTCTGTGTCTTGGCGCGAAATAATCTTTGCTGACACTAACGGAATTGCTCGCAGTTTAATCACCCCATTCCAACAGAGAGGAATTACTTGTTCCCTCATCTCCCCTCAAGACATTAACCCCGATAACCCCGACGATTACCTATCACTATTACAAAACCTGATAACACCAGAAACCCGTGAAATCATCTACCTCTGGTCATTACAAGAAATAGAAGGCGAAATTTATCAAGCTGTAGAAATTCATTGTAGACGTTTTCTATTTCTACTTCAGGCATTATTACAACAAGAAAATCCCCCCGCACTCATTCTTGTTACTCAAGGGTCTGTACCAGCAAAAGAAATCACAACCTTAACTTCTCCAGCCCAATCTTCCTTATTAGGAATGGCTTTAAGCTTAGTTCTAGAGCATCCCGAACTAAATTTTAGAGCGATTGATTTAGATCCTCATGCACAAGATTTAGGAGAAAGATTATTTAGAGAAATCCACAACAACACCCAAGAAAACCGCGTCGCTTTGCGGGGCGAACAACGCTTCTGTCCGCGTTTGGTAGAGCGCAAATTAGCAGATGGAAACATCAATTTCCGTCAAGATGGCTTTTATCTAATTTCTGGTGGTACAGGCGGATTAGGTTTAGCCACTGCCCGATGGATGATAGAACATGGCGCGTGCCATTTAGTATTGTGCAGTCGCAGTGGTGCAAAAGCTCTCAATCCTGAAATTCTAGCAAGTCTGCAATCCATTAACGAAGACATCCAAATTAAAGATGTTGATGTCACAGATGCCGAGAAACTGCACGCCCTACTAGAAGAATGCCGATCGCAATATCCGTTGCGAGGAATTTTCCACATCGCTGGCACTTTAGACGATACAACATTACTGCGACTGACACCAGAACGTTTCAACTATGTTCTCGCCCCCAAGGTGAAAGGAACTTGGCTACTGCATCAACTAACCCTGAACGATACCTTAGATTTCTTTGTTTGTTATACCTCTGCTGTGTCGCTCATTGGTTCGGCGGGACAAGCTAATGCTGCGGCTGCGAATGCCTTTGAAGATGCCTTTACCTATTATCGTCATGCACACAATTTACCAGCTACAGTCATCAACTGGGGTCCGTGGAGCGAAATCGGTGCAGCAGTCGATCGCAATGTCTTAGAAAGATTAGCAGCCAAAGGTTATGATGCGATTGCACCAGATTTAGCACTCAATACTCTAGAAAAAATTCTGTTTAATCAAATTGTACGTGCTGGTGTAATTGCTATTGATTGGCAACGTTTTCCATACATTAATCAAAGCTTTTATCAAAACTTCTTACCCCAAATCAAACCTAAATCTCAAACTGCATCCAATCTTTTAGAACAGTGGCAAACCATACCTGTAAAACAGCGTCGTGATTTACTTATCCGCCAAATTAGTTTGCGAGTTTGCACTGTATTAGGACTATCAACTCATGAAGTATCTCCCCAACAAGGCTTTTTTGACATGGGAATGGATTCTCTCACTTCCACAGAACTTCGCAATCTTCTGCAAACAGATTTTAATTGCTCTCTACCCACAACAATCGCTTTTCGGTTTCCCAATGTGGAAACTTTAGCAGATTATCTCCTGCGGGAAATTTTAGTTACCTCTGACGTGCAAACTCCTGTACAACAACTAATACAAGAAGTTCCCCAAATCCAAATTGAAAAATATACCCCCGAAAAACCGCAACAGGAAGAAGATCCAATTGTGATTGTAGGGATGGCTTGTCGATTTCCTGGCGGTGCGAATGATTTGGAATCATTCTGGCAACTTTTAGAACAGGGGAAAGATGCAGTCAGAGAAATTCCCAGCGATCGCTGGGATATGCAAGCATGGTATCATCCCGATCCAGATACACCAGGAAAAATCTATTCTCCTTACGGAGCATTTCTAGAGCAAATAGATCAATTTGATGCCGAATTCTTTGGCATTGTCCCCCGCGAAGCAGTCGCCATCGATCCTCAGCAACGCCTACTATTAGAAACAACTTGGCAAGCCTTAGAATCTGCTGGGCAAAACCCCCAAAAGTTACGCAACACTCAAACAGGGGTTTTTGTGGGGGCGATGACTCAAGACTATGCCCAGTTGAGTTACGCACCAGAAGCAATTAACGCCTATACTGGTTCTGGCACTTCTCTGAGTGTAGCTGCCGGTCGTATTTCGTATGTGCTGGGCTTGCAAGGTCCATCAATGACAGTTGATACTGCTTGTTCTTCTTCTTTAGTAGCAGTACACCTAGCCTGCAATGCTTTGCGTAATGGTGAGTGTGACATTGCCTTAGCGGGTGGTGTGAATATAATTTTAACTCCGGTAATTTCCTTAATTGAAAGTCGCGCCCATATGCTTGCACCTGATGGACGTTGCAAGACTTTTGATGCGAGTGCTAATGGTATGGTACGGGGCGAAGGCTGCGGGATGATTGTTCTCAAGCGGTTGAGTCAAGCCGTTAAAAGTGGCGATCACATTTTAGCTAAAGTTCATAGTACAGCCGTAAATCACGATGGATCAAGTAGTGGTTTGACTGTACCTAATGGTGATGCTCAAGAAAAATTATTACATCAAGCATTAAAGGCGGCGAAACTCAACCCAGAGCAAATAGATTTTATCGAAGCTCATGGTACTGGGACAGCTTTAGGCGATCCGATTGAATTAGAAAGTATGGCTGCGGTATTTGGCAAACGTCTCCAAAATCGACCTTTAATTATTGGTTCTGTCAAAACTAATTTAGGACATTTAGAAGGAGCAGCCGGAATTGCTGGGTTAATTAAAACTGTTTTAGCCCTACAACATCACAAAATTCCTCCCCATCTTCACTTTCAACAACCCAACCCCCGTTTTGATTGGAGTTCTCAGATTTTTGAAGTTCCAGTACATGGAAAAAACTGGCATCCTAGCCAACGAGAACGCATTGCTGGAGTAAGTTCTTTTGGATTTAGTGGTACTAATGCTCATATTATTGTTGGAGAAATTGCATCTAATTCTCCACAGCCATCTGAGCAGAAATTTTACCTCCTGCCGCTTTCGGCTCGTTCTCAAAAATCTCTCAAAGAATTAGCAAAAAATTATCAATACGCTTTAAATGAATCTGTGAATTTCGCAGATACTTGTTTTACTGCCAGTACAGGAAGGGCTATTTTCCGGCATCGATTGTGTGTCTTGGCTGACTCAAATACTACAGCCGAAAAAGCACTTGCTGATTTCCAAAAAGGTGAAGATTCTGATAATTTAATTACTCCAATTACATCAGAAACTCAAACAAAAGTAGTTTTCCTATTTTCAGGACAAGGTTCTCAATATTCAGGGATGGGACAAACTCTTTACAACCAAGAACCCGTCTTTAAAAATACTCTGGAACTTTGTGACAACATTCTGCAACCTATTTTAGGAAAGTCGCTCTTAGATTTAATTTTTCAATTGCAAAATAGTGAACAGCTAGAACAGACTCAAATCACACAACCAGCCCTGTTTTCACTGGAATACGCACTTGCGAAATTATGGCAATCTTGGGGAATACAACCTGCTGCCCTTTTAGGACACAGTATTGGTGAATATGTCGCCGCTTGTTTAGCAGGAGTCTTTTCTTTAGAAGATGCTTTGCAGTTAGTTGTTCAACGCGGTCGCTTGATGGGAGAACTACCGCATAATGGAGCAATGGCAGCAATTTATGCTGATTATCAAACAGTAGCCGATCATCTGACTCCCTATGCAAATCAAGTAAATATTGCCGCAGATAATGGTGCAATTAATGTTATTTCTGGCTTGAGTGAAATTGTTGAACAACTAGAGAAATCATTTATGGAGCAAGGTTATAAAACTAGACGTTTGGCAGTATCTCATGCTTTTCATTCTCCTTTAATGGAGCCAATCCTTGATGATTTTGCTAAGATGTTACAGCAAGTTTCTTTCCATGAACCAAGCCTGAATATTATTAGTAATGTCACAGGTAAACCAATTGGCAAAGAAATTGCTACTGCCGGTTATTGGCTGCGCCATCTTCGCAATACTGTACATTTTGGTCAAGGATTTAAATTGTTAATTGACAGTGGTTATCGCCATTTTTTGGAGTTAGGACCAAAGCCTGTGTTATTAGGTATGGCGCGGCTAAATTCTCAAAGCAAAGAAATATTATGGCTACCCAGCATTGTACCTGGACAAGATGAACAAGCCCAGATGTACAGAAGTTTAGCAACACTTTTTGTTAATGGTTATTCTATAGAATGGACAGAGGTATTTAAGCAAGTCCAGCGGGTTCTTTTACCTACTTATCCGTTTCAACGAGAACGTTATTGGTTATCAAATCCACAATTTTTTGTAAGTGATATTAAGACTAAACTGCATCCTTTTATTCATGAGGTTAAAAAGCTAGCTACAGGAGAAATTATTGTTGAAGGAGAGATAAGTTCTGAGTATCCAGATTATCTGGAAGGACACAAGGTATTTGGAAAAATCTTGTTTCCGGCTACGGGTTTTATTGAAACGATTTTAGTAGCTAGTCGGCAAATATTTACTGATGATTTGGCGATTATTCAAAATGTTGCTATTCATCAGGGGTTAGTTTTATCTCAATCTCAAACTAAATTGCAACTGATTTTTAAGTCTAAGAAGTCGTCTGGCTATAGTTTTGAGATATTTAGTAGTGATTCAGCAAAAGATAGTTGGGTACTTCATGTTACGGGTGAGATTAACGTTAATGAAAGACATGAAAAGCTCACACACAGACGCAGAGACGCAAAGGATGAAAGAAGGGAATCTGTAGATATAGCCAGATTTTATGAGTTTTATGAGCAGATGGGAATTAGCTATGGTCAGCGTTTTCAGGCTATTCAAGAACTCAGGTATTTTAGCAGTAGTTCTCAGGCTAAAATTAGTATCGATCGCAGTTTGGTAGATCGGCGATATTGTTTGCATCCTGTGCTTTTAGATGCTTGTTTACAAAGTATTGGCGCGGCTTTCCCAGAAATTCACGGTCAGGAATTGCATTTACCTTATGGTTTCTCTTCTCTAGAATTATTTGGCAATCCTAGTACTCAAGCTTGGACGCACATTGAGATTAAATCTCAGATTGATGGTGAAATCTGTGTAGATGTAGAGGTTTATGATGAGCAAGAACAGCTTTGCGCTCGGTTTACAGACTTAACAGCACGGCGGATTAATCCAGCAGTTTTACAACGTTTATGGCAAGAAACTGAAAATAATTGTTTTTACCAGGTGCAATGGCAAAAGCTTGATTCAGTTTCAACTATTACAGGAAACTCTCAACATTCATGGTTAGTGTTTGTACGTCCTAGCACAGCTTTGTATCAGTCGATTAATTTATTGCAAAAAGCTGGAGAAAAAGTTATTACTGTAGAACTTAGTGATGATTATAAACGTCATTCTCTAGAAAGTTTTGTCATCAATCCATCTCGGAAATCTGATTTTCAACGTTTATATCAAGAAGCATATCCATCGGGTGAATTTCCTACGGGTGTGATTTTTGCTTGGGAAACTGTACCTAATGAAGCAAGTGCAGATACAGTTTACAAGAGTTGTAATGCTGTATTGTATTTAATTCAAACTATTACTAGTAATATGAAAAAATTACCTGATTTATGGTTAGTAACTCGTGGTGCGAATCGAGTTTTATCTGAAACTTATTTGCAACCGGAACAATCTCCGCTTTGGGGATTAGGAGCAGTAATTAATCATGAATATCCCCAAATTCGTTGTGTATGTTTAGATTTACCAGCAATTGTAGAATCTCATGAAGCTGAATTTTTGTTCAACGAATTTCATACATCAGGCAGTGAGTCACGCCTAGCTTTACGCCGAGGAAACCGTTATGGAGCAAGGTTAGTATCTGCAACAATTCCCGCAGCCCAAAAACAGCAATTAGTTAGCAAAGAGGGAGCTTATTTAATTACAGGTGGTTTGGGTAAACTTGGCTTGCTCATGGCTCAGTGGTTATCACAAATGGGAGCTAGCCATTTAGTTTTGTGTAGTCGCCATGTCAAATCTCAACCAGAAGCGATCGCCTCATTAACTAAAAATGGTACACAGATTACAATTGTCAATGCTGATATTACCTCAGCCGCAGATACGGAACAGCTATTCTCCCGTTTTGGCGCGGATTTACCCCCCTTACGCGGAGTCATTCACGCGGCGGCTGTCCTTGATGATGGGCTTTTAACTAATCAAAATTGGGAAAAATATCAAAATGTTATGCGTCCCAAAGTGGAAGGCACTTTATTATTAGACCGCTACACCCGCAATCTATCTTTAGACTTTTTCATAGCCTTTTCTTCTGCTGCTGTAATTCTAGGTTCACCGGGACAAAGTAGTTACGCTGCTGCTAATGCTTTTATGGATGCTTTAATACAGCAACGACAAAGTTTAGGATTACCAGGTATTAGTATCAAGTGGGGCGCATGGGATACAGGGAATAAAATTGAAAAACAACGTTTTGCTAATTGGGGTATTCACAGTATGCCTTCTGATACCGCTATCAAATATCTCAGTGACTTAATTCTCAGCGACGTTGATCAAGGAATTATTCTTGATATTGATTGGTCTACTTTTAATCAAGCTTTTAACCTTAATCAACCATTCTTTGCCGAAGTAATTACAACTAAAGCAGATAGCAAAGAGGCAAAATTATTAGAACGATTAAAGTCTGTATCTATAGATGAGCGAGCAGAAAATTTATCGCAAGGAATTGAGCAAATTTTACGCGAAGTTACCGGATTATCTGCTAGTAGTGTGATTCCTCACCACACCTCATTTTTAGAGTTGGGTTTAAACTCGTTAATGGTACTAGAATTTAAAAATCGACTGGAAAGTAATTTAGCTTGCACTTTACCTACATCTATAATCTTTGATTATCCTAATATTGCGAGTCTCAACATTTATTTGCAGAAAGAAGTGTTAGCAGATTCTGTTGATTTTGAGATAAAATCAAATGAATCTAGTGAGATTGTCAATCCTTATGAAAGTCTCAATGAAGATGAGTTGGCTATACTACTTAATCAAAAGTTAGCGGAGCTTGAAGAATATGGTGATTAAATATTAAAGCTAAATTTCAGTGCGTCAAAAATTTTTAATTGATAAATAGGAGAGTAAAGTGTTGGAAAATATTGGTAAAATCCCCTTCAACTATGAATGGCGCAATCGCTGGATAATCATCAAAGAATTTATCCAGAATCCACTTCAAGAACTTTGGTTTTTACGAGATAAATTTGAGGTATCTGAACTTTATACTAGGATAGCTAAACGAGAGTGTGATCTTCACGATCCCAATGTTCCCCAATGGCTCAACTTTGGCTATTGGCAAGAGGAAACGACTTATAACGGAGCCTGTGCTGCTTTAGCCCGGAAATTGGGAGAAATTGCCAAACTTAGCCCTGGAGACAAAGTTTTAGATGTCGGCTTCGGTTTTGCTGAACAAGATATACTCTGGGTGCGTGAAAACAATGTAGATGCAATTACTGGGATAAATACGACAGAAATACAAGTAGAAATTGCTCAAGAACGAGTAGCTAAGGCGGGATTATCTGAACGTATAAATCTTCAGGTGGGTTCGGCAACTAACATTCCTTGTGAGGACAATACTTTTGATAAAGTTACAGCTTTAGAATGTGCTTTTCATTTCAATACTCGTGAAGATTTTTTTGCGGAAGCATTTCGAGTTTTGCGCCCCGGTGGAAAGTTAGCATTAGCTGATTGTCTGCCAAGAGTAGGACGAAATATTGACTTTTGGCTGCGCGTCAATAGCAAGAAAATGTGTATTCCTTTTGTTAACCAATATGACCGCAATATTTATGTTGAAAAACTCAAAAAACATGGATTTGTAAATATCCAAGCTGTATCAATTAGTGAATATGTTTGGCCTGCTGCTGTGCGTTACTTTGCTGAGTCCAGTAAAGGCATTAGTAAACACGATTTAGTGATCAATCTCCAGCAAGATAATCCAGGTCTTGAGGCTTGGTCGAGAGATAGAGGTTGGTTTATGGCTTTTGATGATTATCTTTTATTTTCAGGGGAAAAACCGGATTAGATATTACCAGACAATCAAAAAATCGCGGACAAAAGCATGGCTCAAAATACAGATTATAAAAAATTAATAGCTACAACCCTCACAAAAATGGAGGCAATGCAGGCTCGCATTACTGAATTAGAAACTAGACAAAGTGAGCCGATTGCTGTTGTGGGAATGGGTTGTCGTTTCCCTGGAGGAATCAGTTCTCCTGAAGCTTATTGGAACTTTTGTCAAGCTGGACTTGATGCAATTGTAGAAGTTCCTCAAAGCCGTTGGGATATCTCAAAATTTTATGCTCCAGAGCCTACTCCTGGCAAAATGAACACTCGTTATGGGGGATTTTTACAACAGGATATTACAGAATTTGATGCCCGTTTCTTCTCCATATCTTCCCGCGAAGCAACTTCAATGGATCCTCAACACAGGTTATTACTTGAGGTGGCGTGGGAAGCGTTAGAAAACGCCAATTTACCACCAACTAATTTAGCAGGCGATCGCGTGGGTGTGTTTGTCGGTATCACTAGTGTTGACCACGCGATGACAGTCTACAAAAGCAAGTATGATGAAATCGATTCTTTTTTTGGTACAGGAAACTCCCTAAGTGCAGCAGCAGGTAGGTTATCTTATTTTCTCAACCTCCGCGGACCTTGTATGTCTATTGATGCAGCCTGTGCTTCTTCATTGGTTGCACTTCACCAAGCTATTCGCAGCTTGAGAAATCATGAGTGCGAAATAGCCTTAGTAGGTGGTGTCAATCTCATCTTAGATCCGGCAATTACGATTAACCTTTGTCAGTCGGGGATGATGTCTCCCGATGGTCGCTGCAAGACTTTTGATGCGGCTGCAAATGGATATGTGCGGGGCGAAGGATGCGGGGTTTTAGTTCTCAAACGCCTGTCTGTCGCTGAAAAAAATGGCGATCGCATTCTCGCATTACTACGGGGGTCTGCGGTCAATCATAACGGTGCAGCCGCCGGTTTAACAGTTCCCAGTGGACCCGCCCAACAAGATTTACTTCGTCAAGCCTTAGCTGATGCTAGAGTCAAACCCCAGCAAGTCGGGTATATAGAAGCACATGGTACGGGTACTTCTTTAGGCGACCCCATTGAGATGAACGCGATCGCGGCTGTGTATGGAGAGCGATCGCAACCTCTTTACGTCGGTTCAGTTAAGACTAATATCGGACATCTCGAAGCTGCCGCAGGGATAGCAGGAACAATCAAGACAATTCTCGCCCTCCAGCATGGTGAGATTCCGTCTCATCTCCACTTCCAAGAACCCAATCCCCTGATTAATTGGCAAGGATACCCGATCAAAATTCCTAGTCAAGCCATACCCTGGTCGAACAATGGCCAAGTCCGTATCGCTGGAGTCAGTTCCTTCGGTTTTTCTGGAACCAATGCTCACATAATTATTGAACAAGCACCTGCTGCCAACATACCAGAAATTAAACTGCAACGTCCCAGCCATCTGTTGACGATTTCTGCTCATAGCGAAACGGGTTTAAAAGAACTAGCACTACGTTTTCAGACCCGCTTAGAGTCTCATCCAGAGATGGGAGATATTTGTCATAGTGCGGCAATTGGTAGGTCGTCTTTACCTGAACGTTTAGCGATCGTTGCAGATACATTGACAGAGTTGCAACAAAGATTAGCAGCTTTTGCTGAGGAAAAAAATATTGATCATGGGATTTTTTATCGACGTTTTACAGGAGAAAAATACCCTAAAATAGTCTTTCTTTTCACTGGTCAAGGAGCTTGTTATGCGGGTATGGGTAATCAACTTTACCAAACCCAACCGACATTTCGCCAATATATTGATCAATGTGCAGACATTTTAGGAAATTATTTAGAGTTTCCACTACAACAAATATTATTTGGCGATCGCACAGATTTACTCAATCAAACTGCATACGCTCAACCAGCTATATTTGCTCTAGAATATTCACTTGCCATGTTGTGGCAATCTTGGGGAATCAAACCTAGTTTACTAATTGGCCATAGCGTTGGTGAATATGTTGCAGCTTGTATTGCAGGAGTATTTAGTTTAGAAGCAGGTCTAGCATTAATTGTTAAACGTGGGCAATTAATGCAAACTGCACCTCTAGGAAAAATGGCTTCAGTTTTTGCAGATGAAGCTACGGTATCTGCTCTCATTCAAAACTATGGTAATACAGTTTCCATCGCGGCTATTAATCATCCTCAACAAATTGTGATTTCTGGGGAAAGTAATAGTATTGATGAGATTGTCGCCAACTGCAAAAGCCAAAAAATAGCCGTTCAATTACTATCTGTAAATGGGGCTTTTCATTCTCCATTAATGGAGTCAATCTTAGATGATTTTGAAATTGCTGCTCGTGAGGTTTCGTATCATCCTCCTCAAATTCTACTAGTTTCAGGAATTGATGGACAACCTTTAACAACTGCGCCTGATGCAAGTTACTGGAGACAACAAAGCCGTCAAGCAGTGCAGTATTTCCAGAGTCTAATTACGGCGTTAAACAAAGGATATAACCTATTTTTAGAAGTGGGTCCAAGACCAATACTAGCAGAACAAGGCCGTCGTTATAACGATGACGCTATATGGCTTAGTTCTCTCAATAGAGGCTTGGATAACTGGCAGACGATGCTATCAGCACTTGCCCAACTCTACATTAATGGAGTTAATTTTAACGCCGAAAAATTCAATAAAGACTATGGCTATAGAAATATCCAATTACCAAATTATCCTTTTCAAAGAAAACGTTTTCAATTTAAATCTACTGTTTTAGCAGAATCAAGTTTGAGCAAAGAAGTGCCTTTAGAAAGAGAGCTAATGGAGACTAATATGACTTTAGCAAAAGTTGCAAATATCAAAAAACATCAGCAAGAAATCGGTAATAAATTAAAGTCTATCTTGGCTTTGCTACTTAAAGAAGATGAAAATGACATTAGAGATGATGAGACATTATTAAATCTGGGAGCAGATTCGATTATTTTGACCGACTTTGTTCGCAAAATCGAAGAAAAATTTGGCGTAAAAGTCAAGATAGATCAATTATTTACTGATTTACAAACAATTGACGAAATATCTATTTATCTATCTGATTATATTAAACAAAAACCATCAAATACATCTGATGAAACAGCAATAAATGATATTTTAACTAAAACCTCAGTTCAAGTATCTAATTCCGAGTCAGAATTAAATAATTATCTGTGGGTGATTTCCCAATTACAACCAATTGCTGTTGCTTATATCTTGAAAGCTTTAGAAGTATTAGGTAAAAGACTAAGTATAGCAGACACCTGGACAACAGAAGATTTATTACAAACCTTACCCATAGCCTCAAAATATCATATTTTAGTTAATCGTTATTTAAAAACTTTAGAGCAAACTGGAATTATTCAAAATCAAGGTAATGTATGGATAGTAAAAAGCCTACCTACGCCTTTTTCTTTACCAGAAGCTATAGAGAATCTGCAAACAACTTGTCCAGCAGCAAAACCTGAATTGGAGATGCTACACCGCTGTGGAGAAAATTTAGGAGAAGTTCTCAAAGGAAATATAGATCCTTTAGAGTTAATTTTCCCAGCAGGTTCAGTTGTCCATGCAGAAAGTATATATGGCAATTCTCCTGTATCTCGTTTGATGAATCAACGAGTATCCCAAGCAATTAACTCTATTTTAAATAATTTTTCTAGTAGCGATCGCCCTTACCAAATTATTGAAGTGGGAGGTGGTACAGGTGCGACATCTGAAGCAATTGTTAATAATTTAAATCTCAATCATACAACTTATTTTTTCACTGAACTTTCTCCTGTTCTCCTCAATAAAGCACGGCAAAAATTTAAAAATAGGCATAAGTTTAACTTCAATCAATTAGATATTGAAAAATCACCAGTTTCTCAAGGGTTAACAGCGCATTCCTATCACATAGTTGTTGCTGCTAACGTGCTTCATAGTACCCGAAATATTACAGAAACACTCAATAATATTCGAGAACTACTAATACCTGGTGGTTACTTGGTACTACTAGAAACAGTAGAAAATAATTCATGGCTTGATTTAACTTTTGGACTCACACCCGGATGGTGGCGTTTTCAAGATAAAGAGTTACGTTTAGATACTCCATTGCTAAGTGGAGAAAGTTGGTGTGCTGCTTTAAAACGTTGTGGATTTGTCAATGCAGATATTTATTCTCAACAAAATAATATCAGCATCTACAATGGACAAGAGTTAATTATTGCTTCCACTTCTCCTGAGAGTGCTATTGATCACCAATCAAAAACAGTAGCTGTATCAATACCAACCTCTGGCAAAGAAGCTTTGATGATGGCTCAATTGCAATCTTTGAAAGAACTCAAAGATATTCATGAAAAAACTATTATCAAGCAATTAGAAATACTGCAATCTGCACCTGTTGCACCAAGCAATACACCAGAAGTTTTGTTGATTCAAACAGAAACTGCGCCTACTCCTAAAACAAGCAAAACAGAAACCACACCTCCTAGCCAAAAAATTAGTTCTCCCAATTTGAATCCACTAGCTTTAAAACTGACAGAGAGTAAATCTTTAACCGAACAACAGCAAGCTTTCATCCAAAAATTAGAGATTGTTTATAATCAAAGAACAGCAAAATCCAAGGCATATTCGCAAAACAGCCGGAAGACAATGGTTGATGTGAAACCTACTATTGACTTCCGTATGGCTTTAAAAGAATTTCAGTATCCCATTGTTTCAGAATCAGCCCAAGGTGCATATTTTCGTGATATCGATGGCAATGATTACATCGACTTAGCAATGGGGTTTGGAGTTAACTTTTTTGGGCATAGTCCTGATTTTGTGTTGGCAGAAATTCAGCAACAAATGCAACACGGAATTGGTTTAGGAATGCAGTCTAATATTGCAGCAGAAACAGCTGCTTTAATTTGTGAAATGACAGGTGTAGAACGAGTCGCTTTTAGTAATACTGGTACAGAAGCGATTATGGCAGCAGTTCGTATTGCTCGTTCTCGGACAAAACGCCAAAAAATTGTGATTTTTGCTGGTTCTTATCACGGTACTTTTGATGGCATTTTAGCACGCGCTGGCGAGGAAGTAGGAACAGCTGAACCATTGAGTCTTGGTACACCATCAGGAATGGTTGAAGATGTTATAGTTCTTACCTATGGAGCGGAAGAAAGTCTAGAAATAATTGCAGAGCAAGCTGATAATTTAGCAGCAGTTTTAGTAGAACCTGTGCAGAGCCGTAAACCAGATTTACAGCCTAAAGAATTTATCCAAAAATTACGTAAATTGACTCAACAAAAAGAAATTGCCCTAATTTTTGATGAGATTATTACTGGATTTCGCATTACTCCAGGAGGAGCGCAGGAATGGTTTGAGATTGAGGCAGATATAGTAGTTTATGGTAAGGCGATCGGTGGTGGTTTGCCTATCAGTATGATCTGCGGTAAAGCAGATTTCTTAGACACAGTTGATGGCGGTTTCTGGAGTTATGGAGATGATTCCCATCCGCAAACAGAATTAACTGCTTATGGTGGTACTTTCTGTCGTCATCCCTTAGCTTTGGCTGCTTGTCGGGCAGTGCTTTTACATTTACGTGAACAAGGCGCAACGCTTCAAGAAACAGTCAATCAATTAACTAATCGATTAGCTATTGAGGTTAATCAGTTCTTTCAAGAAACAGGAATTCCTATCCGCATTGTTCATTTTGGCTCTTTGTTTCGCTTTGAATCTTCTGGTGCTTATAGTATTTTCCTCAAACCTATCGAATTACCACTTTTTTACTACTTATTAAATCTCAAAGGTGTGTATACATGGGAAAAACGAGTTTGTTTTCTCTCAACTCGCCATACCAATGAGGATATAAATAAAGTAGTAGCTGCTGTCAAAGAAGCGATTATAGAACTGCGACAAGCAGGTTTTTTCGCAAATGCTAAACCACCACAAACAAAGAAAAGAGAAGCAAGCGATCGCACTGAAGATGAAGATGCCAGGAATAATTTAAATCAGCAATTTCCTACCAGTGAAGCGCAACGTCAGCTTTGGCTATTGGCAGAATTAGATACAACTGCTTCAGCATCATATAATGTGACTACTTCCTTAGAATTGCGTGGTGCTTTAGATATTTCATCTTTGCAACAAGCGATTAATGAAGTAGTCAATCGCCACGAAGCGTTGCGAACCAAAATATTAGAACAAGGCGAACTACAGGAAGTTATCAGTAGTGTCAAAATTGACTTACCGTTAATCAATTTGATGGATGAAGATAACCCAGAAGCAACTGCTTTAGTATTGAGAACTGAGTTATCGCAAAAGCCTTTTGACTTGGGTGTTGCTCCTTTATTTGCGGCTGTGCTGATGCGTTTAGCACCTGAACATTATCTGCTAACTTTAAAAACTCATCATATTGTTGCAGATGGTTGGTCACTAGGGCTAATTTTGAATGAACTCGGCAAACTTTATTCAGCAAAAATTGGTGTTGCTACAGAATCTTTATCGCCACCAATGCAGTTTCGCAAATATTTAGCTTTGCGACAGCAAGAAGCGCAAAGTCCACAAATGCAAGAACATCGTGATTTTTGGTTAAAAACTTATGAGGGAGAAATCCCCATATTTGAACTTCCTACAGACTTTCCTCGTCCTGCTGTCAAAACTTACACAGGCGGTAGAGAAAGTAAAATTATTGCTCCTCAACTATGGCAAAATTTACAGACCGTAGGACGCAAAAATCAAGCAACATTATTTATGACAATGTTTGCTGCTTACACAGCTTTTTTGCGGCGCATTTCCGGTCATGATGATTTAGTAATTGGTATTCCCATTTCTGGACGACAAGTCGAAGGAAGCGAAAAATTAGTTGGCTTTTGTTCGCAATTTTTACCGATTCGTATCCAGACAGATGTCACTGCTTCTTTTGTTACACATCTTCGTCACACCAAAGAAACACTCATAGCCGCTTTTAAACACCAAACTCACGCCTTAGAAGAATTATTAGCAGCCTTACAATTACAACGAGATTTTTCGCGTTCTCCCCTGATTTCAGTCTCTTTCAATCTCGACCCTAAATTAACTTTACCTGAATTTGAAGGACTGAACGTATCGCTACCACCAGAGCCAATTGGTTACACTCCTTTCGATTTGGGCTTTAATTTCATCGAAGTCAATGACGCACTGATTATCTACTGCAACTACAATACAGAACTGTTTAAGCCGGAAACTATCAAACAGTTTCTAGAAAGTTTTGAAATTTTGATGCAGGGTGTAATTAAAGATGCCAATATTTTACTGTCTGAGTTGCATTTATTAACACAAGTGCAACAGGAAGAATTATTGGCAAAATTAACAGGTTCAACAATAGAATTACCCCAAAATTCTACAATCATTGATGACTTTATTGCTCAAGTTAAATCTACACCCGATGCACCTGCATTAATAGTTGAGGAAAAGACTCTTACCTATCGAGAATTGAATGAGAAGGTAAATCGTTTAACCAATTACTTACGTGAGAAATATAACCTTGCTGCGGGGAAGGCGATCGCACTCGCAATCGGACGCAATCAAAACTTAATTATCGCCATTCTGGCTACTTTTAAAACCGGGGCGATATATGTGCCGATAGACCCCCAATATCCTAGCAGTCGCATCGATTTTATTTTAAAAGATAGTGGCTGTCATCTCTGTCTTACCGAGAGTAATTTTATCTCCCAATTACCCCAAGAAATCGAAGCAATCTGCTTAGATAAAATCGACAATATTTTGACGGATTTTGACATAAATGAGCCTAATTTCCAACCAGACACTAACCAAATTGCTTATATTTTATACACTTCTGGCTCTACCGGAAACCCTAAAGGAGTCATGGGTCGTCACATTTCTATTTTGAATGTAATTCGGAGTTTACGACTGACATTTAACTTAAATAAACATCCTGAATGGCGTTATATCTTCACTGCACCTGTCACCCATGACCCATCTTTTCGTAATATTTTCCTACCTTTAACCATAGGTGCTGCTTTATATATGTACGAAGTACAGCATATAGGGCATTTAGTTTCATTTTTACAAGAAAACAAAATCAATGTACTGCACACAACACCATCTATTTACCGAGAAATTTTAGCTGTACTCGCACCCGAAGAAACTATCCCCAGTTTAAAATATATCTCTTGCGGGGGAGAAAAATTAGACCGAGAAACTGCGATCGCTTTACGGAAACGCTTCCCTGCTGAAATTGTCAGCAATGTCTACGGTTCTACAGAAACTTGTGTAGGGGTATCTCAATATACAATAGAGGACAACTTAAATACAGACGTACCTCTTGGTCAGGTTTTCCATAACAATCGATTATTTGTCTTAGATGAATTCAATCACCCCGTACCTCTGCACGTAATCGGTGAAATTTGCGTAGAAGGTGCAGCATTAGCAGTTGGTTATCGTAATCTTCCTGAAATTACCAGAGAAAAATTTCAACCCAACTTTTTAAATTCAGAAAAAATTCTCTTTAGAACGGGAGATTTAGGTAAACAAATTGCTCCAGGTGTGATTGAATTTATAGGGCGAAAAGATAATCAAGTTAAGGTCAATGGCTATCGTGTAGATCCAGGAGAAATTGAATACCAAATTAGCCGCTATGCCGAGATTGAGAAAGCAATTGTCTTACCTATAGAGGTAAATAACCAAATTCAATTATCTGCTTATTGTCAAACTGATAAAGATATAAAATTTTCTGAAATCAGAGAATTTTTAGCTAAATATTTGCCAGTTTACATGATTCCTAGTTCCTTTATCTTCTTAAAGCAATTTCCCTTAACTAAACATGGCAAATTTGACTTCCGATCGCTCATCGCTCTCAAGCCAACAGATCAATTAACACAAGTCTCTTATACTGCACCGCGTAATACTTTAGAATCAAAGCTAGTCCATATTTGGGAAAAAATTCTCACTAAACATCCCATTGGAATTTTTGATAACTTTTTTGAAATCGGCGGACACTCTCTGCTCCTTTCTAGAGTAGTCACTCACGTCCATAAAGAATTAAATGTATTAGTTAAATTAGCTGATTTCTTCAAAGTTCCCACAATTCTTGGATTAGCAGCTTTAATATCTAAAGCTCAATCTAACTATCAAGAACCCATACCAGCAATAACTCAACAAGAATCTTATCCCATGTCTCATGGGCAACGCCGTCTCTGGGCTTTAGAATTCCTCGATCATAACCATTATGCTTACGGAATGCCAAGTGCTTATCAATTCAATGGTGATTTAAATATCGCTGCTTTTGAAAATGCTTTTAAAAAATTGATAGAACGCCATGAAATTTTACGCACTACGTTTACTTTAATCAATAACGAACCGCGTCAAATAGTAAACGAACAGATGGATTTTGCAGTCAACCAAATAGACTTAATAGATGATGAAAACCAAGCAGCAAAAATTGCTGAAGCTATTCTTAACAATGCCAAAACTATTTTTGATTTAGAAACAGGGCCTTTACTCAAGATTAATTTACTAAAGCTGAGTCAACAGAGTAATATAGTCCTATTCAATATGCACCATATCATTTCAGATGGTTGGTCAGCAGGCGTTTTAATTAAAGATTTTACTGCACATTATCATGCCTATGGTAAAGAGAATGTAGAATTAACGTCACCTCTAAGAATTCATTATAAAGAGTATACTTCATGGCAAAATCAGCAACTCCAAACACCAAAATTGCAAGCACAAAGGGATTACTGGCTACCTAAATTGATTCCTGCTCCAGCACCGCTTGATTTACCTTTAGATTATACTCGACCAGCAGTACAAAGTTTTTCTGGTTCTGTGGTTATCTGGAAGCCAAATCAAGAATTCATCAAGGATTTTGAGTTATTAACTAAGACTCAAGAAGCTAGTTTATTTATGGGCTTACTAACATTAGTCAAAGGTTTTCTGTTTCGCTATACCGAGCAGAATGAAATTACAGTAGGCTCTCCCATTGCTGGAAGAAATCATCCCGATTTAGAAGAACAAATAGGTTTTTATGTTAATACTTTAGTCTTGCGCGATCAAATAAAAGTAGACGATAGCTTTGCTACTTTACTGGCAAAAGTGAAAACAACCACAATAGAGGCATATGATAACCAAGAATATCCTTTTGATAAACTAGTATCAGATTTAAATTTTAAACGCGATCCTAGCCGTAACCCTTTATTTGATGTTGTAGTTGTTCTGCAAAATAATCAAAATGTAGACCTAGCAATAGATGGAATTTCTGTTAATACCCTTGAGCAGGAACTTGTTACTGCTAAATTTGATCTAGAGTTCATTTTTGTGGACGAAGCGGAATTATATTTGAAGTTAATCTACAACACAGATATATTCGCTAAGGAACGTATTTCATTGATGATAAAGTCGTTAGAAACTCTTCTAGAAGAAGTAGTCAAATCTCCCGACACACCATTATTACATCTGTGCGATCACACAGATAAAGCTTGTCAAGAAGATAACAGTCTTTTCGCCACAAATTTTAATTTTTAGTAATTTATGCAAATAAAGAATTGCAAATTTGGAGAAAAATTATGAATAAAAAACTACCCGTGCTGGGAATTTTAGGCGGAATGGGGCCTGTAGTTACTATTGAATTTCTCAAAACTATTTATGAATACAACCAGTATATAGACAACGAACAAGAAGCACCCAACGTTATCGTTTTCTCACTTCCTGCTGCACCAGATCGCACGACTTCAGTGCATAGCGGAAATGAAAGAGAATTCATTGATTTTGTGCAAATACATTTAGAAAAACTGAATCAATTAGTAGACCGCATAGTGATTGGTTGTTGTACTGCTCATTATGCTTTGGCTCATCTACCAGAGCATCAGACTAATAAAGTAATCTCTTTAATTAAAATTGCTGATCAACAACTACAAGCGCATGATGAACCTGCACTTTTACTTGCAGGTTCAGGTACTTACAAGAAAAAATTGTTTGAGCAAGGTTGTACTGCTGCAAATATGATTATTTCTCCAGATGAAAAAGATTATCACTTGATTCATGAGATGATTTTTAAAGTATTAAAACGAGGACAAAACCCCCTAATAATTCTTGAAGATGTTCAAAAACTGTTAGATAAATACAATACTCGTTCCTTTATTTCTGGTTGTACAGAATTTCATATTCTCGCCAAACATCTCAAGCTTAATAGAATTGATTCTATTCAAGCGATTGACCCTTTAACTACTATAGCTAAAAACTTTTTTCAGTTATTAGATTCATCCTCATCTAATTCTCATTTGCTGACAAAAACAATGAAATTATCTCAGCAATTTCATTCATAAAATATTGATTCTAAAGCATCTTTGTATCAAACAAATTAAGGTTAATTAACATGACAGCTATTTACCCCCCCCAAAATTTCCCAAGCAAGACTAAAAATCATAAAGTTCTTTTAATTGGTAAAATGTATGATGAGATAGGTGAAAAACTGCTCGCAGAATACACTAATGTCGAGATTATCAAAGAACCAAAGCAGCATCAAATCCATGAGGCTATTCAAGATGTATCTGGCGTATTTGTCCGTTATCCTACTAAATTAGATGCCCAAGCAATTGGATTGGCAAAAAATTTAAAAGTTATTAGTACTTCTGGATTTGGAACTGATGCAATTGATATTGCTGCTGCAACAAAACGGGGAATTGTGGTAGTTAATAATCCTGGCTTGTCAACAACGGCTGTGACAGAACACACACTTTCCATGATTTTAGCACTTGCTAAAAAACTAACTTTTCTCAATCAATGTGTCAAAGCAGGAAACTACTTAATTCGTAATCAGGTACAACCCATTCAATTAGAAGGAAAAACTCTTGGTATTGTTGGTTTGGGAAGGATTGGTAGTGCTGTTGCGAAAATTTGTAGTACAGCATTGCAGATGCGAGTTTTAGCATACGATCCTTATGTTCCAAGCGGTAAAGCAGATGCCGTCAGAGCAACTTTAGTACAAGATTTAGACTACCTACTTACTGAATCTGACTTTGTATCTTTGCATCCTGAGCTAACTGATGAGACTTGTGAAATGTTCGATCTAGAAGCTTTTAAGAAAATGAAGCCTTCTGCTTTTTTAATCAATACATCTCGTGGAAAAGTAGTTCGCCAACCAGATTTAGTTACAGCTATACGCGAAAAATTAATAGCAGGAGCTGCAATCGATGTGTTTGAGCCAGAACCTCCAGCTATTAATAATCCTTTATATGAGTTTGACAATGTAATTTTCTCACCTCATCTAGCTGGAGTTACACCTGAAGCTGGTATGGCTGCTGCACTTTCCGCAGCTAACCAAATATTGCAAGTGCTTCAGGGCGAGAAGCCACCTTACATCATCAATCCTAAAGTTTGGAATTCATAATTTTTTAGGTTCTTCGGTACTTTTTATGGAGAACCTAGTTCAGAATCCTTGAAAACCTTATTGTGTCGGCATTTCATTCAAAATATGGGCATTATAGTTTATAACCCTTGTCCCGTAACCCCGTAAGGGTTTTGTGATAATCAATCCTCAACCACCATAAAACAAACGCAAGAGCCATAAATATCAATATTAATAATGTATTTTTCTTATTTGATAGCTATACCTTATGAAATATAAAACAAAGTTTCATAATAATTTATAATAGTAAAATATTATTTTTGTAAGATGTATAATATGCAAAATCAAGTTATTTATAATCAAGCTTCAAAAAATACTGCTTTCCTTGCTAATTTTACTCAGTTTTGGGTGGCTGTAAAAGCGATCGCCGCCCCTTACTGGTTTCCAACAGAGCCAGGTGTAAGAGCATTTTCAGATGTGATTCAGGCATGGGGAATGCTTGTTCTCCTCATTTTATTAATAATTGGGCTTGTGGGCATAACTGCCTTTAATAGCTTTGTTGATCGCTATTTAGTCGATGTTATTGTTCAAGATAAAGATATTTCTAAATTTGTTAAGACGTTAGCACTTTACGCCTTTGGGCTGCTCTTAATCACCCTCTTAACAGGATTTTCTAAATTTGTCAGAAAAAAAATTGCCCTTGATTGGTATCAATGGCTCAACAAGCAGATTTTAGAAAAATATTTTAGCAATCGTGCCTATTATAAAATCAATTTTAGCTCCGATATCGATAACCCAGACCAACGTCTATCTCAAGAAATCGAACCTATTGCCAGGACTGCTCTAAATTTTTCTGCTACTTTGTTGGAAAAAGTCCTGGAAATGACAACTTTTTTAATAATTCTTTGGTCAATTTCCAAACTAGTAGTAGCAATTCTACTTACTTATACTATTATAGGTAATCTGATTGCTGCTTATATGAGTCAAGAATTAGATAAGATTACGCAAGAGGAACTTGAATCTAAAGCAAGCTACAACTACAGCCTAACTCATGTTCGGAATCATGCTGAATCTATAGCTTTTTTCCAAGGAGAAAGCCAAGAATTAAATATAATTGAGCGCAGATTTAATACTCTCTTGAAAAATTCTGAAAGTAAAATTAATTGGGAAAAAAATAAAGACATTTTTAATAGAGGATATCGATCTGTAATCCAATTGTTTCCGTTTTTAATATTTGCACCTGCCTATATTCGAGGTGAAATTGATTTTGGACAAGTTAACCAAGCAGTTATAGCTTGCAGTATGTTTGCTAATGGTCTGGCAACATTAATTGATGAATTTGGAACTTCTGGAAGATTTTCCAGTTATGTTGAGCGTTTAGCTTATTTCTCGGATGCTTTAGAAGTTGTTACCAAACAACCGGAGAATGTCAGCACTATTAAAACCATAGAAGAAAATCGTCTGGCTTTTGAGGATGTTACCTTACAAACGCCTAACTATGAGCAGGTAATCGTTGAAGACTTATCATTGTCTGTTCAACCGGGAGAAGGTTTATTGATTGTCGGCCCTAGTGGTCGCGGTAAAAGTTCACTATTGCGCGCGATCGCCGGTTTGTGGAATGCAGGAACTGGCCGTTTAGTGCGACCTTCTCTAAAAGACCTGTTGTTTTTACCCCAACGTCCTTACATTATTTTAGGAACTTTGCGCGAACAGTTGCTTTATCCTAATAGAAATCGTCAGATGACCGATGCAGAACTCAAAGAACTATTGCAAAAAGTGAACCTGCAAAACTTGCTCAGTCGAATTGATAGTTTTGATACTGAGCTGCCTTGGGAAAACATATTATCACTAGGAGAACAACAACGCCTGGCTTTTGCACGCCTATTAGTGACTCATCCTAGCTTTACTATCTTAGACGAAGCGACCAGTGCTTTGGATTTGAAGAATGAAGAGAATTTATATCAACAGTTACAAGAGACGAAAACAACATTTATTAGTGTTGGACATAGAGAAAGTCTATTTGATTATCATCAATGGGTTCTGGAACTTTCACAAAACTCTAGTTGGCAACTTCTGACTGTCAAAGATTATCGAAATAAAAAAAATAGTTTATAACCCACATTCCGCCTGACGGGATGACGAAATAGTCTAAAAAGCTTATCGTATACAGATTATACAGATTTATGGTAAAAAAGATAGAAGCACTTTTCTCAATAAGGACTATCTATTGATAATGTTACCTGAATTCTACAAAACACACCTAAAAAATCAATTGAGTCTGGCAGAGTATATCTTGCTCAAAATTATGATTATTCTGCTGCAATCACTGAAAAAAGTAAGTTTAGAAGCTTTGGCTACTGCTCTACCAATTCCGATTAAATTTGAAAGTAGGAAAAGAAAAATACAGAGATTTCTATCTTTACCAAACCTAACAATTGAGAAAATCTGGTTTCCGATTGTAAAAACATTTTTAGAAACATATTTGAAGGATGAAGAATTAATTTATGTAGTGATGGATAGGACGGCTTGGGGACGCATAAATTTATTCATGATTAGTATAGTTTGGGATCAAAGGGCATTTCCTGTATATTTTGAGTTATTGCTAAAGTTAGGCAGCAGTAACTTTGAGGAGCAATCACGAATATTGAAGAAAATTTTACCCATTTTTAATAACTATAAAATCTGCGTATTAGGTGATAGAGAATTTTGTTCTATAAAACTAGTAAATTGGTTAAGTGCGATTCGTTGTTAGCTGAATCACGGCATCCAGCCCGTACATAAGGTATTGGACGTTGGACAGTACAAATGTTACTAATGTTTCGGTTACATCGTTGGGATGTTTTACCAGTGGATGACTTGGGTATTCGCAATGCTATTCGTAATGTCTATAATTTACCGGAATTCCCCAATAAAAAAACTGTAGAACAATTTGGTCAACAATGGCAACCTTACCGCACCATCGCTTGTTGGTATCTGTGGCAAAGTTTGAATAATTTTTGAGGGAAGTTTACAAGTATGTCAATTTCACCAATTAACACTAGATAAAAAATTGGAGAAGTATCAGATATAACTAACATTTTTCGTATCGGCTCAATAAGTAGTCCCACAACTGGTTAATAACCTGATGGATATTGCCATAGCCACTACCAATTGTGGGGAATTAAAGACCTTTAAGACATCGCTTGAATGATGTAATCAAAGTAAGGTGCGGTTTCCCCAGCGTCTTCTGCATTCAATAAATCCAAAGACGCTTGTTTGAGGGAAGTGATAGCTTCTACCATTCCAGGAACAGGAACACCTAGAGAGTTGTACATTTCCCGCACACCAACCAAACCAATTTTTTCAATGGGTTCTTTGTCACCAGCAAGTACACCGTAGGTAATTAGGCGTAAATACCAGCCAAAGTCCCGAATACACAAAGCCCGTTGTTTTTCGCCGTAAGCATTACCACCAGGGGAGATAAAGTCAGGGCGTTTTTGCCAAAGTTTTTTGGTAGCTTCTTGAACGATCTTTTTCTCGTTTTCTGAAAGGGTAGCAGCGATTCTTGTTCGCTTTACACCTGTTTCCAAAAATGCTTTGATGTTTTTGAGTTCGCCACTGCTGGGGTAACGCAGTTCGTCGTCAGCTTGGAGAATAACTTGGCTAATTACAGTCATGATTATCTAAATGACCTGAAATATTTATATTTGCTAGTTTAGCGACTTAGAGGGACATTCGTGAAGTGTATGGGAAGATAGGGATAAATGAATTTACAATTCTACATTGGGAACTCTCCCTTCCCTGTGAAAAAGTTCCCTCTTCCCTTATAACTGACTAATGACTAATATAATGTGGCGACAAGATGAAATTATCGAACTGGAAATTACTGATTTAAGCGACACTGGTGATGGTGTGGGACGCTTTGAACAGCGGGTGGTGTTTGTTCCTGATACAGTACCAGGAGATATCCTACTTGTCAAATTATTCAATGTTAAGCCAAAATATGCTCATGGACAGGTGCAGGAATTATTGCAAGCTTCGCCTCAACGGGTGCGTCCAAGTTGTATTGTCGCTGATAAATGTGGTGGTTGTCAATGGCAACATATTAAATATGATTACCAGTTATCAGCCAAACGCAATCAAGTAACCCAAGCTTTAGAAAGAATTGGCGGTTTTGTAAATCCACCAATAGATCCAGTTTTAGTGGCTGCTGCATCCTTTGGTTATCGCAACAAAGTTACTTATCCTATTGGTATGTCCGCTACAGGTCATGTCCAAGCTGGATATTATCAAAAAGGTAGCCATAAATTAATTAACTTGAATCAATGCCCTGTGCAAGACCAGCAGTTAAATCCTTTATTAGCTGAAATCAAATTAGATATTCAAAAGCAGGGTTGGCCAATTTATGACGAAACCCGACACAAAGGCTTAATTCGCCATTTGGGTTTACGCATTGGCCGCCGCACAGGAGAAATGCTGCTAACTTTGGTCGTCAAAGATTGGAATTTGCCAGGAATCGAAACCCAGGCACAGCAATGGTTACAGCGTTATCCTCAATTGGTCTGCGTGTCACTCAACCGCAATAGCGATCGCACAAATGCTATATTTGGATCAGAAACCCGTTGTCTAGCTGGAATTCCTTACCTGCGAGAAAAATTCGCCGGACTGGATTTTCAAATCGGACCAGATACCTTTTTCCAAGTGTACACAGAAACAGCCGAAGCACTTTTAGAGGTGATTCAGTCAGAACTAAATTTACAAGGTCATGAAGTCCTAGTAGATGCCTATTGTGGTATAGGAACTTTAACTTTGCCCCTGGCCAAACAAGCACGGCACGTCACCGGGTTAGAATTGCAATCAACAGCAGTAGAACAGGCAATTGTTAATGCCCAACAGAATGGAATTAATAATGTGACTTTCCAAGTCGGCCCAGTGGAAAAAATTCTCCAGAATTTGGAAATTGTACCAGATGTGGTCTTACTTGATCCGCCCCGGAAAGGATGTGAAGCTAACGTTATCAAAACATTAAGAAACCTGAAACCATCTCGCATTGTTTACGTCAGTTGTAAAGTAGCTACTCTTGCCCGTGACTTAAAATTGCTTTGTGAAGAGGGGCTATATAAACTCACAAGGGTGCAACCTGCGGACTTTTTTCCGCAAACGGCTCATGTAGAAGCAGCCGCTTTTCTGGTGTTATCGGACAATGATCAGGATAGTTAATTCTTCACAAAAATAAAAATCAGAAATTTGTAGTCTAGTGGATACTCATAATGCTAGAATGAAATTACATAAAAATAGAAACTCATTTTGTTTTAAAGAAATCGAAGCTGCATAGACTCTTAATAAAGGTGAATAAAATTGTGTTAATTACAAAATGAGCAGTTAACGAGAATATCTTTCTCCTCTTGTTCAAAAATAGCAGTTTTTACTCATCTGCTAAATGAACAGATTAACTTAAGCAAATTGTAAATAAGCAATATGAATTCTCCCACTGAATTGCTATGCTCTAGCATTTTTATAAATTTAGTTTTACAGAGGCAAGTTTGAAGGCAGCATGACTACCTAATTTTGATCAGAATGCCCAAAAAAGCAAACTGATGTCTAGCTAAATATAAAGCTACGGGGTTTCTCTTGTGATTACCATTTCTCTTCGTCCAGTTGGGCGTTATTGGGGGACAATTAGTTTTGCCTCCACCCTTTATCTTTGTCCAATCCTAGATTTACTCTTGACTGATATTCCGGCAAAATTACAATCTGAACTGCGATTAGGACTGCAAGAAGCCCTAGTAAATGCCGCTAAACATGGGAATAATCTTGATCCCGGCAAATTCGTCGTCGTTCGGTTCTCATTAATAGATAATCAGTATTGGTGGATTATCTCAGATCAGGGTAGCGGCTTCACTCCCTCCCTCGAAGGTGATAGTGATCCCGATGACTATTTACCACCAGATGAAGCAGAAAGTGGACGGGGTATGTCCTTACTACATCAGATTTTTGATCAAGTAGAATGGAATCGCAAAGGTACAGAACTCACGCTTTGTAAGCAATTAGAAAGCCGTCGTTTATTATCTTTGCGAAGATAAGAAGGTGACTCGAAAAATTTCTTTTTTTTACTCTGTACTCTTTGCGCGTCTGCGGTTTAAAGGTAGTTTATCTAACCACAGAGGCCCAGAGAACACAGAGAAAAGAGGTTGAAGAGGAGTTTTTTACCAAAATTTTTACTCGGCTACAGGTGAGAGTTATTCCTTTATAGTCTCACGATTGTGTCCGTGAGTTGGGCAGGGAGGGGCGGAAATTGATTTATCTAGCCAGCCTACAGCCTGTTGTAGCCTTGCCTGTGCCTCTTGGGGTTCATTTTTGACCAAAAATACCATGGCGGCGGCTGCCTGTTCACTAGCGCGGGAATTGCGGTTAGATTTGAGACGATGCCAATCATCAGGAGAGATACTCAGCCTTTCCATGAGGGCTTGTGCTAGTTCTAGAGTGCTAATTTCATTTAGTTGGCTAGTTTGTGACATAAGACTAAGTGTTGAGTTAAGAGTAAAAGTTATGATTTAATCATCATAGCCAATGACTAATCACCAATGACTAATTTAGACGAAAATCCCCAGCCAGATTTTGCACAGGAATTAGAGGAGGTAGAAACTTCACTGCGATTCTTGAAAGATAGATATACCCAAGTGCAAAATGATCAACAACAACAGGCACAATGGCAACAGGAATTAAAAAATTTAAAGCAAAATAGAAAGCAGACTCCAGAAATTAAGAACGAACTAAGCCGCCTGCAAAAACAGTTAGAAACCTTAGAAATCAACTTAGAAAGCCAGTTGTTTTCTTGGAGTAGCCTAAAAAGACCTTTTTGGCAAGCTATTCGTTTTGGTGGTTTAGGCGTTATTATCGGTTGGTTATTAAAATCTTGGGTTGGTTGATTTAAAAAATCCCTAACTAAAATATCCCCGATTTCTCAAAGAAGTCGGGGATCTGAAATTCTTTAAAAAATACAAATTGTAGAAAATGCTAAATCCTCGGATTACGGAAATATTAAGAAGTGGTAAACCCGAAGAAACTTTGGTAGTTCAAGGTTGGGTAAGAACAAAACGCGAATTAAAAGGATTTGCGTTTCTGGAAGTTAATGATGGTTCATCTTTAGGTAATCTGCAAATTGTCATTAATCAAGACTTACCAGATTATCAAGGAATATTAAAACAAATCAATACAGGTGCTTCTATAGAAGTATCAGGAGTGCTGGTAGCTTCTCAAGGAAAAGGACAAAGAATAGAATTAAAAGCAGATACAGTGAAAGTATACGGAGACGCTGATCCTGATACCTATCCTCTGCAAAAGAAACGTCATTCCTTTGAGTTTCTGCGAACAATTGCCCATTTGCGTCCTCGAACAAACTCCTTTGGTGCAGTATTTCGGGTGAGAAATGCTTGCGCGACTGCAATTCACCAATTTTTTCAACAACGGGGTTTTTTATGGGTGCATACTCCCATTATTACCGCTAGTGATTGTGAAGGTGCAGGTGAATTATTTAGTGTTACCAATTTCAATTTAAAGAATGTTCCCAAAACAGAAAATCAAGAAATTGATTATAGCCAAGACTTCTTTAGTAAACCGGCATATTTAACAGTCAGTGGCCAATTAGAAGCCGAAATTATGGCTATGGCTTTTACTAATGTCTATACCTTTGGTCCCACATTCCGGGCGGAAAATTCTAATACTTCGCGTCACTTAGCCGAATTTTGGATGGTTGAACCAGAAATGGCTTTTTGTGATTTAGAAGGTGATATGGATTTGGCTGAGGAGTTTCTCAAACACATTTTTAAATATGTGATGGAAACCTGTCCTGAAGACATGGAATTTTTCAATGAACGGATTGATAATACTGTTTTAGAAACTGCAAATAACATTATTAACAATCAATTTGAACGGTTGACTTATACAGAAGCAGTCAAACTTCTAGAAAAAGCTGATGTTAAGTTTGATTATCCTGTGAGTTGGGGTGCAGATTTACAATCAGAACATGAACGCTATTTAGCCGAAAACCTGTTTAAAAAGCCTGTCATTGTTACAGATTATCCCGCACAAATCAAAGCCTTTTATATGCGGTTGAGTGACGATGAAAAAACCGTCCGCGCTATGGATATTCTCGCACCGAAAATAGGGGAAATTATTGGTGGTTCACAACGGGAAGAACGGTTAGATGTGTTAGAAAAACGGGTATTAGCACAAGGTATGAACCCGGAAGATTTGTGGTGGTATTTAGATTTGCGTCGTTATGGTACTGTTCCCCATGCTGGTTTTGGTTTGGGGTTTGAAAGATTGGTGCAATTTATGACGGGTATGGGGAATATTCGGGATGTGATTCCGTTCCCCCGCACACCACAAAGCGCGGAGTTTTAATGATTTTAGAGACGTTGTAAATAACGTCTCTTTTAAAAAGCTTATTTTTCTAATTGCTAACTTTTTGGTTTAACCAAGTTACCAAATCAGCAACATCTGAAAAATCAAATAAGGCTTCTCCTAAATCTTCTAAATCGTCAGCAGATAAATTTCTAACCTTGGTCATTAATGAATCATAGATATCACCAAAACGTTTTTTAAGCTGACGACAAATAATTTTCAATGCCTCTTTTTGCACGATATCTTGATAAATGACAGACTCTTTCATAATATCCTCCCGGAGAAATTGACGAACTAAATCTTTTTCAAACCGTAAACCTGCGAGAACTTCCACACAACCAGCAATATTTTGTTGCTGTTCCCTATCTGGAATTGTAGCGACTTTTTGAGCTACTTGGGATAATAAACTTTGTGCTGAGTCAGTGCGGGTTAAAGTTGCTAAAGGTAATAATGCGGAATTATCTAAAAATACCCTTGAATCTTGTTCCCAAAGACGCACAACCTCAAATTTGTGAATAGTGGTATGATCTCGATATTCTTCAGTAAAAGCGACTTCATTATCAGTTTCCTGCAAAAATATTAACACCTGAGTTACAGGACATTTATATTGACGTTTCAACCTGACAGAATAATCAAGCATTCGGAAATTAAGGGGAGTTTTAGATTTAGGTAAAGTCTGAAATTCAATATGCAGAATTTGGTTTTCTGTTTGCAGAAATGTCACAGAATCAGCACGAATGGGTTCAAGTGTTAATTCTGTTTTCAATACTTCAATTTGTGTTGGTTCTACCCCCAGCAACCAACGCACAAAATCAGCAGGATACTGTTCAGCTAAATATTTACAAGCGTTATCGTAGCTCAAATCTTTCTCCTTTACTAATCATTTTGGTGATATTTTATAATAATTTATTTAACATTAAATCCTCTATTTTTTGGCTAATATTACATAATCATCTAATGTGTAGTGTGATTCGTGATTTTGATAAAAATACTTTTTGATCATAGGACTCATATAAACTTGTTGAGGTAAATTTTCTCTAGCAAATTTTGCAAAGCCACTAGAATAAGCTGTTCTTAAACCAGTTGAGGTTAGATATCTATACCAAACTAATTCTAATCCAAATTCTGCTACAAATTTACATACTAGATTTTCTTCTTGTTCTTTATCTTCTACTTTCTGAGTATTATAAAATTTAAATAACTTTTTATCTTGCACAATTAATAATACATATCCTTGATGATTTAAACTTTCAGCAAATATTTGTTTATATATATTAGTCGCTTCCTGATGTTTAACTGTATCGTTAAAAAAACAATGGGAAATAACTATAAAATCAAAAAAGTTTTTTGGGATATTATTAGATTTTTCATCCCAGGTAAATATGTCGTTAGTCACAAAGCGAAAATAAGTATTTATGGAAGTAATCCGCGATTCAATATATTTACGCCAAAATTGAAGTCCTCGATACTGGAAAGCGTCTTGTTTTTCTAAAGAATAGTAAGATAAGTGCATTTGAGGAATATCAAAAAAGCTGCTACAACTTTGGAGAAATAAAGCCAAACCATAAGCTGTTGTTCCCGGTCCAGCAGCAATATCAAGAATGTTCAATTTAGTTGGTAGCAACCCATCTTGGTAAATTAAAAACCATGCTAAATAGAGACAATAGACATTTTCTGAAAAATATTTCATAAAATAGACATGGGGGGTCAGACTAAAACGGTAGTCTGGATCTTTTCCCATTTTTAAGGTATTAATATCATCAAGAGCATCTTCTAATTGAATTACTAATTTTTGTTCAGGAATTTTACTAAATTCCTCTTTAATATATTCCACTAGTTTAACTTCAAAATCATCAAATATACGCTCATCAATTCCTGTAATTTGTAGTTTATATTCATCATGCTCCACTAATTTAAAAGCTTGATATATATACTTAATAAATTCTGCATCTGACTTTAATAACAGATGAGATTTTGATTCTTTTACTGCTGTTATTTGTTTTCTTAAATTTGCGGTTTCGCGTTTATGTTCCTGGGAATTCCGTTCAAGTTGCAGTTTATCCCTAAATAGTTTCTCTAACCATGAAAAACTTGCTCCCGATTTTTGAATCTCTTGCAAAATTTTTACAGCACTTCGTGTATCACCACGCTGTAATGCTGATTTAAATTGCTGACTTCTCCACCAATTAATAATAAAATTACTCATAACCAAACCCGTCTTTTCCTTCTTTTATTTCTACACCTGGAAGCTGAGAAACTAACTTTTCTTTAAATCTCTGATAACTAAATCTATCAGAATTATACCACCAAGCATATTTTTGTTTAATTTCTTCAGCTTCTTGACGAGTTCCTGCGACAAGAGAACGATTATTATTAGGATGAAAATCTTGAATTACTACTCTATCTGCAATAGCTAATTTCTGAATAAAGGCATCTTCATCTATTACTAACGTTGGTAATAGAGGTGTAATTGTAATAGAAATTTTAGGAATAAAACCTTTAAAACCATCAATACTTTGTCTGATTTTTTTAATAGCATTTAATCTGGCTTTAACACTAGGAGAACGGGGTTCAAAATCTCTTCTCACGGCTTCGCTACCTGTGGGAATGCTCATATTAATTCGCAGTCTTTGAAACCTTTGTAAATAATCAATATCTCTAGTAATAATGGGACTGCGAGTTTGAATTACTAAATTTGGCCGATAATCAAGCATTACTTCTAATAAACTGCGAGTTAATTGATGTTTAGACTCCAAAGGTTGATAAGGATCTGTTACACTACTCATGTAAATTCTGGGAGGTTGATTGGGATTTTTCCGATACCAAGTTTCTAATTCTTTTGCTAAAACAACCGCCGCATTTTCTTTATAAATTACCCATTTACCCCAGTCTTGACGCATTTGAGGATTAGGACTAAATGCAGCAGCATAACAATAACTACAGCCATATTGACAACCCCGATAAGGATTGAGGGTAAAGTCATAAGCAGCAATAAACCCAGTGGCTTTTGTTAGCAGTGATTTAGCATTTTGGGCGTAAACTGTAGTATCTCCAAATTTTTCGCGTACGCATTTTGTAGGAGTTTCGTCGCTATAACCTTCATACCTTGGTTTCGCCATATTTTAATATGTAAAGATAAAATACTTTTAATCCGTTTTGTTAATTCACCCTGAGAGATACTATTAACATCAGGGACAGCAACAGGATCAAAAGTCCGATTAATTACTTACAGCATTTTCTCTTTATCTAAGTTTTCTTGATAAAGAGGATTATTGTCAATTAAAGTTTTGACAATTTCGGTTAATTTTTGATAATTAGATTGATGATTAATAATTTGAGTCATAGTTAAACCTCCTTACAATGTATTATATTTTGGGTAAAATAGCAAATTATGACCTTAATTCCGTTTTACCCAACTAAGAGGATGTTTTAAAAGTTTTCAATGTATAAATTTACCCCTCTCCAAACCTCTTCCCTGCAAGGAGAGAGGCTTTAAAACCCCCCTTCCCTATCAGGGAAGGGGGGCTGGGGGGTTAGGTTCTTGGAGATTGTTGGTTTCATCTAATACTTTTCAAACAACCTCTAAGATAGTGAGCTTAAAATTTACGCAACTAAAGAAATACGCTCCTCACCTTTTTCAAGAATAAGACGATAACCACAAGATTGAACTATCTGTAAAAAATTACTAATGTTCATATCTTTTTGCTGACCAGAACAAATATCTTGAATAACAGCAGGAGGAATATTAACTTCTTCGGCTAATTGAGCAATGGATATATGATCATTCTCCATAATAGAGATTAATAACTCAGATAGTAAAAATTCCTGATATCCTGATGTAAATTTATCTTTAAAATCGGGGTTTTGCATCATTCTATCAAGAGTTGATAGTTGTTCAATTTTCTTCATAATATCCTCCTTCTTGGTTACGTTTAATATAATCATTCATATAGTTGATAGCTTTTTCTTTCTGGTTTTTTGGTAATTTTTGTTGTTTTTTCTCAAAAGCATTGGTCACAATAATTTTTTGACCAGTAAAGAAGAAGCATAAAAATCGATCTGGTTGTGGTTTAAAAGCGTAAATTTTATCTCCTTCATTACGAAATTGCTCTTTATTACTTATTTGACCAAAATCACCAATTCGTTTGACTAAAAATAAAAATCTTAATTGTTGTTTCTCATCTAGTCTATTAAAATACTCTTGAGCTTTGCTTTCACCATTTTCATTAAAATACCACTCCAACTGAAACACTGAACCAACATAAATTAAATATTCTTTGGTCATATAAGTCCCATTATAGCAGCTACAATTTCTCTGAAAAAGTAGGAATCAACAAAAAATAGTTATCGGATAGCTAAGAGAGTGAAAAATCACTGAAATGACATGATAATATTCATTCTGTCCGAATATAGTAATCTTAGTTAATGGTAAAACTCTACTATCGCGGCATGGTAGATGAAAATGGTAAGCCCAAAATCGGTCGAAGTGCCAGACTATTAGGAGTTAGACTGGGTATTGATATAAATATCAAGCAAATGCCCGTAAATAGTCTAGATGAGCAAGGCTATTTATTACCAGAGTCAGAGCGTGAGTTTCAAGGTGAGCTTGTTGATGTTGCTATTAGAAATACAGGGGGAATGTCCGTTTCCCTCTCCATTGAAGCTTTACCAGCACCTCGCAAACCTACTAAATTTGGTGGATATGGAAAAGATCCCCTATGGCAAATTGATGATAGTAACATCACTGGAGATTTACAAGCTGTTCAGGATAGCCCAACCCACGTTAGCATTTCGCCAAGAGTTACAATGTCACTAGAAAGGTACGAATTAGCCTTGGCAAACACCCAAGATGATTGGGAAAGAATTGATTAGAACTAAATAGGAGGCAGGTATGGCGTGGATATTTAGTTTATCAGCAGAGTGTGGCTCTGATGAAAGCAGTGCTAAGGAATTTGCTCAACATTTTGACCAAATAATAATGGGAAACCTATGGATACTTTCAAATGGTAGCCAATTCCAAATTCGTACAGATACTTTTCAGGATATAGAAAAAAACTGGTGGTGTCGGGTTTGCCCAAATAATCTTAGTGAACTAGGAATAGACAATCCTGAAAGTGCTTATTTAATGACGGATTTAGGTCTCAAACTCTATTCAACTCTAGAATTTGCTCCTTCGTTTCGTTATGCTTTAGTTGGTTTAGAAGTTGATGAATTTAGAACCTATAGTGAACTAATAGAAGATTTACCTAATTTATCTATTCCAGGATTAGTTTTATCTACAGCACTTGCAGAAGAAGTAGAAACATTACCAGGTTTCCAACCGTTTTTTAATTCTGGTTATGTTTGGCAACCCTACAAGGGTTAAATTTATAATCCATTAATGGTATCTCCAGAATTAAAAAATAAGCTTGATAAACTTTTAGCTGTAAGTTGAATTGAAACTCAATATTCTCTTGTGTGCCTCTGCGTGCAAAAAAAGCCACATCCTTGCGGAACATTGAAATCTTTTTCTTTCACTCTTTCAGCAGTTACAGTACCGTTTATAAAAAATAATTATCGTGACTAAAAACATACATACTATGTTAATATATAAATTGTTTGTTGATATTAATAGCTAAAAATGTCTACCACTATTAAATTTATTGATTTATTTGCAGGGATTGGGGGAATGAGATTAGGCTTAGAAAAAGCCTGTAAATCTTTAGGAATTCACAGCGAATGTGTTTTAACTTCCGAAATTAAATCTACAGCAATTAAAGTTTATCAACAAAATTTTAATGAAGATAAAATCTGGGGTGATATCACGGAAATATCAAGTCAACAAATACCTGATTTTGATGTTTTATTAGCTGGGTTTCCCTGTCAACCTTTTAGTAGTGCAGGAACAAGACAAGGATTTTTAGATACTAGAGGAACTTTATTTTTTGAAATTGAACGTATTTTAAAAGATAAATCACCTTTTGGATTTTTATTAGAAAATGTTGAAGGTTTAGTTCAACATGATGACGGTAGAACATTAACAACTATTATAAATAAATTAGAACAATTAGGTTATCAAGTTAAATGTGATGTTTTGAATGCTAGAGATTTTGGTGTTCCTCAAGATAGAAAAAGAGTTTATATTACTGGAACTAAGACAAACTCTATTTCTTTAAATTTTCCTAGAAATAATAAATCTGTATTATTAAATATTTTAGAAGCAGGTTGTCCGACTTTACAAACAAATTTTGTTAAGAAATTATTAGCACAATATTCTCTTGATGAACTTTATGGTAAATCTATTAGAGATAAAAGAGGAGGAGAAGATAATATTCACAGTTGGGATTTAGAATTAAAAGGAAATGTTAGTACAGAACAAAGAGAATTACTAAATTTATTACTAAAACAAAGAAGAAGAAAAAATTGGTCTGCTAAAAAGGGTATTCAGTGGATGGATGGAATACCGTTAAGTTTAGATGAAATTGAGACTTTTTATCAACATAAAAATTTAAAACAAATATTAGATGATTTAGCCAATAAAGGTTATTTAAAATATGAACATCCTAAAGATATTCAAGAAGTAGTAAATAAAGATGGTAAAACAGTAAAGAAAAGAGAATATAGACTTGATTTACCAAAAGGCTATAATATTGTAGTTGGTAAACTCAGTTTTCCAATTAATAAAATACTTGATCCTCATGATATTTCACCAACTTTAGTAGCTACTGATATGCAAAGATTAGCAGTAGTTGATGGTAAAGGATTAAGATGTTTAACAATTAGAGAGGGATTGAGATTATTTGGCTTTCCTGAAGATTATCACATTAATTTACCTATCAATAAAGCATTTGATTTATTGGGAAATACTGTAGTAGTTACTGTGGTAAGAGAAATTTCGGAAAGAATAGTTATTCAAAAAATGCTATCAGTTCCTAATCAAGTCTACGTTTTAAGTAGATAAAACTAATCACCCTTTTGCAAAACTTATAATTCTTCTCCTATATGATAAAAATAGTTATTTTTGACTGTTGCTAGCCAATCATAACTTTGATTCTGTGTTCCAGGATATTTCATCAAAGTATCATATAAACCTTCAACAAAATCAAACCTGGATTTAAATGGTTTTCGAGCTTTCTGACTTTTGGAATACCATACAACAGGTCTAATAGCGTCAATTTCATGTTGTTTTACATTGCATTTAACTGAGTAATTCGCTGATCCTCCCGTAATTTCCCATATCTTTTTCAACCAAATTTTTCTAACTTTGAATTTATAATCTTTTAATTCATAAGCAAAAATTAAATAATCAGCATCTAACCGATGTGCTTCTGTCTTTAAAGATCGACAATAAGCTTTGAAATTAGCTACATCAAATGAAGCATTATCATCATAATTAAATGTTTTGATTTCTAATAACCCTGTAGTATCTGAAATATCTAGTAAAAAGTCAGGAAACTCTTGTGTATTTGTTTTGGTTCTAAACTCAACTCCTTTTAGTCTCATCCATTCAGTTAACCATTCTTGAAATAAATCACCAATCGCACTTTTTTCATTAATCTTAACAGAGATATTAAGAAAGTTAAAAGTAATTTCTCCTTCTTGATTAGCAATATCTTGAATTAATAAATTATAAATTTGATTAGCAATAGGATGATAAGACATACAGGATATTAATTAATAATGAAACTTCAATATATCATCGGTATAATAATTAACTTATTTTCTTAAGATTGTCTTTATACTAAAAATAAAATTTAGCACTAGAAAAAAAACAGCCGCCTCCTTGCGGAAGCGGCCATTATTCAAAAGTAGGAAAACTACGAAAAGATTTTAGTAGTCGTAATCTCCGCCACCCATACCACCACCAGCAGCAGGAGCGCCGTCTTTCGCTTCAGGCTTGTCAACAATGATACATTCTGTTGTCAACACCATCCCAGCGATAGAAGCAGCGTTTTGCAGAGCAGAACGAGTTACCTTAGCAGGGTCAACAATACCAGCTGCCAACATATCAACGAATTCGTTGGTAGAAGCATTGAAGCCAATGTTGAAATCCTTCTCTTTCACTCTTTCAGCAATAACTGCGCCGTTTTGACCAGCGTTTTCGGCAATTCTCTTCAGAGGAGCAGGTAAAGCCCGAACAACGATTAAAGCACCAGTCAACTCTTCATCTTTGAGGTTGCTGTGCGCCCAAGCTTCCAATACAGGAGCGAGGTGAGCCAAGGTTGTACCACCACCGGGAACAATACCTTCTTCTACAGCAGCCTTGGTAGCGTTGATAGCATCTTCCAAGCGCAGCTTCTTGTCCTTCATTTCGGTTTCGGTAGCTGCACCAACTTTAACTACAGCTACACCACCGGACAATTTAGCCAAACGCTCTTGGAGTTTTTCTTTGTCGTAGGAAGATTCGGTTTCTTCCATCTGACGACGGATTTGCTCAACACGAGCCTTCACACCAACTTCATTACCTTCAGCCACAATTGTGGTGCTGTCTTTGGTGATGGTGATGCGGCGGGCTTTACCTAAGCTTTCTAACTTGGTGGTATCTAGTTTCAAACCAGCGTCTTCGGTTACGAGTTGACCACCGGTGAGAACTGCGATATCTTCTAGCATAGCCTTACGGCGATCGCCAAAACCAGGAGCTTTTACAGCAGCCACGTTGAGGACACCGCGTAAACGGTTAACTACCAAAGTTGCCAAAGCTTCTTTTTCGATGTCTTCAGCAATAATTACCAAAGGACGACCGGAACGAGCTACTTGTTCGAGTACAGGAACTAAATCTTGTACCAAAGCAATCTTCTTGTCGGTTAACAAGATATAAGGCTCATCAAAAACGGTTTCCATCCGTTCTGCATCGGTAGCGAAGTAAGGGGAAATATAACCCTTATCAAAGCGCATCCCTTCGGTGATTTCCAATTCGGTGGTCATAGACTTCCCTTCTTCTAGGGAAATTACGCCTTCTTTGCCCACCTTGTCCATAGCTTGAGCAATCATAGCCCCGACTTCTTCGTCGTTACCAGCAGAAATTGCCGCAACTTGAGCGATCGCTTTAGAATCTTCTACAGGGCGAGCGTGTTCAGCAATTTTTTCTACTAAAAAGGCAGATGCTTTGTCAATACCGCGCTTCAATAAAATCGCATTAGCACCAGCAGCAACGTTCCGCAAGCCTTCTTTAACAATGGCGTGAGCCAAAACGGTAGCTGTGGTTGTACCATCACCAGCAGCGTCATTGGTTTTGGAAGCAGCTTGACGAATTAGAGCTACACCAGTATTTTCGATGTGGTCTTCTAATTCAATTTCTTTAGCGATGGTGACACCATCATTAACGATTTGTGGTGCGCCAAATTTCTTTTCTAAAACTACGTTACGACCTTTAGGTCCAAGGGTAACAGCTACAGCTTCAGCGAGAATATCAATACCACGCTCTAGAGCGCGACGGGCGTTTTCGTTGTAAATAATGCGCTTTGCCATAATAAGTCTAAATCCCGGTAGTAAATTAAATTTTTCTGATTTTCAAAGAAATTGGTGAGTGGTGAACAGGTAATTCGGAAAAATTCTTACCCATCACCCATGCCCAATTAGCTGACGATTGCTAAAATGTCTTTTTCAGAAAGCAATACATATTCTTCTGTCGCCAGCTTGATATCAGTGCCAGCGTACTTGGAGTACAACACTTTATCGCCAACATTAATGTCCATTGTTTGACGAGTCCCGTCGTCATTGCGCTTGCCAGGTCCCACAGCGGCGATTTCGCCAACTTGGGGTTTTTCCTGAGCATTATCGGGCAAAAACAAACCGCCTGCGGTTTTTTCTTGGGGGGCGCTTACTTTGATAAAAACGCGATCGCCCAGGGGCTTAACGGTGGAAACGCTTAAAGATACGGCTGCCATACAAAATTTTTTGCTAAATTAGCACTCTCGACTCATGAGTGCTAATCTAGCTTTATATAGGACATAATAGCAATCATGACTTGTGTACGGGTTTCCGAACTAGGGCTAGGGTGGCAATACTTAAGTGCAAATATCCAATTATTTTAGTTGTCAGGGTTTGTTGCGTAGGTAATGAATATTTTGATATGGACAACTTTATTTGCAAACTTGGGAAATTGTTATAGAACTGTAATCAGGGATCTACTCAATGAGTAACAGCACCGTGATCCACGAACAGGCATCTCATCCCTACAACTACTAGGGAACTGGGAACTGGGGACTGGGGATTGGGGACTGGTGACAGGGAGTATTTAGCTCTTCCCCCATTACTAATTACCCAGTCAAAAAAACAGATAAATGCTCAATTCTGTTACAAATCAGCTAGTCTAGAACTTGGTAATGCTGTTAACAAGGACTGGGGGAGCGATCAACCCATCAGTTAGCACACAGTTATTCCATAGGCATCTTCACAGCCCAAGCCAAAAACTTGCGTGTTTGTTGTTCTAGAACGATAATGGTAGTTTACCTAGATGGGGTCTGGTATCGCCAATTAAATCCAGAAGTCATGAGAGCAGGTCATCCAAGACCAGTAAATTGGCCATGAGGATGGTGAAAAAATCTGTATTTTTAACCCATGCTTTGCCAAAAAAAACTTCCCGGCTGATTTTGAACCTCTGATAGAGGCTTCACATCCTAAGGATAAGTAGAGCAGCAGTATGCCAATGAAAGCGCAGGTGAGTTTTGAACTAAGGTCATCTTGAAAAATACCGACTTGTGATTCACAAGGACGATAATTTAATCAGGGTTTTCAGCCTGCAACTTTCAAATGGATCTATAATAGCGCATTATAAAGACTACTGCTATACGTATCCTTACTAGACTTTTTCCATTCACCTGCAAGTCTGTTGAAAGTAACTAACACTTTTAAGACTTAGGGGAGTTAAAGTAAGTTAAGTGGGAAAAAAGACAACATCCTAAGTCATCCACCATACGGGATAACTATATCAATACCTTAATGGATCGAAGCGCGAGAAGTGCCACTGTTATGAAAGAACCCAGCATGAAAGACCACAAAAGACTTCTATTCATTGATGATGACCCTAACCTCATCTTGCTGGTGAAGGATTACTTAGAGTTCCGGGGCTACGAAGTCATCACGTCCGCCAATGGCAGAGAAGCCCTGGATCTTCTAGAAACCGAAGTTCCAGATATGATCATCTGTGATGTGATTATGCCGGAAATGGACGGATACACTTTTGTCGAAGAAGTCCGCAAGACTGAACGAACTAGTTGGATTCCCGTTCTTTTCCTCTCAGCTAAAGGTCAAAGTGCAGACCGAGTTAAGGGGTTAAATAAAGGTGCTGACGTATATATGATCAAGCCCTTTGAACCTGAAGAACTCGTAGCACAAGTAGAATCCTCACTCAAGCAAACTGTGCGTTGGAAAGAACATCAAACCAAGGGTGGGGACAGCAGTTCTCGTATCCAAGTTCCTTTCGATGTCCAGTTAACCCCCACTGAACTGAAAGTAGTCCAGTTTGTCGCTAGGGGTTTAGCAAACCGCGAAATCGCTGAAGAATTAAATGTCAGCCAGCGGACTGTTGAAAGCCATGTGTCCAATATGTTGGGCAAAACCAATCTCCACAACCGGACTGAATTAGCACGGTGGGCGATTGAAAATCAAATGGCTTAAACAATTTTAGATTTTGGATTTTGGATTTTGGATGATTTATCTAAGGTCTAAAGTCCAAAATTTTTGATTTTGGATTTGGGAAAATTACGCTGGAGACGGAAAATCTACATCTTCATAAAGTTGCGTCATTGTTCCTGCAAAGTTAATGCTTTGTAATTGAAATGAAGTTTCTTCTCCTATATAAGACTGTAATACCCAAAGTCCATCTTCATTGCGGCGGAAACATTCAACTCTCGGTTTTTTCGGATTAATTAAAATATATTCTTGTAAAGTTTCTATAGTTTGATAATCAGCAAATTTGTCACCTCGATCAAATCCTTCTGTAGAATCAGATAAAACTTCGATTATTAAACAGGGAAATCTTTTATATCCTAGTGTGTCTTGATCACGCTTGTCGCAAGTTACCATAATATCAGGATAAAAAAATCTATTTAAAGACTCAATTCTGGCTTTCATATCAGAAATATATACTCGACAACCAGAACCACGCATATAATTACGCAGTAGTGTTGCCAAATTAAGAGCTATAGTAACATGAGCTTCTAATGCGCCAGCCATTGCGTAGATATATCCATCAATGTATTCATACTTAATGGGGCTATTTTCTTCTAATTCTAGATATTCTTCGGGAGTGATGTAGATTTGGGGAGAAGCAACCATATTTAACCCACATTCCGCACCCCAAACTGTCACAGATCAAAAAAGCCCTTAAAGTAGTACATAATAACTAAAGCCAATTCAAAAATTAAGATGCTTAATAAGAATAAGTAGCATTAAAAGGGACGTGGTGTGATAAAGTGAAACTTGGTAACAAAAGAAAAAAATGAATTGATAACCAAATAAGAAATAATTGATGACAACAGAAGTATTAGAGGAAACTGTTGTGAAATTAAAACCTCAAGAAATAGAAATTGAGAACATAGACCATCTAGGGATAGTAGCAGGAATCATAGATTCAATCGGAATAGTAGAAATAATAAATGAATTAATAGGAGTCGAAAAAGACGAAAAAGTAAATGCAGGTCAAGTGGTAAAAGCCATGATAATAAACGGGTTAGGATTTGTCTCCAAACCGTTATATATGTTTCCCCAATATTTTGAAACAATCGCCTGTGAGCATCTAATAGGAACAGGAGTAAAACCAGAATATCTTAACGACGATAAATTGGGGAGAGTCATGGATAAACTGTTTATAAAAGGCTTAGATACAATCTTTTTTATCATAGCCTTAAAAGCTGCTCAAAAATTTGGAGTATCACTATCAACATCACATCTAGACTCATCATCAATGCACGTGCATGGGCAGTATAACACTAGCTTACCATTCGTAATATTTGAGAGTCAAAAAGTAGGAAATAACCAAGAATTAGAAGAATTAGCAGTAAAATCACCAAAAGAAATAACCATCACCTACGGTTATTCCCGTGACCATAGACCAGATTTAAAACAATTCATCATAGAAATGATATGTTCAGGAGATGGAGACATCCCAATATTTTTAAAACTAGCATCGGGAAATCAAGCAGATTCATCATGTTTTGGTCAAATAGCAGTAGAATATCAAAAACAATTAGAAGTTAATAGTCTCATGGTTGCTGACGCTGCTTTATATACAGAATCAAACCTGAAAATGATGTCAGAATTACGTTGGTTATGTCGAGTACCATTAAGCATAAAAGCAGCAAAAACATTAATATCAACATTAGCAGAATCAGAATTTATTGATAGTACAATACCAGGATATAAATTAGCATCAAAAATCCAAAATTATGCAGGGATAGAACAAAGATGGTTAGTAGTGCAAAGTCAAGAAAGAAAAGAATCAGACCTGCATAAGCTCACACAAAAAATTACCAAAGCAGAATCAAAAGCTGTGCAAGATTTGAAAAAGTTATCACAAGAGAGATTTGCATGTGTTGCAGATGCTAAGTAGGTCGGCGTTAAAAAATCAATCTATGTAACGAAATATAAATTAACGAATACCTTATAAATAGGGTGTTTCACGGTTTTTACAAAACTAAACATATATCGATTTTATTGGGCCGACTTACTTATCAAGGCATTATCAAAATTATCAAAACAATTCAAATATCATCAAATTCACGAAAGTACGGTGACTCAAGTAAAATCTAATAAAAAAGATACTTCAGGAGAAATATCCTATCAAATATCAGCTACAGTCTCCCAGGATGAAAGTAAAATTAATACAGAATTGCTGAGTGCGGGACGTTTTATTATTGCGACAAATGTTTTAGATTCACAGGAACTAAGCAATGATTCTATGCTAAGTGAATATAAAGCCCAGCAGTCATGTGAGAGGGGGTTTGGTTTTCTCAAAGACCCATTATTTTTTGCCGACAGTATTTTCCTCAAAAGTCCTGAGAGAATAGAGTCTTTGGGAATGATTATGGGTTTATGTCTACTGGTTTATACTTTGGCTCAACGTCATATTAGAAATGCTCTTTTGGAGTCTAAATCAACAATTAAAAATCAATTAGGCAAAGCAACTAATCGTCCTACTTTACGCTGGATTTTTCAATGCTTTCAGTGTATTCATTTGGTTACACTCAATCAGGAGAAACATATTTCTAATTGGAATAAGGACAGAGATTTTATCTTGAGTCTTTTACCAGATGATTGTTTACGTTACTATCAATTAGTCAGCTAATTATCATCTCTATCAATTTAATTTCTCTTGTAAAGATGAGCTAATCTCTTTGATTTATAGCTCCATTTTACTATGTCTATAATTTCGTTTTTTACTTTAATTGATTAGTCTAACTTATAATTGTTTCTTGAATATCTTCTTTCACTTATCTATTGACCTCTCCAGGTGGTGTGCATTCTTATTGCTTCTTATTGAGAATAGATTTTGATGACATTTTTGGTGATTTACTGTTTCTCAAATGCCTTTTTTCACTTTATCTGTTTGTTTTGATGCTCCCTTTGATTTTCATCTCCGTAATTTCCCTCTGTAACATTTTGGGGTGCGGAATGTGGGATTTAAAACCTCAAAAATTAAGATGTAGGCTTAACACTTGCTATTTATACTAAACTAGCCATTTGTAATAGATTAAGAAAATCCTGATTTAGTCTTTGATAAATTCCTGAGTTAATTTTAGCATTGCATCATGATCAAATCAAGTTGCAAAAATTAAATGAAAAGTTATTTTACCAAAAAACTAATAATTCTCGTTGCTGCCATAAAATCAGGATACCACTGAACAGGACAAAGGAGATAACCAGTCGCCGGAATTGTTTCTCGCTGATTTTTTGGAGAACCAAATGTCCCAACCAGTTGCCAGGTATAGCAGCTAAACCAAGGACAATTCCATAACCAATATATGGTAATTTGAAAGCACCAAGAAAACCATAAACAACAATTTTAACGATATGAACAATTACTCGATTTGTTGCCTGAGTTGCGAGTAATTCTTCTTTTTGTAAGCCATAGTTAATATAAAGTGGAGCTAATACAGGACCCATACTCCCTATTAATCCAGAGAAAAAAGCATAAACAAAACCTGCTGGTAAAAAATACCAAGCTTTGACTGAAAAAGATTTTTCTTCATTTTTAAAAAAGTAACTAGCAGCCGAAAAAATCAGAAATATAGCAACTAAAATACTTAACCAATCTAATTTAAGTTTTGTTAGTGTAAAAGCTCCCAAAATTCCGCCAAAAATTGCTCCGGGTAACTCCCATTTAACAACATCCCAATTAATTTTTTGCCAATATACAAATACTCTTTCACTGTTTCCAAATAGCCCACTAATAGTAATTACGGGAGCGATCGCTACTGCCCCTAGAAACATCCCAACAATGGGCATAAGAATTAATGCACTCCCACCACCCGCTAATAAACTGATAAACCAGCCAACAATCCCAGCTAATGCCAACCAAAATATTGTCATAAATTATTGAATAATATGTTAAACCGGTTACTCTGCTCTCTAAATGATTGACAACTCATACACAATAAAAGGTTGGCATGGCAAACTTAACTTAGTTTATGCTCGTTGCCAAGATTCCACTCAGTTAATTTACAATCACCATCAAGCCCCTTTTAAGGTACAACGCCCCTTTTACCCAGAAGGACAGGGAATTTGCCATAGCGTGATTTTACACAATGCTGGAGGCGTTGTGGGAGGCGATCGCCTATCTTCAGAAATTCACCTCCAACCCCAGACAAACGCCTTAATTACTACCGCAGCCGCAAGTAAAATATATCGTAGTAATGGCTTATTAGCAAGACAAACCGTAGATATTCAAATTGATGCTCATGCTTGTTTAGAATATTTACCCCAAGAAACGATTTTGTTTAATGGGGCAATTTATCGCCAAGATGTGCGGGTAGAATTAGCTGTAGGTGCGAGTTATTTGGGCTGGGAAATTACGAGATTCGGTAGAAGTGCTAGGGGAGAAAAGTTTTTAGAGGGAGAGATGCGATCGCACACAGAAATCTGGCAAAATGGTATGCCATTATGGATTGATAGACAAATCGTCCCTGGTAGCGAAGAAGTGTTTCACAGTCCTCATGGTTTAAGAGACAATCCCGTTGTTGGTAGTTTTGTTGGCGTTGGTTTCCCCATATCTCCAGAAATCATCAACCAAGCACGTTCTTTAATTATTCAAAACTCTGATGCTGGAGTAACTCGCTTACAACATGGATTTTTGTGCCGATATCGTGGTAATTCTACATCCCAAGTCAGAAGTTGGTTTACAAATATTTGGCAAATGTTACGAGTATCTTGTCTAAATCGTGGTAATTGTATTCCTAGAGTATGGCAAATTTAAACGAACCACAGAGACGCAGAGAACGCAGAGGAGGGAACAATGCAGCTTACACCCCAAGAGAAAGATAAATTATTAATTTTCACCGCTGCTTTAGTGGCAGAAAGACGTAAAAATAGAGGGTTAAAATTAAATTATCCTGAAGCAGTTGCCTTTATTTCTGCGGCGATTTTGGAAGGTGCAAGAGATGGTCAAACTGTAGCAGATTTAATGAGTTATGGGACAACTTTATTAACTCGTGATGATGTTATGGAAGGGATTCCTGAAATGATTCATGATGTTCAAGTGGAAGCCACTTTTCCTGATGGTACAAAGTTGGTAACTGTACATAATCCAATTCGTTAGAAATGATTAAGATAGGAGAAAGTGCAAATGAAGACAAAACAATATGAGATTAACATCAGTTAATATTCAAGGTTATCGCCCTTTCAGCAATTTTGAAGCCCCATTACAGCCACTAGAAATTTTAGAGAGGCTTCCATGAAAGTTGAATGTCCTCAAGCTTTGAGACCATTTGTGGAATTCTTAGAAAACCTTTAAATCAGGAAAACTCAATTATGATACCAGGCGAAATCATCACACCCAATGGTGAAATAGAATTAAATGCAGGTCGGCCAACTACTAAAATAATAGTCGCAAATACAGGAGACAGACCAATTCAAATAGGATCACACTTTCACTTTTACGAAGTCAATAACGCGTTAAACTTCCATAGAGAAAAAACACGAGGAATGCGATTAGATATTCCCGCCGGCACAGCCATCAGATTTGAACCAGGAGACGAAAAAGAAGTTACTCTAGTTCCTCTCGTTGGTACACGCCAAATCTACGGCTTCAACAACAAAATTGACGGAGACCTCTAAAATTCTCTCTGTCTCTCTGCGTCTAAAGCGTGATAAAAAAAGGATAAAAATATGCCCTACAAAATGAACCGCCAAGCCTACGCCGATACCTTCGGACCAACAGTAGGAGACAGAATTAGATTAGCCGACACCGAACTATTTATAGAAGTAGAAAGAGACTTTACAACCTACGGTGACGAAGTTAAATTTGGTGGGGGAAAAGTCATTAGAGATGGGATGGGACAATCCCCAATTTCTAATCATGATGGTGCAGTAGATTTAGTTATTACTAATGCTTTAATTCTCGATTGGTGGGGAATTGTCAAAGCAGATATTGGCATTAAAGACGGCAAAATTTATAAAATTGGTAAAGCCGGAAATCCCTATATTCAAGACAATATAGATATTATTATTGGACCGGGAACAGAAGCTTTAGCCGGCGAAGGAATGATTCTCACTGCGGGGGGAATAGATACCCACATCCATTTTATCTGTCCCCAACAAATTGAAGTCGCTATTGCTTCCGGTATTACCACCATGATTGGTGGTGGGACAGGCCCAGCTACGGGAACAAATGCCACAACTTGTACCCCTGGTCCCTGGAATATGTACCGAATGTTGCAAGCTGCTGACGCATTCCCTGTCAATTTAGGATTTTTGGGCAAAGGTAACACCAGTAAACCCCAAGGACTGATAGAACAAATCGAAGCCGGGGCAATGGGGTTAAAACTCCATGAAGATTGGGGAACAAATCCAGCCACAATTGATACTTGTTTGACCGTTGCTGATGAATATGATGTGCAAGTAGCAATTCACACTGATACTTTAAACGAAGCCGGCTTTGTGGAAGATACAATTGCCGCTTTTAAACATCGTGCTATTCACACTTATCACACAGAAGGGGCTGGAGGTGGTCATGCACCAGACATTATTAAAGTTTGCGGACAAAGTAACGTTTTACCATCTTCCACTAATCCTACCCGTCCTTACACCGTCAACACTCTAGATGAACATTTGGATATGTTGATGGTATGTCATCATTTAGATGCAGCTATTCCTGAAGATGTATCTTTTGCTGAATCCCGTATCCGTCGAGAAACTATTGCTGCGGAAGATATTCTGCACGATTTAGGCGCGTTTAGTATGATTGCTTCTGACTCCCAAGCAATGGGGCGTGTCGGTGAAGTAATAATTAGAACTTGGCAGACAGCACATAAAATGAAGGTGCAACGGGGAAGCCTTGCTGGTGATAGTCATGCCGATAATTTACGAGCTAAACGTTACGTTGCTAAATATACAATCAATCCGGCAATTACTCATGGTATTTCTGAATATGTGGGATCAGTAGAAGCGGGTAAATTAGCCGATTTGTGTTTGTGGAAACCTGCTTTTTTTGGTGTCAAACCGGAAATTGTCATTAAAGGTGGCATGATTGCTTGGTCACAGATGGGTGATGCTAATGCTAGTATTCCCACACCCCAACCTGTATATATGCGCCCGATGTTTGGCAGTTTTGCTGGTGCTAGAAATGCAACATCATTAACTTTTGTGTCTCAAGCTGCTTTGTCCAGAGAAATTCCTCAACAATTAGAATTAAGAAAATTAGCGATCGCAGTTTCAGGAACTCGTCAAATTACTAAGCGAGATATGAAATTAAATGATGCTTTACCTCATATTGAAGTAGATCCAGAAACCTACGAAGTTCGCGCAGATGGTGAATTATTAACTTGTGAACCAGCAACCGTTTTACCAATGGCACAAAGATACTTTCTCTTTTAGAATAGATGAAGATAAGATCCCCGACTTCTGACATCAATTTATAATTTGTGGACACAATAAATAAAAGAAGTCGGGGATCTGGATATGAACGATTGCTATAACTGAATACTTAACCTAAATCAAACAGTAATATTTCTGCATTTGAATTACTGCTAATTGTTAATTTCTCTTCTCCTGTAATTTCTACTCCATCTCCAGCTTTCAATTCGTGATTATTGAAAATTACTTCACCTTTAGCTATTTGCAACCAAGCATAACGATGGTTTTGGACATGATAATTTACCACATCACCTTGTGCTAAAATTCCCACATATAAAGAGACATCTTGGTAAATAGTTACAGCCCCATCTCGTCCATCTTCTGCCGCAATCAAACGCATTTTTCCCTGCTTCTCTGACCTAGCAAAAGCTTTTTGTTCATATCTAGGTTTTAGTCCTTGCTGATTTGGTAAAATCCAGATTTGTAGTAGGTGTAATTCTTCAGTTTGAGAAGGATTAAATTCACTGTGCATAATTCCAGTTCCTGCACTCATAACCTGGGCTTCACCGGGAAGAATTACCGAACCTGTGCCTAAACTATCTTTATGTTCAACCGCACCTGATAAAACATAGGTGAGAATTTCCATGTCTTTATGTCCATGAGTGGGAAATCCTGCACCAGCAGCAATGCGATCATCATTAATCACTCGCAAAGAACGAAATCCCATCCGGTTGGAATCATAAAAACTGCTAAAGGAAAATGTATGATAACTATTCAGCCAATCAATATGATTATGTCCACGGGAATTGCCATCATGAATTACATAATTAATGGTATTTTGAGTCATGATTTCACATTGCTATTTAATAGTTAAGTAGGTGAACACAATAAAACCAAACTGTGTAAAGAAACGTAAAATCGCTGAAAACTTCTTTACTCTTGCCTCTTGCCTCTTGCCTATTGCCTTGCTATAACGACAATTTTCAACGCCAACCTACTTAGTTGTACTGGAAAATTGCCAAAGCAGAATTAGTTTTTTCACTGTTTATATAGTAAAGTAGATACAGATAAATTCACAAATACGCACTAAAAAGTAAGATACAAGAACCCCAACCCCCCCCGCAAGCGAGGAGGGTGCTATGATGTCTCTCGTTCAAGTGCATAACGCTATATAGCCAATAATTTTATGAATTACTACGTGATCTATGATGGCAACTGCAATCTTTGTGTAACTTTAGTGCAGTTGTTGGAAACTTTAGACCAAGGGAAACTGTTTCGCTACGTTTCTATGCAAGATGAGGAGACATTATCTCAATGGGGGATTACCTCGACAGATTGTCAACAGGGGATGATTTTAATTGATGGTAATGCTACAGAAAGACGTTGGCAAGGTAGTAATGCTGCTGAGGAAATTGGACGACTATTACCTTTGGGTAGTATATTTGTGGATGCGTATCGGGCATTACCGGGGATGAAATGGGCAGGAGATAGGTTTTATGAACAAATTCGGGATAATCGTTATACATTGTTTGGTAAGCGTTCCCAAACCTATCAATCACCATACTGTGTAGATGGTAGTTGCAAAACTGATAACGAGTAATATTGAGCCTGACCCTGATTTAGTACATAAGTTCTATTATGTAAGAATATAAACCTCTTTTCTGAGTAATTCCTGCCATTTTTGCATTTAGATCCTAAAATATATTTAACCTTTGAGGTTAACAATATTTATAGAACCGTGATAGAATGGATATTGTATTCGAGAGTAGCAAGTTTGAAGAAGAGTGCAATAACCAACGGCTTTTAGTGAAAAATCATGGTGCAGATAGAGCTAAACGTATCAGAAAACGGCTAGATCATTTGCGTTACTATGCCAACGTGCTTGAAGATATGCGAAATCTCCCCGGACGTTGCCACGAATTAATTCATGATCGAGCAGGTCAATTAGCACTCGATTTGGATCATCCATATCGGCTTATATTTGAGCCAGCAGATGAATCAATTCCTACCAAATCAGATGGTGGTCTCGACTGGAATCAAGTAACTGCCGTGAGAATAATCGGCGTGGAGAATTATCATGGAAAGTAAGATCCAAAATCGGTACAATCCAGATTACGTTTCTCCTCCGGGGGATACCCTTTTGGAAGTTCTGGAAGATAGGGATATGACCCAAGCAGAACTAGCGGAACGGACAGGAAGACCAAAAAAAACAATTAATGAAATTATTAAGGGTAAAGCTGCAATTACGCCAGAAACAGCATTACAGCTAGAACTAGTATTCAATATTCCAGCTAGTTTTTGGAACAATCACGAACGACGTTACCGCGAGTTTTTAGCACAACAGGAAGAAAAAAAGCGTTTAGCACAACAAGTACCCTGGCTGAAAGAAATTCCTGTGACAGCCATGATTAAATCTGGCTGGATTCGCCGCTGTGAGGATAAAGTGGAGCAACTGCGGGAACTGCTAAATTTTTTCGCAGTCGCCTCCCCTGAACAATGGGAGGGTATATGGTTGAATAATCATATAGAGTTTCGTAAATCTCAAGCATTTCAAAGCGACGCTGGAGCTATATCTGCTTGGTTACGTCGTGGAGAAATAGAAGCATCTAAAATTGCTTGCGCTCCCTACAATGCAACCAATTTTAGGGAAGCATTGCGAAAAATCCGTGCTTTAACTGTGGAACTACCAGAAATCTTCCAACCAAAAGTAGTACAGTTGTGTGCAGAAGCTGGTGTTGCTGTGGTTTTTGTGCCAGAACTTCCGAAAACACGAACTAGTGGTGCAACTCATTGGTTGAATGCTGACAAAGCACTCATTCAACTCAGTTTGCGGTATAAAACTGATGATCATTTGTGGTTTACATTCTTCCACGAAGCCGGTCACATTTTACTACATGGGAAGCGGGATTTCTTTCTTGAGGGAACAGGTGTTGTCTCTGTTGAGGCTCAAGAAAAAGAGAACGAAGCGAACAAATTCTCTGCGGATATACTCATTCCTCCTAGAGATTTGCAACGATTTCTGACATCAATCCCACAAATTAGTAAAGCAAATATTATTGAGTTTGCTAATGAGATTGGTATTGCACCGGGAATTGTTGTTGGTAGACTTCAACATGATCAAGTTTTACCTTCTAGCCACTGTAATGATTTAAAGCAAAGGTGGGAATGGGTAGTAGATGAGCAGAAAAGCTAATTATTTTTACTGACTCCGTTGATTAAACACCTCTAAAATTTGCCGACAAACCTGTTTAAGCTTTTCCCCAACAACAGCCGAGGGTGTGGAATCACCAACAAAACTCCAAGTTTCAACGGTAGAAAGTCGCCAAACTTCCCCACTGTGATCAAATCCAGCAGCTTCGACACCAATGGCGCGACGGTGATTATTGATAGGATCTTGATAAAATCGGATTTGAATTAAAATACTGCGACAGCGCCAAGATTTGCTGATACCAGGAAAGTGAAAACCAATGTCTATGGAATCTGGATCTACTAATTCTCTGGTTTCTGGGTCATTGTGCCAGGGTTTAAGATCGGATTTGACATCAGGAAATTCATATTTAAATAAATTGACTACTGTAGCAATTTTGCTGGCAAATTCTAGGTTTGTGGCTTGTTCGGCTGCGTTCACTCAATAATACTCCTCTATTCGCTTGGTCTGTGGGGAAGATCAAGACAGAAAAACCTAAGTTAATTGTAACGGTTCATTACATAGCGATCTAAAATAACACTGTTAATCTGTAAACAAATAAAAAATTAATTTTCATCTATGGTGCGTCAACGTTCTATTTTTTCACTGATTTTTGGATTATTGGCCACATTTTTGATTAGTTGTGGTAGTCCTACTGTTGCTACTGTACCACCATCTTATACAGCAGCGGAAGTTGCCAAAATTCAGGAATATGTTCCCGGAATTCAGATGGTGCGCGATCGCTCTTCAGAACTGAAAAACCTCATTTCTAAGGGTGAATGGGTGAAAGTGGGTAATTTTATCCACGGACCAATGACAGAAGCTAGGTTAAATATGACTTATATCATTCCTAATCTAGCCAAACAAAACCAAGCCAAAGCTCGACAAATCAGCAAAGATTTGTTGAATGACTTAGTAAGAATTGATCAAGCTGCTACTGCGAGCAATACTAGCCTAGCTGCGAGTAAATACAAGGAAGCTTTTACAGATATTGACAAATTCTTAGAACTAGTTCCTGAAAAGAGTAGCTAAGAGAGGAGTCACCGAGTCAGGAGTCACCGAGTCAGGAGGAAGAAAGAAGAAGAAAGAAATTTCTCCCCTGTTCCCTGTTCCCTGCTTCATTTCGAGTCTTGAATCACAAAATGCTAGGGTGATGGAGTGATAGGGTGGAAAAGAAGACTTTTGATTCTTCACCTCTGACTCCTAGCAAAAACCGTCAGTAACCCAGCCCTGAAGGGACTGAGCTTGCAAGAGTAATCAAACAAGCTGTACTGACCAGACCACCCTGAGCTTAGTCTCATGGTAGCCGTTATTTGAGTCACGACACCTGGGAATGCGAAGCTAGTTCCCCGCTCTGTCGCTTGTGATTAAACAGTTCTAAGGTCACTGGAACAGTGTTGCAAGCTCAAGCAAGCTCTTATAACTGGTCGTTCGCGCCAGCGTGCCGGAGGCATCTAGCTAACATTACCCCAGAAATGGGAGGCTCTTTGGAGCAAAACATTATGCGTACAGAGTTGGGAATTTTGAATCGGTAATTGTCCCGTTGAAAGTACATCACAAGAGTACCCCGAATTTCCCAACTCCAAGGCGGTAATGAAAAAATATTCAAGGTGGTTAAAACCGCTCGTGTCGCTTTCCTCTCAGCACTGAAGTGTCTGAGTTTCCCACTTACCGGGTATTCTTATGAATATAGTAATTATCGGCTGTGGTGTGGTTGGGGCGGCGATCGCCTATGAACTCAGCCAAGTTAAAGGTTTAAACATCACCGTTTTCGAGCAAAAACAACCTGCACAAGGTTCTACCAGCGCTGCCCTCGGTGTTTTAATGGGCATAATTAGCAGTAAAACCAAGGGTATTGCTTGGCGAATGCGACAAAATAGCATCCAACGCTATGAAACTTTGATTCCTGAATTAGAAGGGATTACAGGGCGAAAAATCCCTTGTAACCGTCAAGGAATCGTGATGCTATTGTCAGAAAATTTAGAACACCCCTTAGAAAGTGGGGTTGAGGTGCTTTCAGAATGGGAACAACTGCGGGAAATTCGTCAATCTCAAGATTGGGAATTGCAAGTTTGGGATCAAAAACAACTGCAAAAATATTGTCCCCAAGTTAGTGATCCGCAAATTATTGGTGCTGTCTATTCTCCCCAAGATTTACAACTAAATGCCACAGCTTTAACTTTAGCCTTAGTAGATGCAGCCCAACGCAATGGTGTAAAGTTCAAATTTGGTGTATCTGTGACGGGAACAGAAACCCCACCTCCACCACCCCCAACTCCTTTACACATCAAAAAAGGATTGGGAGAACCACATAAATGTAATTTTATTGAAACTACAGAGGGCGAAGTTACCGCTGATTGGTTTATCATGTCTGCGGGTTTAGGTTCAACGGCCTTAACTGCACAATTAGATCAAATGGTGAATATCCGTCCGGTGCTGGGACAAGCTTTATATTTAAGTTTAGGACGGACTTTAGGAAATCCTGATTTTCAACCGGTGATTACTGGTAATGATGTGCATATTGTACCAATGGGAAATGGTGATTATTGGATAGGAGCAACGGTAGAATTTCCTGATGATGAAGATCAAATATCTCCAAGTCAAGAATTATTGGATGCTGTCAGACAACAAGCGATCGCATTTATCCCAGATTTAGCCGCAGCTAAGGTTCTCCGCACTTGGTCAGGATTGCGCCCTCGTCCCGAAGGCAGACCAGCGCCAGTAATTGATAAGTTACCGGGTTTTACGAACGTTCTCCTGGCTACGGGACACTATCGCAATGGTGTTTTACTCGCACCAGCCACAGCCACAGCGATTCGGCAAATGATCGTACCCCAATAAGAATAAGATCCCCGATTTCTTAAAGAGGTCGGGGCGAAGCCAAACTCTCTAATCTCAAAATAACGTAGTATACTGGGGTTAATCGTATTTAACCGAAAGATGAAATACCTAACCCCAGAACAAGTTTACAAACAATTTGGCTATCACCCTAAGACAACGGCAGAATGGGCTGACTTAGGGAAAATAGAATGTATCCGTTCCCCTGGGGGACATCGGAGATATCCAGAGTCAGCATTCATCAAAACAGTCTCAATGGATAAAGAGAGGGTTCTTTATGCCCGTGTCAGCACAAAAACCCAGTTGTTAGACCTTGACACACAAATAGATTTTTTAGGTAAAACTTACCCAGGATGCCGGGTCGTTAAGGATGTTGCCAGTGGCATGAACTGGAAGCGGAAAAACTTTCTTAAATTAATGACTCAAGTTGCAGAGAATCAAATCTCTGAAATTGTCGTGGGACACAAGGACAGGTTATGCAGATTTGGCTTTGAGTTCGTTGAGTGGTTTTGCAACCTTCACGGCTGCAAAATTGTTGTGGTAAACAATGCCAAACTATCACCGCACGAAGAGTTAATGCAGGATTTTATGGCTATCATGCACTGCTTTTCCTCCAAACTTTACTTCCTTAGGGCTTACAAGGAAAAGATAGCCGAAGAGCAAAATATTCATGAAATAAATAGTAGTCAATAAGTAAGTCGGCCCAATAAAATCGATATATGTTTAGTTTTGTAAAAACCGTGAAACACCCTATTTATAAGGTATTCGTTAATTTATATTTCGTTACATAGATTGATTTTTTAACGCCGACCTACTTACGAGTCAATGGGTGTATAGTAGTAAAAGACGTAGCAAACCAAGTCCATGAAACTCAAAGCAAAGAATCAGTTAACCGTTACGAGAATCGCTATTTTAGGGACTGAAAAACTAAATAATTGGAAATCTAACGAACTTGATTTAATCGCTTTGAGTTTAGGTAAACTACGCTCTGACTTGTGGAATGAGTTCGGGTCGTTAAAGGCTTGGGGCGTTTCTAAATTTGAGATTGACAAACAGCTACGCACCTTAAAAGACAAATACAAATTACCTGCTAAGTTATGGGAAGCAACTCTCTATGACGTAATTGATGATATTCACTTGGTTCAGGCTGCTTGTGTCGAAAAGGTGATGAAATCTTTGGGTCAATCGTTCCAGTCGTTCCAGGCTAAAAAAGGAGTTTTGCAACTTACCTTAGAAAGTCGGGAATGGTTGGAACATCCCAAACTTTGCACCTTAGTTAGAAAGTTTTGGTATCGAGGACACACGAAAGTTTGTAACCAAATTATTGTAAAGGCTTATGATACTAAAACAGATGATAAAGGTGTGGTGTGGTTGCGTTTTGGAGGTGTAACTCCATGTAAAACTCTCAAACTACCAACGACTTTACCAACAGAAATAAAGTGTCAAATAAGGCTAATTAAGCGTAATGGCAGATGGGAAATTCATTACACAACTGATATCCAAAAAGCTGAAAAAAAGACCGATGGTAAAATAATTGGATGTGATAGAGGTTACACCGAAGTTTATGCCACATCTTCTAATGATGGTGCTAGATTTTTAGGTAATGATTTTGGTAAAATCCAAACTCAAGAAACCGATTACAGAACAGCGAAACAAGTAAAACGTAATAAAATCAGGTCAGTTTTTAACAAGTCTACAGCTAAAGGAAACAGTGCCAAGGCTGATAGAATTAAACGAAATAATCTTGGTAAAATCAAGTGGGACAATCGGGAAAGATCCTTTAAAGGTAGGATTCAAACAATCGTTTTTACAGCTACGCATGACTTGATGACAGATGCGATCAAGGTAGCTTTTGAAGATTTGACGGAGCAAATAACAGGCAAAAAGCCCATGAGAAAGCGTATGAAGAGAAATGTTTCTTCATGGTGCAAGGGGATAGTTGCGGATGCCCTCAAACAAGTTTCAACCCGTGTAGGTTGCACGGTTGTTAGTGTGAATTGTGCGTATACGTCACAACTTGACTCCAGATTTAGTACCTTAACGGGTAGTAGAAATGGTGACAAGTTTACCGGACATGATGGGGTCGTGATGCACTCAGATACTAACGCTGCTGACAACGTTCTAGCAAGAATGAGTGACGTTGAAATCACTCGTTATATGAAACATTCCGATGTAAAAGTAATCTTGCTAGAACGAACTCAGAAGTTTCACCGATTCCCTAATAGTGGAAACTGAAGCGGAAACGGGCATGGATAAGCCCCAGACTCTAGAACCTAAAAGCTCTCCTTACGAGTAAGGTCAATCAGAGAGCGAATTATAAGCAATTGACGTTGTTTGACCTTGTTTAACTACGTTATTTGTGTATCCCAGTTCATCAGTACCCATTACCCATTACCGTAGGGGGAGTAGGGGGAGTAGGGGAAGTAGGGGAAGTAGGGGAAGTAGGGGAAGTAGGGGAAGTAGGGGAAGTAGGGGAAGTAGGGGGAGTAGGGGGAGTAGGGGAAGTAGGGGAAGTAGGGGGAGTAGGGGAAGTAGGGGGAGTAGGGGAGAAATTTCTTCCTTCTTCCTTCTTCCTTCTTCCTTCTTCCTTCTTCCTTCTTCCTTCTTCCCTACCTCCCGTACCTCCCGTACCTCCCCTACCTCCCCTACCTCTTCTTCCTCCTGAACTCCTGACTCCTGAACTCCTGACTCCTTCCTTCTGATAGCGAAGCGTGGCGTTAGCCATACTCCTGAACCATTACCTGATGACTAGTACACTGCGGCGCAAATCAACCAACAATTAAAAATTCCACAAAAAGCTTGTGTAATCTGCTTTTTTAATTTTTAATTGTTAATTTTTAATTCCGCTGTGCGGTACTAGATTTTATTCATCATCAAAGTCTTCATCATCTTCCTCATCTTCATCTTCCTCAAAATCTTCATCATCTTCAACAACAATATCGCTAATTTCATCAGCAATTAAATCATCATCATCATCTAAAATCAGTCTTTCCCCTATCTTGCTACCAAAAGCACCATCTCCCATTCCCGGTGCATCCAAATTATAGAGTTTCGCTGTCCGGTCATCTAACACCATGTCCAATGGGTCATCAACCTCATCCAGCACCCCACTACCCGGCTCTATCACGTAATCATCAATCACCCCCGCTTCCTCATAGGTGTTGTACCCAGTCCCAGCGGGAATCAAGCGCCCAATGATCACGTTTTCCTTGAGTCCGCGCAGCCAATCCGATTTACCCTCAATGGCAGCTTCCGTTAATACCCGCGTGGTTTCCTGGAACGAAGCCGCAGAGATGAAACTGTCAGTATTCAACGATGCCTTGGTAATCCCCAGCAGCATGGGAGTATATTCCGCTCTAGCCCCACCAGTAATGGACATCGCCTCATTCACCTGCTCCACCTGCCGCAATTCCACCAACTCACCCGGTAGCATAGTTGTGTCCCCACCGTCATCAATCCGCACCTTATTGGTCATTTGGCGGACAATCACCTCGATGTGTTTGTCAGAGATCTCAATCCCTTGGGACTGATACACCATCTGCACCTCATTCACCAAAAAGGTCTGCACCTTCTGCAACGCATGACTCGCACAAGCATAGACACCATCCTCTGACCCCAAGCTGAAGAATATCTCCAAAATTTCATGGGGATTAGAAGGGCCATCAGTCATTGGTTGTCCAGCCACAATCTGCGCCCCGTCAGGAACAATCAAATTCTGCCCCGGTCCGAGGGGATAGTCCGTCACTGTCCCATTGGCTTCCACAATCTTAATAGAATAGGCCTCACGAGTAACAGATGTCACCTCATCCCCATCCCCATAGACAATCTTCACTTCCCCTGGACGACGCGCCAAAATGCAGCCTTCCTTGGGTTTGCGGGCTTCTAGCAGTTCCTCAATCCGGGGCAAACCTTGGATAATGTCCCCAGTCTTGGCTCGTTCAAACACCAACAACACTAAGTTGTCACCCCGTTGCACCAAATCCCCATCTTCGACCTGTAGCACTGCCCCAGGACTGACTCGGTAAGGACGACCAACGCGGAGAGTAATAGAGTGGGCTGAATTGTCCTTTGTCAGCGATGCACTGAGCTTGTCGAAGTGTTGTCCGTTGTCCGTTTTTTTATCACTGACCCCTTCGGGGTTCGTCAGTCGCTCATGGGGGAAACCCCCAAGACCGCGCTGACTCACCACTGACGACTGACCACTGACGACTTCCATCACCTGACCCGATTCAGCGGCGAATATGCCCGGAGCAATTTCGCTGCCTTCCACTACCAAATCTCCCTTCTTGATATTCGGCAGCACATTCGTACCTATAGTTACCAAATCATTGGGACGCAACACCAAACAACGGCGCACCGTTTCCGCCCCCTGCTGCACACCGCGAACAATTCCCCCTTCCTTACACAATATCTTCGTCCGTGCTACCACAGCCCCCGGTTCAATGGTGTCACCGTCCGCAACTTCCAAATTAGTCTCTGTGCTGCCTTGGGTCGCATCCGCTGTAATGTCGCGCCGCACTACCAAAGACTCCAAAATCACCAACTGTAACCGCTGAATTTCCTCATTTTCAGCATCAGTAATCAATTCAATGTCCGCAGCCAAAGGCGAAGCCCCGTGTTCTCCCTCCGTCTCCTGCTCAATCTCCAATACTATCTGTGTCCGCAGCAGTTCCACACCCTCCACCGACTTCACCCGCTCTGAATCCTTATAAGGAATCCTTTGCACCGCTCGTAACTGAATGGAACGCCCTGTATCCTGACTCACCGTCGTTGTCGCTGGGACATCAGGGTGGGTTGGCACAGCAAATTCTACCACCGGACGACTCAGCAATGCCGGACCTTCGGGAGTCTCCACGTACTGGATATACCGCAACTCCGTCGCCACCATTCCTTGCAATTCTTCACCGGGCTGCAAAAATGTATTGTCATGGGCGATCGCAGTTTCCGGATCATCTACCATCAACAACTCACCCGGTTTCACCACCACTTCTCGCAAAATGTCATTCTTTTGGGTAACTTCTACCACCCCACCGGTTTGACAGAAAATGTCTTTGACCACTTCCGTTCCCGCTTCCACATACTGGCCATCCTCAACCAGCAGCAAGGAAATATCCTTGTTCACTTCATGGGTTTCTTCCGGTATCCACAGCAGCGTTCCCCCCTGCACCACCTCATAGCCCAATTTGGCTTTCCCTTTCTTCTGTACTTCCACTTGGGCAAATTTCAATAAGCCCCCGGTGGTCGTCCGGTACTGGTCATCAATCAACTCCGCCACTACCTGACCATTCTGCACCTTGGTCCCTGGAGTCGCCCGCAAATTAAATACCTGATTATTCGTGGTTGTAATCAAGTAGCTATTCCGCCCTTGGGAACTCTGGACGGTAATCGCTGCCTGATCCAATACCACAGAAGCGGTAATAATCTCGATTTCCCGCGTCCCTTTACCGGGAATGGCTTCTGGTAATCGCACCACGCCTCCATGTACTGTTGTCAGCTTGGTTTGCGCCAATACTCCATTAGTTGCGATCGCATCCCCATTCTTGACAATCAACTCCGCCCCTGGCAGCAAGTTATATACGTCCCCCGATAGAATCCAAATCAAACCGCCTCTAGAAGCAGTAGTAGTGGTATTCCCCTGGCGGTCAGTCTTTGGTTCTGCCACCAGATCCGCAAATTTCACCTCACCAGCCAAGTCAGAAGCTACGTCTTTCACGGCTTTTTCTGTATTGGTTCTGGTGGTTCTACCTCCCAGCGCTACCTCAGCCACCAAATGCTCTGCCAATACCTGCTGACCATTGTGAATATATAGAGTTGAACCCTGGGTAACAGCAATTTCCTGGCTTTCCCCCGTTCCCGACTTCTTATCGCCCTCAATCGTCAAGGTCCCGTTGGCTTCCACATACAGGGCATCTTCACCATGACGAGTGCGATAGGGACGGGTTTGCAATTTGCGAGGAATCTTCACTGTTCCTGCCACCTTAGACCGCACCTGTTGGGCAACTTCCCCGGTGAATACGCCTCCAGTGTGGAATGTCCGCATGGTCAACTGCGTCCCTGGTTCGCCAATACTTTGGGCGGCAATAATCCCCACAGCTTCACCCAAATCTACCATCTTGGCATGGGCTAAACTCCAACCGTAGCAATGCTGACACACTGACCGGGCAGCTTCACAGGTCAAGGGACTGCGGACTGTTACCTTTTGGACTCCGGATTTTTGGATAGCGATCGCTAAATCATCATCAATGGGCGTATTCCGCAGGGCAATGATTTCCCCTGTGACGGGATGCACCACGTCCTCACCCACAACCCGACCCATCAACCGCGTCGCTAGTTTAATTAAGATTTTATTCCCTTCGACCATTGCCCCAATGGTTAAGCCCTTATTTGTGCCACAGTCAAACTCTCGCACAATCACGTCCTGGGACACATCCACCAACCGCCGGGTCAAGTACCCAGAGTCAGCAGTCCGCAGCGCCGTATCCACCAGCCCCTTCCGCGCTCCATAACTAGAAATAATATATTCTGTAACTGTCAAACCTTCTCGGAAGTTGGTTTTAATTGGTAAATCAATAATTTCCCCCTGGGGATCTGCCATTAGTCCCCGCATCCCCACCAACTGCCGCACCTGGGAAATATTCCCCCGCGCCCCGGAAAAGGCCATCATATACACGGAGTTGAGGGGATCTGTTTTCTGGAAATGCACCACCACCTCATCCTTGAGTGCTTCTGAGGTACTGTTCCAAGTATCAATTACTTTCTGAAAACGTTCAACTTCAGTAATTTCCCCCCGTTGATAGCGTTCCTCCGTTACTAGAATTTCCATCTCTGCTGCTTCCAGCATCTCTTTCTTAGCCGGAGGAATCATCAAATCATCCACACTAATAGATACTCCGGCTCTGGTAGCATAGCGAAAACCCAATTCCTTGAGTTTATCGGCCATTACTGCCGTCCGCGCTGTTCCATAATGAGTAAAAGACCAAGAAATCAGGTCTCTCAACTTAGCTTTGTTTACTACCAGATTCCGAAAAACTGCTTTAGTCATAAGTCACTTCGTTCCAATTAAAAATTACAAATTAATAATTAAAAATTAAGAGAAGAAGAAATTAAAAACAAAAGAAGTTTTTCAATTAAAAATTATCAATTTTCAATTTCCAAAGTTATTTCTTTCATTTTTAATTTTTAATTCTCAATTTTTAATTTCCCTAAGCATCTATCGCTTCCTGAATTGCCTGGTTATAAATTGCTCGTCCTGGAGTCGTATAAATATACTGAGAAATCAAATTCCCTTCCCCATCTTCCCGCACCCGGCGGAACTTATAAATCAGAGTCCGACTCATCAGCCTGCCCTTAGCGTCTTTGTCCTCAATTACCTCCACAGGTTCAGTATCCGGTTCACCCGAATCAATTTCCCCATCAAAACGCACATAAATATAGGCATGAAGCTCTACCTGTTTCGCCTCATAGGCCATAATTACATCATCCAAAGAGGAGAAATACTTACCCGCCCCCTTGGTTGCCTTGGGGTTTTCCGCTGTCAAATAATATGCTCCCAACACCATATCTTGGCTAGGAGTCACAATCGGTTTGCCCGTTGCTGGTGACAAAATATTATTAGAAGCCAGCATCAACAGCCGGGCTTCAGCTTGACTCTCCAAGGACAAGGGAACATGAACCGCCATTTGGTCACCGTCAAAGTCAGCATTAAAGGCGGGACAGACTAAAGGATGGAGTTGAATGGCTCTCCCTTCTACCAAAATCGGTTCAAAGGCCTGAATCCCCAATCGGTGCAACGTTGGCGCTCGGTTTAGCATCACTGGATGCCCCTCAATCACTTCCTGCAACACATCCCAAACACTGGCATCATTGCGAGAAATCAGCTTTTTCGCTGCCTTGATATTGTTCACCATGCCGGAACGAATCAGACGATTGATCACAAAGGGCTGAAACAACTCAATGGCCATTTCTCTGGGTAGACCGCACTGGTGAATCTTCAGATTCGGACCGACCACAATTACCGACCGTCCCGAATAGTCCACCCGTTTACCCAGCAGGTTTTGGCGGAAACGTCCTTGTTTTCCCTCAATAATATCGGACAAGGATTTCAGCGGACGGTTATTAGCCCCCACCACAGTCCGTCCCCGCCGACCATTGTCAATCAAGGCATCCACAGCCTCTTGCAGCATCCGTTTCTCGTTGCGGACAATAATCTCCGGCGCGAGAATTTCCTGAAGTCTAGCCAAACGGTTGTTGCGATTAATCACCCGGCGGTACAAATCATTTAAATCGCTGGTGGCAAATCTGCCTCCATCTAGCTGCACCATGGGGCGCAAATCTGGGGGAATGACGGGAATAATTTCCATCACCATCCATTCTGGCTGAGAACCGGTAGCGATGAAATTATCAATTACCCGCAGCCGTTTAATTAATTTTGCCCGTTTCTGACCCTTGGCCTTTTCGATTTCATCCCGCAGGGTTTCCGCTTCTTGCTCCAAATTAATATCTGCCAACAGCCGCAACAGAGCTTCAGCGCCAATGCCAACTTCCACACCCTCTAACTGGGAATCTTCGCTGTAGATAGCATCTTCAATTTCTAACCATTGGTCTTCGCTCAACAGTTGTTTGTAACTGAGAGTATCAGCGTTGCCCGGTGCTAAAACGCAGTAGGAGTTGAAATAAACAATCTGCTCCACATCCCGCAACGGCATATCTAGGAGAATAGCAATATAGCTAGGAATCCCTTTGAGATACCAAACATGAGCCACAGGGGCTGCCAACTTAATAAAACCCATCCTGTGGCGACGGACGCGGGACTCTGTAACTTCTACACCACAGCGCTCGCAGACAATCCCTCTATGGCGCACCCGTTTGTACTTACCACAATGGCATTCCCAATCCTTAGCTGGTCCAAAGATGCGCTCGCAAAACAAACCATCCATTTCTGGTTTGAGGGTGCGGTAATTAATAGTTTCTGGCTTGGTAACTTCACCTACAAGTTGTCCATTGGGTAAAGTCCGTTCACCCCATTGACGGATGCGTTCTGGTGAAGCTATGCCAATTTTTACGTAGTCAAATTGATTAGTTTGGGGGGATCTCATGAGAATTAAAAATGAAAAATTAAAAATTAAAAAAGGAGAACAAAACAATTAAAAATTGAGAATTAAAAATTAAAAATGAAGAGCGAAAAACCTCTTAAATTTTTAATTTATAATTTTTAATAAACAATTAAAAATTGAGAATTAAAAATGAAGAGCGAAAAACCTCTTAAATTTTTAATTTTTAATTGATAATTTTTAATTGTTACTCTTCCCCTTCCAGAGACTCACGAGAGAGTGACTCATAAGTCGGTCTAGGAGGTGTGCGCCGGGCAGCTTGGTCTGCCATTAGGTCTACTTCCACATCTAGGGAACTACCATCTGCTTGGGTTTCCACCTTATGCACGGCAATATCCAAACCCAAAGATTGCAACTCACGCATCAATACTTTGAAAGATTCAGGAGTACCAGGACGGGGAATAGCCTTACCCTTGACAATGGCATTGAGGGCTTCATTCCGTCCTTGCATATCATCGGATTTGACAGTTAACAATTCTTGCAAAGTATAAGCAGCGCCGAAAGCCTCCAACGCCCAAACTTCCATTTCTCCAAATCTTTGCCCACCCTGTTGAGCCTTACCGCCCAAAGGTTGCTGAGTCACCAGAGAATAGGGTCCAGTGGAACGGGCGTGAATTTTGTCATCAACCAAATGCACCAGCTTGAGCATATAGGCCACACCGACGGTAATAGCCCGGTCAAATGGTTCACCAGTGCGACCATCATAGACCATGATTTTACCGGCATTGTCGGGGTTATAGATCCAGTCTTTAGTGGTTTCGTCTCTGGCTTCTTGGAGTTTGCCGTGAACTAGCCGCCGGGAAGTTTCTTCGCCATACATTTCATCGAAGGGAGTAATCTTGAACCTGACTCCCAAATTATGACCTGCCCAACCCAGTAAACATTCAAACACCTGACCCACATTCATCCGGCTGGGGACACCCAAGGGATTGAGAACAATATCCACGGGTGAACCGTCAGCTAAGTAGGGCATATCTTCAGCAGCCAGAATCCGGGAAATAATCCCCTTGTTGCCATGTCTCCCTGCCATTTTGTCGCCCACTTGGATTTTGCGCTTTTGAGCCACATAAACCCGGACTACCATATTTGCTCCCGGTGGCAGTTCATCACCTTGTTCACGGGTGAACAACCGGACATCAACTACCCGACCTTTTTCACCATTGGGAACTCGCAGGGAGTTGTCGCGGACATCACGGGCTTTTTCACCAAAGATAGCGCGGAGGAGTTTTTCTTCGGGGGGTTGGTCAGATTCACCCTTGGGAGTAACTTTTCCCACGAGAATATCCCCAGCATCTACCCACGCCCCAATGCGGATAATACCTTGTTCATCCAATTGTCTGAGGGCATCTTCACCAACGTTGGGAATTTCTCTGGTGATTTCTTCGGGTCCGAGTTTGGTTTGTCTGGCTTCGATTTCGTATTTTTCGATGTGAATGGAAGTATAGACATCTTCCTGTACCAGGCGCTCGGAAATGAGAATTGCATCCTCGTAGTTGTATCCCTCCCAGGGCATATAGGCGACAACTATATTTTGTCCTAGCGCCAGTTCTCCCCCTTCTGTGGAAGAACCATCTGCCAATACTTGACCGGCTACGACTTTTTCGCCAATTCTCACCAATGGTTTTTGGTTTAAACAGGTGTCTTGGTTGGAACGTTGATATTTGGAAAGTTTGTATTTAAGTTCTTGGCCTTTTTCAATAACTTGGCTACCGCTGGCTGCGGACAACTGACCACTGGCGCGGACACGAATTTCTGTGGCATCAACATAGACCACATCGCCATCGGTGCGGGAAACTATGACCATGCCGGAGTCTCTGGCGGCTTGGGCTTCCAAACCGGTTCCCACCAAGGGGCGTTCTGGTCTTAGTAGGGGTACAGCTTGGCGCTGCATATTAGAACCCATCAGTGCTCGGTTAGCGTCGTCATGTTCCAAGAAGGGAATCATGCTGGTGGCTACTGAGACAATCTGCACTGGAGAAACTGCCACATAATCCACCTGTTCGGGTCCGGTGGTTGTCCAGTCTTGGCGATAGCGCACTGGCACGTGGGGTCCTTTGATGTAACCATTTTCATCCAGGGGAACGTCACCTGTGGCTGTCCGCAGGTCGTCTTCTTCGTCTGCTGTCATGTAAACAGGCAGCACATCAAAGAGGACTTTGCCATTTTCTACTGGTCGGAAGGGTGTTTCTAGAAAACCATAGAGGTTAACGCGGGCATGGGTGGCTAATGAACCGATGAGTCCGGCATTTGGTCCTTCTGGTGTTTCAATGGGGCAAATCCGTCCGTAGTGACTGGGGTGAATATCTCGAACTGCAAACCCGGCTCTTTCTCTGGTCAAACCACCTGGTCCCAAGGCACTGAGGCGGCGTTTATGGGTCAATTCTGCCAAGGGATTAGTTTGATCCATGAATTGACTGAGTTGGCTCGAACCAAAGAATTCTTTGATAGCTGCTACTAAGGGTTTGGGGTTAACTAGAGATGCGGGAGTGAGAGATTCGGCATCGGATACGGTCATCCGTTCTCGAATAATTCTTTCTAAGCGATTTAACCCTACTCTGACTTGATTTTGCAGTAATTCCCCAACGCTTCTGACTCGGCGATTTCCGAGGTGGTCAATGTCATCAATACTACCGATATCGTATTCTAGATTTATGAGGTAATCAATGGCGGCTAAGATGTCCCCAGGGGTGAGGACGCGCATGGTGTCGGGGGCGGAAAGACGAAGTTTTTTGTTGAGTTTATAACGTCCAACTTTACCCAGGTCATAGCGTTTAGGATCAAAGAAGCGGGAGTCTAAAAGCTGTTGTCCACCTAAAACTGTGGGCGGTTCACCGGGACGAAGTTTCCGATATAATTCCATTAGGGCTTCTTCTTCGGAAAATTGCCCTTCTTTTTCGATGGTTTTTTGGAAGTATTCTGGATGGCGCAGTGCATCAAATATCTCGTTATCTGATAATCCCAGGGCTTTCAACAGTACCTGGGCTGACAGTTTCCGGGTTTTGTCTATCCGTACCCAAACTAAGTCATTACGATCTGTTTCAAATTTCAGCCATGCCCCCCGGTTCGGAATTAAGCTGGCAGAATAAGTCCGTCGTCCGTTTTTATCAATTTCTGATTTATAGTAAACTCCAGGCGATCGCACAATTTGATTGACAATGACGCGTTCAGCACCGTTGATAATAAATGTGCCTCTATCTGTCATCAATGGCAAATCGCCAATAAATACTTCTTGTTCTTTAATGTCTCCTGTTTCTTTGTTTAGCAACCGGGTGGGGACATACATTTGCACTGCATAAGTGCTATCTCTCCGCTTGGATTCTTCAACACTGTATTTAGGTTCTTTAAGTTTATAGTTATTGCCTAAAAAGTGCAGTTCTAGTTTGCCAGTGTAGTCTGTAATTGGACTAAAGGAGTTCAGTTCTTCGATTAGCCCTTCTTCTAGAAACCAGCGAAAACTAGAACGCTGAATTTCAATCAAGTCGGGTAATAGAAAGGCGGATTCCATGTATTTATCGTCGTTAGTCATGCCTTTACCTTTATCAACCTGGTTAAACTTTCAAAGAGGTATTGGTGGAGTTCTGCCATGAAGGCTTTTCTGCATAAAATATGAATTGGTGAGTGTTGAAGTCTATTTACTTGGTAACAGCCTGCTCCACCGACAATTTAGCTGATAGCGTGGCGTTGGCTATAAGATTTTTTTTACTTCACACTTCTTCATACTTCACCCCTCACACCTTATGCCTGATACTTTATCCTTGCTGTAAGATCCCCAAACTGGGAGTTCCGCAAGAGTCGAATTCGATAGCGCAATATGGCATCAGAGCCTGCACTATGGATTTGATATGGATATGATTGTCTGGACTAGACAATTATTTTTAACGATTTTCTTTATTGTTTGATATATTGAAGGATTGCTGTTTTCAGGTTTCAAGTTTTTTTTAGTCAACCTAGGTTGCCACGGTTTGTTATCTATTGAGAGCATCCGTTTGTAGAGATTTAAGTGGATGGGCAGACAATTTTGGATTTTAGATTGGGGTTGTTGCGATTGATCAAGCTGGCTAAAACCACAAATTCCCAAACTGGCTAATATCATTTTGATAACAGCACAAATTGAGTTTTAGGAGTTATTATCCTTCCTTTACCATTATGGCTTAACCTAAATGTTTTAGAGGGAATAATTCTAGCACATTTTCATTCAATAGAAGTATCTTCTTGATGAAATCAGCGCTAATTCTTTTGGACTTGATGCTGATCTACAACGCTAGACCAAATAATCTACAGGCATTTTGGGTGGTTTTCTGGGCAATTTCCTCTATTGTTTCTTCTCGTAGTTTTGCTAATTGCTCCGCTACATAGCGAACATTGGCGGGTTCATTCCGCTTTTCGCCACGTTTGGGAACGGGTGACAGAAATGGACAATCTGTTTCTATCAGTAAGCGATCGCTATTCACCATTGCGGCAGACTCTTGAATAGTTTTAGCATTCTTGAATGTCACTGTGCCGCTAAAGCTAATATAGAAACCTAAATCTAGAAACCATTGAGTTTCTTCTGGTGTCCCTCCCCAGCAGTGCATGACACCCCGTACCCTTTCCCCATGCCAATTCCGCCATTTTTGCAATACATCCCTGACTGCTGGTGCAGCATCACGACAATGGATGATCACTGGTAAATTCAGTTCACAAGCGATCGCTAATTGTGATGCAAATACCTCATGCTGAAGCTCATAATTATCTGCTTTGTAGAAATCCAACCCCATTTCCCCAATGGCTACCACTTGAGAATGAGAACTGGCTAAAGACTTGATTTGGGCGGCTGTTTGGTCATCCCATTTATGAGCATCCAGAGGATGCAGCCCCACAGCAAAGCTAAGTTCAGGAAACTGCTCGGCTATGCGCCTAATGCTCGCAAATTCCTGGGGGTGAACACAGGAGTGGACTAATCGGACTACTCCTGCTTCTTGCCACCGAGTGCGAACGGCTGCTAAATCTGGCTGGAAAGTGTCAAAGTTAATGTGTACGTGGGTATCTATAAGTTGCATAGCTTATCATTAATCAATGGTCAGTGGTGAGTTAGCGCGGTCTTGAAGGTTTCCCCAATGAACAAATGACTAACCCCGGAGAGGGTGAGTTGTCAACAAACCACTGACTATTGACTAAGCAGTAAGGGTTTTGTGTTTACGAGCTAAACTTGACTTTTTTCTAGCTCCATTGTTGGCATGAAGCACACCAGCCTTTACAGCTTTATCAATTTTGCTGTAAGCTTCGGACATTCTCGTTTCCACTTCCTGCTTGAGTTCTGTTGTCGGGTTGGCAGCACAAGCTTCCACAGAACTAAAGTATTTCTTCATCAGCGTTTTAACTGCTGATTTATAAGCTTTGTTACGCAGTCGGTTTCGTTCTCCGATTTGAGCGCGTTTAAGAGCAGATTTTGTATTCGCCACAGTAATTCCAAAAAAGACTATTAATTATGTACACACACTACTAGGTTTAATAAATATAGCATTATTTTTGCTGATGTGATAATTTTTGAAAAAAAATATTTTATTTGGGCGTAAAAGCTGATGCTTACGGCTAAAAAAATAGATTAGAATGGTTTACTGACAAGGAAAACAGACCAGTTACCTCAATTCAGACAGAGGGAATATTAAATTTCTGGGGTTCCTTTTAGGAACTACGGTCAGAAACGGTAAGTTCTACCGAGATTGCCTGTGGAGCGGAAAAACCTCTTAGAAGCCATTCTAAGACCGTGATGAAGCAGGAAGTAAACACTAAGGTTATCGCTGTCCAGATGTGTCTAGACTTTGGTAATTTTGGGTAAGTTTTATAGAACGGTTGTCCGAGTTTTATAAAGTAGTATCAGAAAAAATCCAGGTTAAGCTAGAGAAGAGAATCATATCCAGCTTTAGACCCTAACACCGCAGAGCGGAAGTCAAAAGTCAAAAATCAAAGGTCAAAAAGCTTATATGTTAGGCTTTTTAGCTATTTTGAATGGTTTTTCTACTGACGCAATGTTGTAGTAGCAAGTAAAAAGCCCAAATGGTTCTTAAAATCAAAATATTGTAAAATTTGGCATTGTCATTACTCCATGCTGCGAATTATTACTCAGCAGGCAGACGTTAAATCAGAACTGCAACGGATCTGCGATCGCACCCAGGATGAACAGGTACTTCATAAAGAAGCAACAGTCCGCGAAGTGTTGCAAGCGGTGAAGCGCCAAGGTGACAAAGCTGTACTACATTATACAGCGGAATTTGATCACCAAATCCTCAAACCAGAAGAACTCAAAGTAACAGGCTCAGAACTGGATGCAGCTTACCAACAGGTATCCAAGGATTTACTCCAGGCGATTCGCCTCGCTTGCCAAAAAATAGAAGCTTTTCACCGTCAGCGAGTTCCCAAAAGCTGGGTACAGTTTGGTGATGATCAAGTAGTTTTAGGCAAACGCTATACCCCCGTAGACCGAGCAGGTTTATATATCCCAGGCGGTCGGGCTTGTTACCCCAGTACAGTGTTAATGAACGCCATTCCGGCAAAAGTGGCTGGTGTCCCTCGTGTGGTGATGGTGACACCTGCTAGAGGCGGTAAAATGGTGAATCCTGCGGTTTTGGTAGCGGCCCAAGAAGCAGGAGTTCAGGAAATTTACCGTGTGGGTGGCGCTCAAGCTATCGCGGCTTTAGCCTATGGCACAGAAACCATTCCCAAGGTTAATGTCATTACAGGACCAGGGAATATTTATGTCACCTTGGCGAAAAAGTTGGTTTACGGAACGGTGGGAATTGATTCTTTAGCAGGTCCGAGCGAAGTGCTGGTAATTGCTGATGAAACAGCTAATCCTGCCTATGTAGCGGCTGACTTGTTAGCTCAAGCAGAACATGATCCTATGGCGGCCGCAATTTTGCTGACAACAGATGCGGGGTTGGCAAAAAAAGTACAAATGGCGGTGGAAAGACAATTGGTGGATCACCCACGGCGGATAGATACGGAAAAAGCGATCGCCCATTATGGTTTAATCGTCGTGGTGGAATCCCTGGAAGCCGCCGCCGAACTTGCCAACGAGTTTGCACCAGAACACTTAGAATTAGAAGTTGCTGATCCTTGGGCTTTAATGAACCAAATTCGCCATGCTGGGGCAATTTTCCTGGGTAGTTCCACACCTGAAGCTGTAGGAGACTATTTAGCCGGTCCTAACCATACCTTACCTACTTCCGGTGCCGCCCGTTATGCTTCAGCTTTAGGGGTAGAAACATTTTTAAAACACTCAAGTATTATCCAATACTCACAAACTGCTTTGGAAAAAGTGGCATCTGCCATTGACATCTTAGCCACTACAGAGGGTTTACCTTCTCATGCTGATTCCGTTAAACTCAGGGTAGAGGATTGACACTCTGAGGTTGAAAATACGGTCTTAAAAATGACTCCCCCGTAAGCAGGCTATCGTCAACGCCCCCAGTGTACCGATAGTCCTTCAAATAAATTTAAAATGCGAACAATTGCGGAAATTAATGAGAAAATCACCCGAAAACGGGCGGTAGTCTGGACTGCTGAAGAGTTAAAAGCCCGAGTTGCGGAAATTGGTGTTAGTAAAGCTGCCAAAGAAGTAGATGTAATTACCACTGGCACATTTGAACCAATGGAATCAAGTGGTGCAATTATTAACTTAGGACATACTGACCCACCCATTAAAATTCGGCGTTGCTGGTTAGATGGAGTCCCGGCTTATGCGGGTTTTGGGGCTGTGGATTTATACTTAGGTGCTAGTTGTCCAGTTGACTCTCTGGATGGGGAAGACGTGCGGGAACGTGGTGGTGGTCATGTGATTGAGGATTTAATTGCCGGTAAATCTATCCAAGTTCGCGCTGTGGGACAAGTTACCGATTGCTACCCTAGAGCCACATTTGAAACCACCGTTACCCGTGACACTATCAATCAGTTTTATTTATTTAATCCGCGCAATCTTTATCAAAATTTTATTGTTGGTGTGAATGGAGGCGATCGCCCACTACATACCTATCTAGGACCATTGCAACCCCGCTTAGGAAATGCGGTTTATTCTAACCCCGGTTCGCTTTCCCCCCTCCTGAATGACCCCGATTTACAACTTGTAGGAATTGGGACAAAGATTTTTTTGGCTGGGGGTGTTGGTTATGTGGCTTGGGAAGGGACACAACATTTTCCCTTGCAAAAGCGGTTAGAAAATCGCACACCTATTGGACCTTCGGCAACTTTGGCGTTAATTGGTGATGCTAAACAAATGGATGCGCGATGGATACGAGGCTGTTATTTTAAAAGCTATGGACCATCTTTAATGATGGGTGTGGGTGTACCATTGCCAGTTTTAAATGCTGGTGTGGTAGAACGCTGTGCTGTGCAAGACAAGGATTTAGTAGCACCAATTGTAGATTTTTCGATTCCTCGTCGTGTCCGTCCTACCTTCGGTTTAGTGAGTTACGCACAACTTAAATCTGGACGCATCACTATTGAAGGCAGGACGGTACGAGTAGCTTCTTTAGCCAGTTTGTTTCTTTCCCGACAAGTAGCCCAAGAGTTGAAACAGTGGATTAAAGAAGGGATATTTACTCTAACTGAACCAGTAGCCCCAATTCCTATGGAACGTTCTTTTTTACCCCAAGACCGTTGGACGGAGTTTTAAGATTGGGGACTGGGGACTGGGGACTGGGGACTGGGGACTGGGTAATAGTTTTTATCAATTACCAATCACCAATCACCAATTACCAATCACCAATTACCTATTCCCCAGCAGGTTTAGGCTTTTTAACTGGCATAGGAGTGGGGGCTTTTGGTATGGGTTTGGTGATGACGGTGGGATCACCTGCTGTCTTTTTAATGGGACGTGGGGCATCTCCATTGCCATTGCGTCTGGGAGGGAATGGCCTTCTATCACCACCACCACCACCACCACCACCACCACCACGAGGCGCTCCTTTGAACGGTGGTCGGCGTTTTTTGGGTAAATCAGCGATCGCTTCGGCATTAACTACTACTAATGCGTCATTTTCCCGTTTAACATTGAAGTCCCAGAACTTACCTACAGCTTTGGTAGTTAATACGCCCTTGAGTTTCAACTTAAAATATTTAGCTTTATCAGTAGGTTTACGGGGAGCTTGTTTGATTTTCACAACCAAACTCTTTTCGTCAAAAGACTGGTAAACTACCTCACCACGCACAGAAAAGCCACCATCAGGAACTGCTGATGAGGGTTTTGGATGAATGCTTAACGCTACGCTACCGTTATTAGAAACTGCTGTCGAATCTGTACCAGCTTCATCTAGTTCATATTTGGCCAGATTTTCTGGTTCCCAAACACCAACAATTTGCAGGTGCAATGCGTCATTTTCTTGTCTAGTGCGGGGATAAACTACCCATAGATGTTCTGTTTCTAGGTCTAAGTGATTTTTGACTAAACTCATAATCCGACCTAAGAGGACGGCATTAAGTTCAACCCCATCTTTTGTGATTAGTGTTCCCTGGGTGAACTGTTCATCACTAGCATGGTAACATCCGCGAATTAACCCAATAGCTCGGTATTGAGTCGGTTCACTGGGAGGTGGAATTGGTTGTTCTCGATTAGGCAAATGCCCATTAGAGTCAGTCAGGGATTTTTCCAGTTTAGAGGATTGGTCTGCTAATGTATTAGCATTAACAGGGGATTCAATCTCTTTTATGCCTTGGTTAGAGGCTGTTAAATTTGCGGATTCAGAAGACGGCATCAGGTCGGAATTCATAAAAACTCCTTGCGGCACAAGACATACCCCATTGTGGGATTTAATAAAAACAAAGGAAAAGAGCAAGTGTGTGACTGATCAAAGTATATTTCTTTTTAATCTGGTCACTCCCTTGATGCTCTGTACGAAAATCAAAACGCCAGATATCACATTTATACACTAAATGTGTAATTTAGCGTCCTTAATCCAGTTATGGCTTACGCCAAGCTACGCTATCGGAAGCATAGCATAGCGATAATTCGGACGGATCTTCCTAAAGTCATCACTTACTTTAGCAGGATAGATAGATATTTATTTGTTTTGACACTCCCCGGTCTAAAGACATGGGGATTCTACATTCATAGTCAAAACTTGCTCAACCAGGCTTACACCAAGCAGAGTAGCGGTTTCAACTCCTGTAGCGTTAATTCGGGGATGCCCTCCCCTAGTTTCGACAGTTCGGCAAGGCTCACTGACCACTTCGCTCAACTCCCGATTTTTTGCGAGATTAAGAATATTAACTGCGGCGTTTGTATCTCTATGCAATTCGCATCCACAACTACAATTATGGGTACGAGTTGATAGAGATTTTTTGACAATTACGCCACAGCTAGAACACTTTTGAGAAGTATAATGTGGTGCTACAGCTATAGTAATTTTGTCAAATTTAACAGCAAAATATTCAATCCATTGCCGGAACAAATACCAACTAGCATCACTAATTGATTTTGCTAGACAATGATTTTTTACCATGTTTGAAACCCTTAAATCTTCATAGGCCACTAAGTCGTTAGACTTGCATACGTTACGCGCTATTTTTTTAGCGTGTTCAATCCGTTGCCTACTTACTTTTAAGTGTTTTTTAGCGTAAAGTTTTCTAGCTTTTTTTCTACAACTAGAACCTTTGACTTTTTTGTAAATCCGTCTTTGAGAATGTTTGATTGATTTTTCAGCCTTTCTCAAAAACTGAGGATTGGGTTCATGATGTCCATTAGAATCGGTGTAAAACGACTCAATACCAACGTCCAACCCGATTTCATTACCTGTTTTTGGTTGAATATCTACAACATCAATACCAATACAAAACTGAGCATAATATCCATCAGCACGACGGATTAAACGCACTCGTTTAATGTCTTTAAGTTCGTAGGATTGAATATCCCATTTACCTAATAATTTGAGTTCACCAATCCCTTTTTTATCGGTAAAAGTAATCCGTCGCTTAGTTTTGTGTAATTTCCATCCTGATGTTTTATATTCAACAGAACGGCAATCCTTTTGAAAACGTGGATATCCTTTCTTTCCAGACTTTTTAGATTTACAGTTGTCGTAAAACCTTGATATAGCAAACCACCCTCTTTCTGCGGCTGATTGTACTGCCATTGAGTTTAATTCAGCAGCAAAGGTAAAGTCTGAGCGGAGTTCTGTTGAATACTTATTCAGGGCAAACTTATCAATTTTTAGCTCGCGTGGTGCATCCATCCAATATCTAATCGCTTTATTGCGAATGAATTGGGTGGTACGAATGGCATCATCTATGGCGTTGTATTGATGTTGTTTACCTTTAACTTTGTATTCTAGGACTAGCATTGATTCAATTTTGAACAATCAATTTGATTTGGTTTCAGCCTGCATTTATTATACAATATATACAAAATGTCAGTGCAGGATAAATCCTGTAACTAGCCTTCATCCCGCAGCTGTTGCACAGGTGTGTCCTCCTGAGTCGGACACGCCTTCAAGGGTTTTCGGCATTCTCCTTATAAAATTCACAGACAAATGACCGTATTCCGCAAAGTTTTGGAAATTTTTAACTTTGCAATTTATCTCATTCCCATTTAGGAGCAGAATAATATTGTGTCTGAATCGCGTAATCGCTGGATAGTCCGAGTAGTTTTAGCTTTCGCTGTTGTTGCTTTTTTGGGTGTTTCTATTATGCCCATCATTACAGCGGTTAATAAACCCCAATCATCTCCACAAAATCAGCCCACTGCTGACCCTAAAATATCTTCATCGGAGCAAAAGTCAAAACTGGAAGATCAAGTTCGGGGTTATGAATTAGTTTTACAAAAAGATGCAGAAAATCAAACTGCACTCAAGGGACTTTTGCAAGCGCGTTTAGGTTTGTTGAGTCAAAAAAGCCAAGGGGAAGTTAAACCAGCGGATATTCAAGCTGTGATTGAACCTTTAGAAAAACTCGCTAAACTCAATCCCCAGCAGTCAGAGTATGGAGTTTTACTGGCACAAGCTAAACAACAAATTGGTGATAAGGAGGGGGCTGCCCAAACTTATCGCTCTATTTTAACTACAAAACCGGGCGATTTGAAAGCTTTGCAGGGCATGGTGAATTTGCAATTAAGCGAAAAGCGTCCAGAAGCAGCTATTGGCTTATTACAAGAAAGTTTAGCTGCTGCGACTCAAGCTAATACTATTCAGCCGGGTAGTGTGGATGTGGTTGCTGTGCAGGTGCTTTTAGGTAGTGTCTACGCTTTTCAAAAGAATGATAATAAAGCTATCTCTGCTTATGATGAAGCAATTAAGAAAGATGCTCAAGATTTTCGCCCCGTTTTAGCAAAGGCAATGCTGTTTAAGGAACAGGGGAAGCTTGATAAAGCAAAACCTTTATTTGATAGTGCCACAGCTTTAGCACCGGCTCAGTATAAGGATGAAATAAATAAAGCCGCAGCTTCTAATCCTACTCCTACGGCATCACCTACGCCTTCATCCACAGAATCACCTACGGCATCACCTACGGCATCACCTACGGCTACTCCGTAAGGTGTAGGGAGGAGAGGTAAACTGATAGAAGTCTCTGAGTTTTTTAGCAATAAAATAGGAGTTGAGCAAAAAATAATTCAACTCCTGATCAATAAATTATTTTTTGATCAGGATGCTGAAATTAAAAGGGTAAGTATCCTGTTGTAAGCATTTTATAACCAGAGGCGATGCAAATTAGTGAGAGAAAAAACTGCCATAAACTAGTAGGGTTAAGAATTGCACGACTGCTAATAAATATGGCCATAATAGCAACGGCAACAGCAGTCCATCCCAAATCTTTCATACTTCCTGGAGCAAAAACTAGCAAGAGTACACCTGATGTTAATGCTAATACTGAAATATCAGCAGAAATTCCTCGCCACCAATAAGGATAAACATTGGTTGTAAAAAAGATATTTTCTCCTACAAGGTAAATACCCAAAATTAGCAACCCAAAGCCGACAATTCTCAGTAAAAAGCCCATAATGTACCCCTATAAAAAAATTTACATCTGACTAAGACTTAAAAGTACAACTGAGGGCGGGGAAACCACGCACCTACAGGTTTTGTAATTTTATCACGGTATCTCACTCAGGTGCATACAGGGGTATTGAATTTATTTTCCTTCTATGGCGGCCACTATGCCGAAGATGATAAATAGAAAGCCGCCTAAAAAGGTAATTTGTCTTTCAGAAATTTTACCTGCAATTAATCTACCACCGATGACGGCGATCGCTGCACAAATTGCGTGTCCTAATATTGCTCCCATTGTCACACCAATGGGGTTATTCCCGGCTGCTAAGGCTATTGTAGCTATTTGTGTGCGATCGCCCCATTCTGCTATAAATGTTAATACGAAGGATTTCAGTAAAATTGACCAAACACTTTTTGGCTGGGAATTATCTAAATCTGCTTTTTCTACCGCTTCTTGTGCTTCTTCTGCGACTTCTTCGGTAGCAGATACAGCCATTTTATTGGCATCATAGATTAATTTTAAACCAAAGGCAATAAACAAAACTATTTCGGCGTAATGAATATAGATTTTTGGTAATAAAGATACTACCTGCCCAAATGCAACTGATAAGACGGTCATAGCCGCTAAAGCAGCTACTACACCAGTGAATACCAAGCGCCGCGAGTGGTGCATGGAAAGAATTACAGCAATAAAAAATGTTTTATCACCTAGTTCGGAAATGGTAATTAGTAATAAACCTGCGGTAAAAGCTGTTAACACTCTCTCAAACTCCTAAAGGATTTTTTACCTATGTGGAGTATCAATGAGAGCAATCAAACCTCACTGAACTCCACATAGTTAAATGTGTAGTCAGTGAAGGTCTCGCTTTCAAATACTTTATTTATTCGCTATCTAAACCAGGCTCATCACCAGTATGTTGACTTAGATACACTGAACAGAAAACTTTGATTTACTGCCAGCAGCTACTCCCCTTCTATTAGTTATGTATAATACTCTTTTTGACCACAAAAGTCAAGCCATAAACCCTAATTTGAGATTATGACCTATTTAGAAACCGCAGCCCAATTTTACAGCCAAGTTGCCCAAACACCAGAAATAGGTCTTTGTTGTGTTCAAAGTACACCTTTACAATTACCAGGGCTAAAAATTCCTCTAGCTATGCAGGAAATGAACTATGGTTGTGGAACTACGGTTCATCACAACGAACTTAATAATGAACCTACAGTTTTATATATTGGTGTTGGTGGTGGTTTAGAAGCTTTGCAATTTGCTTATTTTTCTCGTCGTCCTGGTGCGATTATTGCTGTCGAACCTGTGGAAGCTATGCGAGAAGCTGCAATACGTAATTTAGAAATTGCTGCAACAGAAAACCCTTGGTTTGATCCTAGCTTTGTCGAAATTCGTCCGGGAGATGCGTTTAATTTACCTGTCGTTGATGCTTCTGTAGATGTAGTAGCGCAAAATTGCCTGTTTAATATTTTTGAACCAGCAGATTTAACTCGTGCTTTAAAAGAAGCATATCGGGTATTGAAACCAGGTGGACGCTTGCAGATGAGTGACCCGATTGCAACAAGTCCAATTCCTGCTCATTTACAACAAAATGAAAATTTACGCGCTTTATGTTTATCTGGTGCTATTACATATCAAGAATATACTCAATTAATTATTAATGCTGGTTTTGGACAAATTGAAATTCGCGCTCGTCGTCCTTATCGGTTGTTAGATAAACACAATTATCAACTACAGGAAAATCTGCTTTTAGAAAGTCTGGATTCTGTGGCTTTTAAGGTAGATATTCCCGCAGACGGAGCTTGTATTTTTACTGGTAAAACAGCGATTTATGCAGGTAAGGAAGCATTTTTTGATGATAAGAATGGGCATATTTTACAAAGAGGAATTCCTGCGGCGGTTTGTGATAAAACAGCGGGGAATTTAGCAAATTCAAATCCTGAAGAAATCATTATTACTAATTCTACATGGTATTACGATGGTGGGGGATGTTGTTAAGAGTAATTCTTGTATCTAATCTAGCTGAGGTTTCGCGCAAAGAGGCAAAGGAGCAAAGACGCAAAGCAAGAAAACTCTCGTTCCCAGTCTCTGACTGGGAATGCCATCTTAGAGGTTCTACCTCCAGGTATAATAGAGGCAGAGCCTCTTATACTAAACACGGGTGAGATTTAAACTTTTGCCAAATGACAAAGAACCCAGATGTGTAGGGGTTTAGCAGTGCTAAACCCCTACGTTTAGAATCAAACAATCAAGCCGTTTTGAGTATAACTACATTCCCACGCAGAGCATGGGAACGAGATGGCTTTGTCGAAATTCGTCCGGGAGATGCTTTTAATTTACCTGTTGCAGATGCTTCTGTAGACGCAAAGCCAGAAAACTCTCGTTCTCAGTCTCTGACTGGGAATGTCATCTTGGAGGTTCTACCTCCAGGTACAATAGAGGCAGAGCCTCTTAACTACATTCCCACGCAGAGCATGGGAACGAGATGTCTAAATAAGTGCGTGTAACTCGCTCAAACAGCAAGATTTCCCCAAATTATAAATTCTCTTGCTTTTATTTCTAAGTTCAGTATGGTTTAATTTAGATGGAATAAATAATTTTATTAAAATGGCTGTTTATGCCTAAACAAGATCCCGCAAAATTAAAAAAGGTATCCATTAGTCTTCCCTTTGGTATTGGTGCTGCGGAATGGGAGGCTGACACAACAGAACGGAAAGCCGCTTGGTCGTTGTATGTGGAACTGGTGACACGGGTTGCTGTGCAATCCTTAGAAGTTGACCAGGGGTTAGTGCGGGAAGCGTTGAATTCTTTGTATAGTTTATTCGGAACTACCCGCGAAGTTCTCAAAGCGGCTGGGCCTGATGTGGGTGCTTCTAAAAACTCAGTTGGGGGTATTGCTATTGCGGTGTTGAATAATGGGTTACGACCATTTTTAGCTAAATGGCATCCTATTTTACAAGCTTGGGAAGCAAGACGGCCTATAGGGGTGAGTGCTAAAGAACATGAGGTGAGTTGGTCTGAGGAAGGAAAGTTGCGAAGCGAGTTGGTTGCTTTGCGAGGTGATTTAGAAAAGTATGCGAAAGCTTTGGCGATTATTGCTGGTGTGGAGGAGTAAAATGGTAAAGGTTTTCTAAAAATAGTTAAATATTGAAATAAAAGGAGTATTTATGGGTGAATATCATGTATTTCTCAGTCATGCGTCTGAAGATAAAGAGACATTTGCTAGACCATTGTATGAAAGATTAATTTATGAAAACTATCGAGTATGGTACGACGAACAAGAAATTGAGTGGGGAGATGAATTAAATAGGAAAATTACAGAAGGTCTAAAAAAATCACAGTATGGAATGGTCGTAATTAGTCCTAATTACTTTGCTAAACACAAAGAATGGACTTTTATGGAATTTGATAATATATTAGAAAGTGATAAAATTCTGCCTATTTTGCATGGTATAGATCTGCCACAAATTAAAAGAGAGCATCCAAAAGAATACGAGAGAATAAAGAATTGGCTGTCCATTAGTAGCAACAAAGGAATTGAATATATTGTCCAGCAAACCCACAAAAAACTTGGATTTCCAATAAAGAAGTTTGACTTTCAAACTGCTAAGATATCAACAAATTTGCTATCAACGGTAACAAGAAATACGCCGTTAAATTACTTTTCTAAAAGTGCAGAATATTTTACACAAAACCTGCGAAATGGTGTAACTTTAGAAATGGTGGCTATTCCTGGAGGAACTTTCAAAATGGGTTCTCCAGAAAATGAGCAAGGTTATAGTTCTTATCAAAGTCCACAACATCAAGTTACTGTTCCCCCATTTTTCATGGGTAAATATCCAGTTACTCAAAAACAATGGCGGGCTGTAGCTGCACTAGGAAAGGTTAACATTGATTTAAAATCCGATCCATCTTATTTTAAAGGTGATAATCTGCCTGTTGAGTGTGTATCATGGAATGATGCTCGAGAATTTTGTGACAGACTTTCCCGAATGGCAAATAAAACCTATCGTTTGCCTAGTGAAGCTGAGTGGGAATATGCTTGTCGTGGAGGAACTACTACCCCGTTTTATTGTGGGGAAACAATTTCTACAGATTTAGCTAATTATAATGGTAACTACACTTACGGGCAGGGACAAAAAGGACAATATCGAGAAAAAACCACAGAGGTAGGAATTTTTCCCGCCAACCCTTTTGGTTTATATGATATGTGTGGGAATGTGTGGGAATGGTGTGAGGATGGGTGGCATGAAAACTATATAAACGCGCCTACCGATGGCAGTGCTTGGACAAGTCTAAGCAGTCAACGTAAACTGCTGCGCGGTGGTTCGTGGGACCTCAATCCTGGGAATTGCCGTTCTGCTTTTCGCTACAGCTACCTTCTCGGCTACTGCAACCTCACTATTGGTTTTCGGGTTGTATGTAGTGGTGCGGCGAGGACTTGTTAGCACTCTGCACTTTTGCTCTCTGCGCTCTTATTCTTTTCACTTCCCTAGCGTAACGGAGTGGAGCGATCAAAAATATTTTATTTAGATTTCGGGAATGATTGATGGGTTGTCTCTCTATGATATAGGAAACTTTCGATTTAGTCAAGTGGTATGTCCCAATTATCAATAGTCTGTCACTTCCCCCTGTCTCTTAGAGGTTGTTTGAAAAGTATTATATCAAACCCGTAATCTCCAAAAACCTAACCCCCCTACCCCCCTTCCCTGCAAGGGAATGGGGGTTTTAAAGCCTCTCCCCTTGCAGGGGAGAGGTTTGGAGAGGGGTCAGTCTATACATTCAAAACTTTTCAAACATCCTCTGATGTTGAATGACTTTTAAAACATCCTCTAAGAGGGTGTTTGAAAAGTTATGGTTGATGTATCAAATATTTTTTACCCCACCCTAACCCTCCCCTTGTAAAGGGGAGGGAACTGGATTTTTATTGTTTCCCCCCTTTACAAGGGGAAAGGGGGGTAGCAATGTGATGAAAATTACGCAATACCACTTTTAAAACATCCTCTTAGGTTGAATGACTTTTAAAACATCCTCTTATAGAAATTCGTGCTAGAGATGCTTCTATGATTACACCTTTTTTTCAACAGCTAAATTCACCTTTAACAAAAAAGGAAATTAATGCCATAAAAATCTTGCCCGCGTGAGCGAGACGCTCACACTACAGTCCATCATTTTTATCTTGACAAACTACTAGGAACGAGATAAAGATTTATTATTTTCAGTTATTATTTGGTATATACCCTATAAAATTATGTGTTCCCCGCACTGTTATGGAAAATCAATTGGGATTTTTGCTGAAGCTGCTATTATTTTCGACTTTGCTATCGGTATTAATTAAATATGCTGCTCCGTTTTTAGGGATTCCAGCAACGGTGACAAATGTGTTAATTATGGTTTTGTTACCAACTATAATTATGGTAACTGTTCTCCTGTGGCGAATACCAAGACAAAAGCAAAATTAACAGAAAAAATATAGTCAGTGTTGCTAAAATCAGCTAATCTAACTGCATTGTCATCAAAAAGCATTTTACCAAGCTGGGAGTCTTGCTTGTGAATCTTGGTCAATGGATAGGCTTAATTGCTTTAGTTATATCTTTATACATATTGTGGCAACTTAGGGACGTTTTGCTGCTAATATTTGCGGCGGTTGTTTTAGCGACGACTTTAAATCGTCTCGCGCGACGCTTTCAAAGTTTAGGAATAAAACGAGGATTATCAGTTTTATTAGCTGTAGGGATTTTCTTTGCGGGTGTTGTCTGTTTTTTCTGGTTAATTGTCCCACCTTTTGTCCAGCAATTTCATGAACTCACTTATCGAGTTCCCCAAGGATTTGGGCGGTTTAATAGTTGGATTGATGTCCAAAGAACTCATATTCCTGCACAATTATTACCCTATATACCGGATCTTAATAGTTTAATTGCACAAGCTCAACCACTATTTAATCGCCTATTAGGTAACTCTTTTGCTTTTGTTTCTGGATCTTTAGAAGTTGTTCTCAAAATTTTATTAGTCCTGGTTTTAACAGGAATGTTTTTAGTTAATCCTGATGCTTATCAAAAAGTATTTGTTCGCATATTTCCCTCTTTTTATCGGCGACGGGTGGTGGGAATTTTAGAACAGTGCGAAGTTTCTTTAGAGGGATGGGTGACTGGTGCTTCTATTGGAGTTTTTGTAGTTGGGTTGATGAGTTTGGTGGGTTTATCAATTTTAGGGGTGAAGGCTGCATTGGCTTTGGGTGTGTTAGCCGGATTTATGAATTTAATTCCTAATTTGGGTCCGACTATGAGTGTAGTCCCAGCAATGGCGATCGCTCTTTTGGATAATCCCTGGAAAGCTGTTGCTGTTTTTGTTCTCTACTTTTTTATTCAACAGGCTGAGAGCAATTTTATCACACCTGTAGTTATGGCACATCAAGTATCTTTACTACCAGCAGTTACTTTAATTTCTCAGTTATTTTTTGTGACATTTTTTGGATTTTTAGGATTATTTTTAGCACTTCCTTTAACGGTTGTTTTCAGAATTTGGGTGCAAGAAATATTGGTTAAAGACGTGTTAGATAAATGGGGTAATTATGCAGAAGATAATACCGAATTAGTGATAGTGGAGAAGTATTCAGATATCAATGATGAAGTGGAATAGTTTAGGAGGGTACTTTTGTATAAATAAATTCATAAATACATTTACTTCTGATCAGATTTTCAATTTTTGAATATTTTATACTTGTTAAAAGTATAAATAAAATTATAATTGTAGTATTACAAACTTCATTTTTTCTCAGAAATAGAAGAAAAAACACTATCTAAGGAATGATTTATTTTTTAATTTTAATTTCATCTATATTTGTGCTGTTAATTACGACATCAATTATTTTTCAGATATAAAATGTGTTTCTACGCAATTCGTAGGCACATATATTTTTAATGATTGTGTAGCTACCGTTTCAAAAGTAACTCTCAAAAGTATTTTTTACCATTTTAGGTATTGATAATGACTTACAACTCAGAGGAAATGCAGCAGATTCTTGAAGTAGCTTTTAGACGAAAGCAACAGGGAGAATATACAAGAGAACAAATTATAGAAATAGCCTCAGAATTAGGTGTTTCTTCAGAGTCGCTACAAGCTGCGGAACAAGAATGGTTAAAAAATAATATAGAAGTGAAACAAGAGCAAATGTCTAATAGTCAACAACGGAAAGGATTCAAATCACACCTATTTGCTTTTATAGCAATTAATGGTTTTTTAGTGCTGTTAAATCTGGTGGTAAGTCCTGGATATTTTTGGGCAATTTATCCCATATTAGGATGGGGATTAGGTTTATTATTGCATGGAATGAAGGTTTATATTAGTAATACCTAAAAGAGATCCCCGACTTCTTGAAGAAGCCGGGGATCTTATCCCCTTTTAATTTAAGATTTACTACAGCGTCTTTTTGGGCTTGATAATTACTCAACTATATTCACTATTTCAGAATTAGCTAATGTTGGTGCGGTGAAAATTTGCGAGTACAAATTTGTAGGTTGTTGACGAGCAACAACTGGTAAGACTTGACGAGCATGAGCCGCAACTTCCAATGTTTTCACATCATAAGCTTGTGTGATCATCTTAGGATAAAAACCAATACCAATGATGGGAATTAACAAGCAAGCGGTGATAAACAATTCACGAGGCTTAATATCAAGAACTACAGCATCTAAATGTAAGTCTTGATGTTGATTACCGTAGAAAACTTGACGCAACATGGAAAGTAAATAAATGGGTGTCAAAATCACGCCAACTGCTGATAGAAAGATGACTACAATTTTGAAGCTAGAACTGTAAACATCGCTAGTAGCAAAACCTAAGAACACCATCAATTCACCGACAAAACCACTCATACCGGGTAAAGCCAGAGAAGCCATTGAACCGATAGTAAAGAGAGCGAAAGTTCTGGGCATTACTTTAGCTATACCGCCCATTTTATCCATTACTAAGGTGTGGGTACGTTCGTAAGTTACACCAGAAAGGAAGAATAAACTAGCAGCAATTAAACCGTGAGAAACCATTTGTAATACAGCACCGCTAATCCCGATTTCTGTATAAGATGCAATGCCAATTAACACAAACCCCATGTGGGCAATTGAAGAGTAGGCCAAACGGCGTTTGAGATTGGTTTGAGCAAAGGCACAACAAGCGCCGTAAACAATATTAACTACACCTAAAATCGCTAAAACTGGCGCAAAGGCAACATGAGCATCAGTTAACATCTCTACGTTGAAGCGAATTAGGGCATAACCACCCATCTTTAACAAGACACCGGCTAAAATCATTGAACCGGGTGCAGATGCTTCACCATGAGCATCAGGCAACCATGTATGTAACGGGAAAATTGGTAGTTTGACACCGTAAGCGATTAAGAAACCTGCATATAGTGCTAGTTCTAAGGTTTTGGGATATTCTTTCATTCCCAATTCGGTCATGTTGAAGGTGAAGTTATCACCATAGAAGGCCATTGCAAAACCAGCTACCAGTATAAATATAGATGCTGCGGCGGTATAGATAATAAATTTGGTAGCTGCGTAACGGCGGTTTGCACCTCCCCAGATGGCAATTAGCAAGTAAACGGGTACTAACTCTACTTCCCACATCAAGAAGAACATTAACAAGTCCTGGGAGAGGAATACACCTAACTGAGCGCTGTACATAATCAACATCAACGCATAAAATAAACGCGGCTTGGTGGTTACTTTCCAAGCCGCGAATACTGCGAGTGTGTTAATGAAGCCCGTTAGAAGTATCAGGGGCATTGATAAACCATCAATGCCTAGCGACCAGTTCAAGCCAAGTTGGGGTATCCAAGGATAGCTTTCTGTCATTTGCAGGGCTGAACTTTGAAAGTCGTAACTCTGCCACAGGGCAAAAGTCATGAATGCAAAGTCTAATAGTGCCACTCCCAAGCCGTACCAGCGGACGGTTTTACCCTCTTTATCGGGAATGATGGGAATTGCGAGGGCTGCCACTAAAGGCAGGAAGATTATGGCTGATAACCAAGGAATTTCTATGGCATTCATCACTGTTGACAATATGTTTTTGGTTTTGCTTTTGTTTACATTATATTAAGGAATCGTTACGTCTGTAAACGATTTCTTATGAAGATTTCCAATTTGGAGGACAGATAGTCATAAATACTTACTAAATTATGCCGCGAGTCCATTCTAAATGTAAATTTTTGCAACGTCAACAAAAAAACAGCGACTAATATCGCTGTCTTTAGTTATAATGAACAGCTTGAGGATAAATTGAATTTTTATCAAAGTTATCTCTGTTTCTTAGACAATACGGTTGACAATCATCCATACTTCTCCATCTGATCTGATGAAAGGGACAGAAATTGTCTTAAAGCCTGTGATGAAAGGTTTGTAGTAAACTTGCCAATACATGGGACTAAGTTCATCAGCGCAGGTTTTTAGCAGTTTAATTTCTTTAGCTAGTTCTAATGCTAGTTCGTTAACTCGTTCGGCATGAATTTGAGCAATTTTTTTAGCTTCTTCTAGCTGTTCTTGTTGTTGGGAGATGCGGATAGACATGGGCAAATACCGATTGAGATGGGCTTTTCTTTGTTGTATTTGCTTTTCTAGGTAATATAGGGCATCGTCTATGCCTTTAAGTTCGGCGGATAGTTGGACGTTTTCTCTGGCTTGACGACGGTAAGCTGCAACTATGGCTAGGGGTGAGTCGTTTTCGCCCGATTCTACATGATGATTAGTCAGTGCAGCGCGTTCTTGTTGGAGTGCTTGAATTTGAGATTTCAGTGCTGCTATTTCTGACTGGATTTTTTCCATATCCATATATATATGATGATTGGGGGTAAGTGAAAAAGCTGTTACTTCTTCTGGGCGATCGCTTGACAATCAAAATAGTCACGGCAAGAACAGCACTCTGCTTGCAGCAGTGCTACGCCATCGCATTAAGTTGTTGGCTGAATTTGTTTGTTAGCTTTTGATATTTCTTGCTTCTCAATTTCATGTAACTTTTTGCCGGAAGAATCTTTCCATTCCTTCAATCCGTTTGCACTACGCCCCATTATTACATTTGCTGCTGCTGATGGGCTACTAAACAACCAATCGGATTTAAAAACAAGTTTGTCATCTACTTGAACAATAATTTCATTCTTGATAAGTTCATTCCTTAGTTTGTCAAGTCCTCTTTCACGATAAGACTCTACCGTTTCAGTCGCAATCTCAGAGTTACGAAAAACAACAAATCCATCTGATGTTCTTTTACCTTTTGCGTTAGCACCACTAGCTGCATTTATGTATAGGTTCTCATCATCATTGTTATTGACTGGCTCTTGCTTTATAAGAGGATCAAAAACTTTAAAGCCCATCGTATTTATGAGGATTTTGATATACTCAATAAACTCTTCCATTTCTGCTTTGTCAGATTCAGAAATAGAACTTTTTGTTGGAGTATTGCTGTTTTGTACATCATATCTAGATGCCATATTCGCCATTTCAAACAATCTGGACTCCAGGTATTTTATATGTGCTTTATTAAGGTTATCATCCTTACTAATAAATACGACTGCTTCATTCCAAAATTCTTTTTTTGATACATGGTCAACAAGTCTAGAATAAGCATTTTCAGCCTCACCAATGTATACTTTAGCCTTATCAGTCAATGTCTCAGGTTTTCCAAACAATAAGTAAACTGTAGTGCTTCTAAGGTCTTCTCTGTCAGAGCAATCTTTTACTTTGCCTCTAGGAATTCTGTAAGCTTTTCCTGTCCAATTAGATAGTTCACAGGCTATTCTTCCATCTGGATCTGAATCCATCAAGAAAAGTTTTATTGTTTTTCCATATTTACTTGTATACATAAGATTTACTCGAAAAAGCTAAACAGTTGAATTAAGCGATAAGCGATTCTTACGAAGTGCTGGCACTATTGCATCTAATAATATCACGGTTTTATCCGCTCTAATGATATTTTATACATTAATTACTTGTCAATTAGTTGTGTGTGACAATCGCTTCACACTCCATAGACATCACACAAACAATGACTTAATCAATTAGGTAAATAATGAATATCAAGAACTTCCTCCAAAGAATAAGGACATTCTGCGGGAAAATTTACAGTAAAACCTGTTTTTTCTTGAACATAACCCAAAGCGTCCTCATAAATAGTTGTAAAAATAGAATTCAAATAATTATACAAATTAGATGTTAATCTATCTTTTAACTGTACTCGAAAACTTCTAATTTCTGAACGCCAATGATTTTTATTTCTGTCATATTCTTGTGTCCAAAACTGCAATAATAAAAGATGTCTAATTACTTGTTCTAGTAGGCTTTTAACTTGATGCTTATCTCTTTTTGCCAATGATTCCAACTCCTCAATTAAATTTTCTAAATCTAACTCATCAAAACGACTTTGTTTTAATAATTTAATAGTTTCTAATAACCATAAATGGTCATCTGTTTCATAGATCTGCTGCAAATTAGTAATAACTGTCATAACTTTACCTTTTGTTATTTACAAATTACACATACAATCAATATATATTGTAAGGTGCATCGGACTCGATAATTTAATGTTAATCAACAAAATGAAATGTTTAAAGTAGGGGAACACTTCTGTTCCCTTCCCATGACTTAAGTCACACTACGTTATCACCGATACGTTCTCAACTCAAATAGGATTGCTATAGATGTTTGGTGTTGCTGCATTTGTAATTATCTATTACAAAATAACCGCCCCTTGCCGATCCAGGGGAAGCGATCGCACAATTGAGTTCATACCCATTGCAGTCCAGGCATTTGCCATTGCTGTTTCTACGGATTTGGCATAACTTATATCCACTAAAGCCAAAAGTGTGGGGCCTGCACCACTAATTACCATGCCATAAGCACCAGCAGCCACAGCAGCCGCATTCACAGTATCATAACCAGGAATTAAAGCTTGGCGATAGGGTTGATGTAATTTATCTTGCAAGGCGGCTATTAACCATTCTTCTCGATTAGTTGCTAAACCGCGCAACAATAAACCCAAATGAGAAATATTGAAAATTGCATCAGCACGACTGACTTCTGTGGGGACAACCTTTCGCGCTTCTGAGGTTGATAACTCAAAATCAGGAATTGCTACAACTGGAACTATATCTCGATGCCAGAGAATATCACAAACTTCCCAACCTTTTTTGCTGGTAGCAGCCAGACGACAACCACCTAACAACGCTGGTACTACATTATCAGGATGTCCTTCCATTGCGATCGCTAATTCCATTACCTGTAACTCAGACAACGGTGAACCAGCCAACTCATTGGCAGCAACTAACCCCCCGACAATAGCAGTCGCAGAACTACCCAAACCTCGCGCTAAAGGTACACCCAAATTAATTTCTATTTTCACCACTGGTGGTGTTTTTTCTATATATTGGTATAACTTGACAAACGCCTGATATAAAAGATTACTCTCATCAGTTTGTACCTTTGCGGCTTCCGAACCAGAGACTTGAATAATTAACTCACCTGCATCAAGAATAGTAAACTTAAATTCGTTATACAGCTTTAAAGCTGCACCTATACAATCAAACCCCGGTCCCAAATTCGCCGTCGTCGCGGGAACTTTAACAGTAATGCTAGAAACTACAGACATTGAAGTTAATTTAAAATTCCAATATGAACAATCCCATCTTACAGGTTTTTTGCTATCATCAGGATTATAATTACCTAAAGCCTTTGTCTAATTTTCATAAAAGCCGCACCCGTCACTAAAGCCGCAAATTGTCCCCAATAACTCACACTAGAGAAGGAACTACCACCCGTCATATTTAAACTCCCTATGCCATAAAATGACTGCTGGATAAACCACCAAAATAAATATAAAATAGCTGGAACTTCCACAGGGATATACAAAACCAATAAAGTCAAAACCGAATATATTTTTGCCTGGGGAAACTTGATCAAATATGCACCTAAAATAGATGCAATAGCTGCATTAGCACCGATAATTGGTATTGTTAAATCGGAGGATAAAATAATTTGGACTATACCAGAAAAAAAGCCAGCAGTTAAATAAAGTAGTAAATATTGTTTATGTCCTAAAATACTTTCCACCGTTTTTCCAAATACCCACAGAAACAGCATATTTCCTAAGATTTGGCTAAAACTGCCATGGAGAAACAGGGATACAGGTAAAGAAAGTAGCCGCCAAAATACAATTACCCAAGCCGCAGAATTGTAAAAAAAAGCGTTAGCAATTGAGATATTTATTTGAGATGGAATAATTCCCCAATTATTAATTAAATTTCCTAATTCATTACTCCACTCTAATTTTATTTCCCAGAGAAATATGACTACATTAATCCCAATCAACCAATAATTAATAATAGGCTTTTGCCAACTGCGAATATTATCATCTATAGGAATCATCTTGATTTTAACATTTGAATTACTAATTTTTAACTACTAATTAATATTTTTTTCCATCTCCTCATTTTTGTGTGGCAAGATTATCATAATGTAACACAATATTCAAATAGGCTCAGGAAATGCTAGGAAACACCCTTGTAGGCAGATACCAAATCACCAATTACCTGGGAGGTGGCGGATTTGGTGAAACTTATGTTGCTAATGATACTCAATTACCAGGCTCACCCCAGTGTGTAGTCAAGAAACTCAAACCTCAATCTACTGATATTACCACTTTAGAAATAGCTCGGAGGTTATTTGACACAGAAGCCCAAGTTTTATATAAATTAGGAAATCATGATCGCATTCCGCAACTTTTAGCCTACTTTGAAGAAAATGCCGAATTTTATCTGGTTCAGGAACTAATTATTGGTAATGATCTCAGTCAAGAATTCAAACCTGGTGTCATCTTTACTCAAAATCAGGTAATGTCTTTATTACAAGAAATTTTAGAAATTTTGGATTTTGTCCATCAACAAAAGGTAATTCATCGTGATGTCAATCCTCGGAATATTCTCAGACGAGAACAAGATAATAAATTAATTTTAATTGATTTTGGTGCAGTCAAACAAATTACGACAAAATTAGTAAATTCTCCAGACATTACCAAATCTACTGTTGCTATTGGTACACCCGGTTATACTCCTGGAGAACAAGCACAAGGAACACCAAAATTTAGCAGTGATATCTATGCTTTGGGAATTATTGCTATTCAAGCTTTAACAGGATTATCACCAGATCAATTAGAGAAAGATGTTGAAACTAATGAAATTATTTGGCAAAATTTCGCCACTGTATCTCCAGAATTTGCCCAATTTTTAAATCAAATGATCTGTTATGATTTTCGCCAACGTTATGCTTCAGCAACAATAGCATTACAAGCTTTACAAGAATTAAATAAAAATACATCGGGAACAATAATTATTTCTCCTGCTACTTTACCAAATCAAGTGAAAAATCCCCAAAAGACAAAAGGGATATTTTGGAAATTGCTATTAGGAATATTCATTTTAGGTATTGGTAGTTTCGGCGCAATATTTATGCTCAATCGCCTGAATAGTAAAAACGCTATAGAATTATATAATCAGGGTAATACTCTGATTCAATTACAACGCTATCAAGAAGCTTTAGCAACTTACGAAAAAGCCATAGATATCAAACCTGATTATCCTCAAGCTTTATATGGACAAGGTAAAGCATTATTTCAATTAAAGAAATATCAAGAATCTTTAATAGCTTATGATCAAGCCATTCAAATTCAACCCAATTATTTAGAAGCTTGGACTAATCGAGGTTTTGTTTTAGTCAGACTAAAACGTTATTCAGAAGCAATTGCCACTGTAGATAAAGCTTTACAACTAAAAAATGATGAACCCCAAATTTGGCAACTTAAAGGTGATATCTTCATAAAAATCAGCCAATACAATGATGCAATTAAAGCTTATGAACAAGCAATTAATTTCCAAGCTGATAATCCTGAATTATGGTACAAAAAAGGATTAGCATTCCAAAATCTTAAACAATATGAAGAAGCAATTACAGCTTATAAAAAAACTGTAGAATTAAAACCTGATCATGAATCAGCTTGGTACAATTTAGGTAATTGCTTGGTTAATTTAAATCGTTATGAATTTGCTTTACAAGCTTATGATCAAGCCGTGCAGTATAATCAAAATAACTCCGCAGCTTGGTTATCAAGAAGTAATATATTAATGACATTACGCAGATACTCAGAAGCAATTGATTCCTTTACCCAAGTAATTAAAACCAATCCTCAACAATATCAAGCTTGGTATAATCGAGGTTGGGCATTACATCAAGTTAAACGCTATGGAGAAGCAATAGAATCTTACAAAAAAGCTATTAGTTTAAAAAGCAATGATTATTTAGTATGGTATAATTTAGGGAATACACAATATAACTTACAAAAATATCAAGAAGCGATCGCCTCCTATAATAAAGCCACCCGTTATAAACCCAATCATTATGAAAGTTGGTACAGTAAAGGCAACGCTTGGTTAAATTTGCAACAATACCAACAAGCGATCGCCTCCTACGACAAAGCCATAGAATATAAACCAGACTACCAACAAGCCATAGAAGCCCGGAAAAAAGCCCAAAACACCCCAAAATTCCCCATCAACTTCTGATCCCTGATTTCGGATAAAATGATTCCATTCCGAAAACTCCTTCTCTTCGCGCCTCTTCGCCTCTGCGTGTTAGCGAAGCGGGGCGAAGCCTGAAAAAAATTATCTTAATTAATCAGCAACACCACTTATGGACGTATTAGAACTAAAACGCGAAATCGAAACATTGTCTAGCCGCCTGGGTAAAACCCAGGACTATCTTTGACGTACCCGCACTCAAAGCCAAAATTCACGACTTAGAACAAATATCCGCCCAAACAGAATTTTGGGAAGACCAAACCCAAGCACAAAACACCCTGCAAGAACTCAATGATCTAAAATCCCATTTAGATCAATATTACAAATGGCACGCCAACTTAGACGATACCAGAGTAGTAGTTGAGCTATTAGAACTAGAAACCGACACAGCACTATTGGAAGAAGCGGAATCTACCATTAGCAAACTCAATCATGACCTAGACCAATGGGAACTACAACAACTCCTTTCCGGCACTTACGACGATAAAGGCGCAGTCCTGACAATTAACGCCGGTGCTGGTGGCACAGACGCACAAGACTGGGCATTTATGCTCATGCGGATGTATACCCGGTGGGCAGAAGATCATGGTTATAAAGTCACCCTAGCCGAAGAATCAAAAGGTGAAGAAGCGGGAATCAAATCAGTCACCCTAGAAATCACCGGACGCTATGCCTATGGTTACTTGCGTTCCGAAATGGGGACTCACCGTCTCGTGAGAATTTCCCCCTTCAACGCTAACGGCAAACGGCAAACCAGCTTTGCCGGCATCGAAGTCATGCCGCAAATAGATAACACCGTCAAATTAGACATACCAGAGAAAGATTTAGATATTAGCACCACCCGTTCTGGCGGTAAAGGTGGGCAAAACGTCAACAAAGTAGAAACCGCAGTCCGCATAGTTCACCTGCCCACCGGTCTAGCAGTCCGGTGTACAGAAGAACGTTCCCAACTACAAAACAAAGAAAAAGCACTCGCCCGTCTCAAAGCCAAACTGTTAATCATTGCCAAAGAACAACGCGCCCAAGAAATTGCCGAAATTCGCGGTGATATGGTCGAAGCTTCCTGGGGTAATCAAATCCGTAACTATGTATTTCACCCTTACCAAATGGTGAAAGACCTGCGGACAAACATCGAAACCACAGCCATTACCGATGTCATGAATGGAGAACTCGATATGTTTATTCAAGCCTATCTCAGACAAGAAAACCAGATAGTTGACGCATAATAGGGAAAAGAGGGGAGAAAATTTCTCCTTTCTTCCTTTGCGCCTTTGCTCCTTTGCACCTTTGCGCGAAACAAAATTAAGAAGTGTAACTCCCATTCCTCCACAATCGGTTACAGTGATAAAAGAATTGATGATCAATTAATTATGGACAAAACCCCAGATTCAGAACCTCAACCCAGCTATGTCAAACTCGCCATGCGAAACATGGTCAGAAAAGGCGGCACTTCCCTCAAACACTTTGCCTTAACTGCTGTAGGACTATTATCTGTCCTCGTGGGTTTAGCATATCTTACCCGCTAAGAGAGGAAAACTCGTGTCTCTACAGGTAGAGTTATATTTAGAAAATTGTTTTTATGACTCTTCCCCAATTCCTTCCGCAACTTGGGAAAATTGGTTTGAGCAATGGTTAGAAATTCTTGAAGATTATTTACCAACTGCACCTAGTTACGAAGTCAGTTTGCGGTTGACAACCGATACAGAAATTCAAACTCTCAATTCCCAATATCGTCAACAGGATAAACCCACAGATGTCTTAGCCTTTGCATCTCTAGAAGCCGATTTACCACAAAGCGAAGAAATGCTGGTTTCTATGCCTTTGTATTTAGGTGATATAATTGTCTCTATAGACACGGCACAACGTCAGGCAGAACAGCAGGAACATAGCTTATCTACAGAGTTGGCTTGGTTAACGGCGCATGGTTTACTACACTTGTTAGGTTGGGATCATCCTGACGAAGAGAGTTTGATGGAAATGTTAACCGAACAAGTTGTATTACTGAAGAAAATAGGTATTATTATTAACTTAGAGTCGTAAATGTATGGTGACAATTGCGAATTTTGGTAATAACTTTATAGTTGAGATATTTAAAATAGCCTATAATGCCCTCACAGTTGATCTAGGTGGGGGAGGTAGAGGGAGTAGGGAAGGTAGAGGGAGTAGGGAAGGTAGAGGGAGTAGGGAGTGAAGAGTAAAAGAGTAAAGGAGGTGAGAAAGAAGATGATTGGTAACTTAGACGAATCAAACTCAATATCAATGGTTAAATTTTATAGAGATTTGGGAATTTATCAAATTGCTTTTGAAGCAGCAATGAAAATTTTTGAGTTATCAAAAAAATTTCCTGTTGAAGAAAGATATTCTCTAACAGATCAAATTCGTCGTTCTTCTCGTTCTGTTTGTGCGAATATGGCAGAAGCTTGGCGGAAACGTCGTTATGAGGCTGCTTTTGTTGCTAAATTAAATGATTGTGAGGCTGAATCTGCTGAAACTCAAACATGGATAGAATTTACAGTTAAGTGTAATTATTTAGATATTGAAACAGGACGTAAACTTTATGGTAATTATAATCAAGTTTTATCTGGTTTAGTGACTATGATCAATAACCCATCACGCTGGTTAATGAATCATAAAAACCATAAATAAACACCATAAATATTAATCTTCCCCAACTCCCCCACATCCCCAACTCCCCACATCCCCCACATCCCCTACATTCTTTTGTCTATGTCCCCAAAAGTTTCGTCATCACCAACCAATAATAGCTTACCAACGCTTGTGTCCAAAGATAGGGAACTTTCCTGGCAAATTGCCTCTAATTTATTTGTTAGTTTTAAGTATGCTTGGGCTGGAATTACTTACGCTTTTCAGACTCAACGGAATTTTCGGATTCATGTAGCCGTCTGCGCTTTAGCGATTGGCTTAAGTGTATTTTTACGGTTAGAGACAGTGAAAGTATCCATAATTGCTGTTACCAGCGGTTTAGTTTTAACCTTAGAGTTAGTCAATACTGCTATTGAGTCAATTGTAGATCTAACGGTAAAACAGTCTTATCATGAGTTGGCAAAAGTTGCTAAAGACTGCGCTGCTGGTGCTGTACTTGTCTCAGCTTTAGTCGCATTATTGATTGCCTCTACACTAATATTGCCTCCTTTAACAACATTAATTCTGTCTACTTTTTAAATGGTAGATTGTGAATAGTAGAGACGTTTTCAGGGAACATCTTTGATATTTTTAAATGAAATTAGGTAAAAATTGTGATATTAGTCATTGATAATTACGATAGCTTTACGTATAACTTGGTACAATACCTGGGAGAATTAGCAGTAGATTTCCCAGTTGCCAATGACCTGCAAGTGGTGCGGAACGATAAGATTACTGTAGATGAAATTAGGGTATTAAACCCCGATGCAGTGGTGATTTCCCCTGGTCCTGGTCGTCCAGATGATGCGGGAGTTTCCCTGAATGCGATCGCCCAATTAGGAGATAAACTCCCAATTCTAGGCGTGTGCTTAGGACATCAAAGTATTGGCCAGGTTTTCGGAGGTAAAATTGTTTCCGCCCCAGAATTGATGCACGGAAAAACCTCTTTGGTATCGCACACAGGCATCGGAATTTTTCAAGGTTTAGAAAATCCTTTAACCGCTACCAGATATCATAGTTTAGTTATTGAGCGCGAAACTTGCCCAGAAGTATTGGAAATTACGGCTTGGGTAGAAGACGGCACAATTATGGGCGTGAGACACCGGAACTATCCTCACATTCAAGGAGTCCAATTTCATCCAGAGAGTGTCCTAACTGCTTTGGGTAAGGAATTACTGAGAAATTTTCTGCGAACTTTGTAAAGCGAGTATTTTATGAAACGACGACAATTGATAGGCTATGCTGGGGCGGGTTTAGTGACGGCTGTAGTGACTAATTTGGTTGATCCAGTTCCAGTAAATGCTCAATCTAGTGGTGTATCAATTCAGTGGTTAGGACATACTTGCTTTTTATTAACCAATGGTAATGTCAAAATTCTCATCAATCCCTTTACTACTTTAGGCTGTACAGCTAAATATCGTCCCCCAAAAGTTGCATCAGATTTGGTATTAATTAGTAGTCAATTGTTGGATGAAGGGGCAATAGACAAAATACCAGGAAATCCCAAATTAGTTTATCAGCCCGGTGTCTATGAGTTTCGCAGCGTTAAGTTTCAGGGAATTACCACAGACCATGATCGTAATAGTGGAAAACGATTTGGGAAAAATGTGGCTTGGAAATTGAACCAAGGGGGAATTAATCTGCTGCACTTAGGGGGTTCTGCTGCACCGATTACCCTAGAACAAAAAATCCTCATGGGTCGCCCCGACGTGCTATTTATACCAGTGGGAGGAAGTGCTAAAGCTTATAATCCCGAAGAAGCAAAGCAAACTATTAAAGTCTTAAATCCTAAGTTAGTCATTCCCACCCATTACCGCACTCAAGCCGCTGATGCTAAAGAGTGTGATATTACCCCAGTAGATGATTTTCTGACTTTGATGCAGGGTGTTAATATTCGCCGCAGCAATAATGATTCTGTAGCGATTAATTCTAAGAGTTTGCCTGAAAATACGGAAATTCAGGTTTTGAGTTATAAGTTTTGATATCAATTCTAACCCGCTACTAAAAAGCGATCGCTATCTTTGATTTCTAGGAAAGCGATCGCTGAATATAAGTTCAGAAAGTCTTAATAAATTGATAATAGACCAATTACCAATTACCAAATCAACCTGTATACCATTCTGGAGTCAGCTTATCTGCATCAGAAACAGGAGTTTCAGTCGCTAAAGTTCCATTCATCGTCCAGATTTTATCTGCGGATGTTTGTTGATCTCTCCAGTAAATATCAGTCTTACCATCACCATTGAAATCACCTAAAGATGCTGTCAAACCAGGAGTATTGCTAGGTAAGAAAGCTTCAGAACTTACCGTTGTACCATCCATCAACCAAGCAGTATTTGCACCACTAGCCGCATTGTGCCAGAAAATGTCAGTTTTACCGTCGCCATTGAAATCGCCGATTTTCGCGCTCCAATCTGTACCCAAAGTGCTAACAACACCTTCAGTCACAAAAACGCCATTCATTGTCCAAATCTTATTCTCACCTGTAGCGGTATTGCGCCACAGAACGTCAGTTTTAAAGTCGCCGTTAAAATCACCAAGAGTAGAAGTCCAGGAAGCATCTTGAGATTGAAGATCATACTTGGTGGCTTGGCTGCCATCCATAAACCAAGCGGTATTTGCACCTGTGGTAGGATTGCGCCAGAAGATGTCACTCTTACCATTACCATCAAAATCAACAATGGTTGCAGTCAATCCTGGTGCTGTAGTTTCTAAAACAGTTGCACTAACTACTGTTGTTCCATCCATTTGCCAAATAGCATTTTCACCAGTAGTGGCATTGTTCCAGAAAATGTCAGTTTTGCGATCGCCATTGAAATCGCCAATACTAGCAGTAAAACCTGGATCAACTCGATCTAAAGCTAGGAAACTAGAGACTTTTGCACCATTCATTAGCACAATTACATTTTCACCAGTTGCTTTATTGCGTAATAAGAAATCAGTCTTATTATCGCTATTAAAATCAGCAGTTTTATAGTCCCAGGTATTTAAGTCATATTTACCCAAAGAAGCTTGTTCTAAAACTTGTGTTCCGTTCATCAAGCGAACTAAAATTTCACCAGTTTGAGCATTTACCCAAAGTTTATCTGTTTTACCATCACCATTAAAATCAGGAACAAGGGCTGCACTGGTTAAATAAGGATTAGGATTGGGGTTAGCACTGCCTCCAATTGGCAATGTAGGTAATGGATTTGTTGGAACTAATGGATCTGCGAATGCAGATCCAGAAGAACTTCTAACGCTAAAAGATGAAGTATTTAAATCTTCAAGAGGTGATGCTTGCTCGATTTTATTTTGAGCTTGTAAACCGTAATTTCTTGTATCTAAAGATAATTGATCAGGCATGACTTGTTTTTATGAGTTATTAACATCTATTTTTAATTTGATTTATATGAAGATTCTGTAAATAACAAACATTTGGTTAATTATTTTGATTGAATGTCATTATTTATAGACATTTTCATAATGTTCATCAACACTAACTTTTAATTTTTAAAGTCATATCTAAACAATCAAAAAATATTTTATATTCTGTTTATCAATGTCATCATTTAAAAATGAAATCCTGTTTTGTTGACAATCTCATCCCTAAAAGTCCTCATGGATTGTCAAGGAAATTAAAAATTGGTTAAAATGACTAAAATTAGCAATTTTCCTGACAACATTTATCAGTAGTCTATAATTGTTAAAGCCAAAAACAACACTATCAATAAATCAACTATGCAAACAGAATATCGGCAACGTCGTGAGCAGTTAATGGCGAAAATAGGCAGTGGTACAGCGATTTTTAGAAGTGCGCCGACCGCAGTAATGCATAACGATGTCGAGTATATTTATCGTCAAGATAGTGATTTCTTTTACCTAACTGGCTTTAATGAAGCCCAAGCAGTCGCAGTATTAGCACCACATCATCCAGAACATCGGTTTATCTTATTTGTCCAACCCAAAGACCGAGAAAAGGAAGTTTGGAGTGGTTATCGTTGTGGAATAGACGCAGCTAAGGAATTTTATGGTGCAGATGTAGCTTACCCCATTGCGGAGTTAGATGAAAAGTTACCCCAATATTTAGAAAAAGCCAATTGTATCTATTATCATTTAGGACGCGATCGCAATTTCAACGACAAAATTCTCCAACATTATCAAAACTTACTCCGAACCTATCCCAAACGTGGTACAGGCCCCACATCCATCACCGACCCTGGTACTGTCCTCAACACCATGCGGTTATATAAAAGCAAAACAGAATTAGACCTAATGCGTCAAGCCGTAGAAATTGCCGTAGAAGCCCATAATTATGCTTTGCAAACCACCGCACCAGGACGTTATGAATATGAAATCCAAGCCGAAATAGAACATATTTTCCGTTTACGGGGTGGGATGGGACCAGCTTATCCTTCTATTGTCGCATCAGGTAAGAATGCTTGCGTACTGCATTACATTGAAAACAACTGTCAAATGCAAGCCAATGATTTACTCTTGATTGATGCAGGTTGTGCTTATGGTTATTACAACTCTGATATTACCCGCACATTTCCCGTTAGTGGTAAATTCACACCCGAACAAAAAGCATTATATGAAATAGTATTAGCAGCACAAAAACAAGCAATAGCAGAAGTAAAACCGGGTAATTCCTTCCATGCACCTCATAATGCAGCCGTGCGAATTTTAACAGAAGGATTAGTTGAACTGGGTTTACTCAAAGGAGAAATTGATAAACTAATCGCAGAGGAAAAATATAAACCCTTTTATATGCACCGCACCAGTCATTGGTTAGGCTTAGATGTCCATGATGTCGGCGTTTATCAACATGGAGAAAACCCCCAAACCTTACAACCTGGCCAAGTGCTAACCATAGAACCAGGACTTTATATTGTACCGGATACCAAACCCGCCGAAGACCAACCGGAAATTGATCCTCGCTGGGTAGGAATTGGGATTCGCATTGAAGATGACGTATTAGTTACCGCAGATGGAAATGAGGTTTTAACAGCGGGAGTTCCCAAGGAAATCAAGGATTTAGAAAAATAGTGGCAAAGTATTTTGTAGGGTGGGCAATGCCCACCAAATCATGATTGAGAAGTATAATTAATGATGTGATAGTTATTGGTTTGATGATGATCGTAAAAACTTCTATGTAAATGGTCAACTTCGGGGTCATTGTGAAGAAAGAAAAATTTACACTGGCAATTTTTATTCTACTTTTAACACATACAAAGGTCGTTTAGGAACAGACATGAATATTTATGATTCCTATGATGTCAAAGTTGGTTATCTGGATAGTTGTGGGAACGTGCATAAAAATGATGGAACAATGGTTCTTTCAGGTGAAAATCATAGCGGTTTGGCAAATGTAAGTTATTATTTGTTAGATTTGTTAGGATAAAGGTAAAATAACATTCAAAGAACTAACAAAAAATAGATGAGGAATATTATGGAAGTTTCTCTTTATGAGCGTGACTTTTTACTGTGGACAACAGATATAGTTAATAAACTCAAGTCCAAAGATTTTGACCACCTAGATTTAGAAAATTTAATTGAGGAAATTGAGACTTTGGGAAGATCAGAAAAAAAAGAACTTAAAAGCCGACTTTTGGTTCTGCTAGAACATTTACTCAAAAGATTGTACGTTAATTCACCAGATAATTATCGGGGTTGGGAAATAACAATTAATGAACAACGACGACAATTAGAATTAGAACTTGAAGATTCTCCAAGTTTGAAAAATATCTGGGATGAATCTTTTAATACAGCTTGGAGACTAGCAATTAAAGGAGTTCGTAAAGATTATCCACAAGTTACATTTCCCGATGTATGTCCATATTCTTCTGACATAGATTCTATGTTAGATTGTGATTTTTGGAAACAATAAACAATCAAACATTATTTGGCGATTTACAGTCGCTATAATCAATATATCGAAAAGTAAAATCTGTAGTATTAAAACATCATGAATACTATTAAAATCAAAGTCTCACCATTAGATTTACTTCAAGCTATTCAGCAATTAAGTCAACCTGAATTAGATCAATTTATCGAGACATTTCTGCAATTTAAAGCTCAAAAAATTGCGCCTAATTTATCAAAACAGGAATCTGAATTATTACTCAAAATCAATCAAGATTTGCCTCTAGAATTACAACATCAATATCAAATATTGATAGAAAAACGCCATCAAGAAACCTTAACGGAATCAGAATATGAACAACTTTTAGAATTAACTGAACAAGTAGAAAAATATCAAGCTCAACGCATGGAATATTTAACTCAATTAGCTCAAATTAGACAAGTTTCTCTTACCACCTTAATTACACAAATGGGAGTTAAATCAATTAACAATGACTGATAATAAACTCAATGCTCAAATTAATGAGGATGAATAAATTATGAACCGTGAAGAAGTATTACAAATTCTCAGAACACATCAACAAGAATTACAAAATTTAGGAGTAAAATCCCTGGAATTATTTGGTTCTGTTGCTCGTAATGAAGCTCGTTCTGATAGTGATGTGGATTTATTAGCAGAATTATCGGAATCAATGAGTTTATTTCAGTTTATTGAAGCTAAACTCTATATTCAAGATTTATTAAAATGTCCGGTAGATATGGGAACAAAAGATGCTTTACGCGAACATTTGCGCCAACCAATTCTAGAGGATATTGTCTATGTCTTCTAGAAATTGGCTGGTTCGTATTCAGGATATTCTTGACTCCACCTGTACAATTAGGGACTGTGCAGCAGGACTGACCTTTGAAACATTTTGCGAAAATAAAGTTATCGTCAAAGCCGTACTTTACGACTACATGATTATTGGTGAAGCCTCTAAACATATTCCTGAAGACATAAAGAAACGTTACCCGGAAATTCCTTGGCGATTAATGGGTGATATGCGAAATGTTGTTACCCATGAATATTTTCAGGTTAGGCTCAAATTGATATGGCAAGGAATTAATAATGATATTCCTGTACTAATCCAACAATTACAAAATTTACTCGAAAAAGAATCTCAATCATTACAATAATATTCGCCCCTTAAAGATAAGCCCCTTGAAGATACGCCCGTTGAAGATTCGCCCCTTATTGATAATCTTTCCATTGGCATACCATGTTTTAACATATAGCTAATCAAGTTACACATCGTCTGCTGCCATGCACCAATATCAACCTTAGAATTATCTTTTTGCCAACGAATTTCATCAACAATAAACTTAAAAATATACTCATCCATTGCCGTTAAACCGCAGATTTTCGCCCAATTTTCTAACGCTTGTTTTTCGTCCCAGCCATCATCAGAATCTTTTTGATGTTCTTGTAAATTTTTATGAATCAGCGTCAATTGCCGGACAATACCTTTAGCTGCTAAATATTCCCCAAAACTTTTATGCGTAAATTCAAAAGTCTGTTCCCGGTTTTTAACTCCATGTTGCCGAAAATAAAAAGCAGTTAACAACCGGGTAAAACTAGCTTTTTTATCTTGGTTAAAAATATTTAAAATCCGGTCTATAATCTTACTATCACAATATTTTTCAATTTCCGACAAAGTTGTAATTCTAATATCTCCACCATGCCAAGCCGCAATAGCAATACTTTCTAAAATGCGAACAAAATCTTGTTCTTTCACTCCCTGAATTTGTGGATTGTGGTTATTTCCCCAAACTCGTTGATAAACTTTGCTAATTAAATCGGCATAAATTTCATTGAGATTGCTGTCTTCTGTGAATTTAACTGTATTCTTTTGATAACTTAAAGCTACAAGATAATTCAGCAAAGGTTGAGCAGTAATTTCTCTTAAATTCCCTCTATCTAACTCATCTGGCAATTTACTATAACCACAACCTTTAGCTTCACCATATTTTTCCCACCAAATCTGCCTTTGATCTATTTGTAATAAATTATTATCATCAATAAAATTCCTGTTTTTTATTTCTTCTTCATCTACAAAATAAGGTAAAATATGAAGAATTTGCTTAGACTTACGAAATTCACTTTCATTTCTTTGGACTACTATTTCTCGTCCACCAATTAAAGCTAATAAATGAGTTTTAGTCTGATTAGATAAATCAACCAATCTTCTCACTTCACTAATAAACTTTTGGGCAACTCTTTCCGCCATTTCCCCTTGCATTGCCAACTCATCCAAACCATCAAAAATAATCAATAATTTATCAACAAAATTTTCTGAGTTCAAAGGATTAGCTGGCAAAGGCATATCGCGCATTGATTCAATAAATTTACTAATTGCCTCAACTACATCAGCCTCTGGATTAAACAAATGCAAATGAATAAATAGGAATGTTTTCAGATTCTAATTTTTCTAAACACTGATTGAAAAGCTGATCCAAAATTTCCCGCAGTTGATCTTCTTTGAGTTCTTTCCCCTGACTGACTTCCTGTAGTAAATCTTGATTATCTCCTATGAGATGAACCATTGCCTGTGTTAAAGCCGCAGAAATTAATAACCAAGCAATTTCTCCCGGTTGATCTGTTATTCCAATAGCCATACCAATATCAACAAGATTTTGTATGGCAACACCAGGTTTCTGCAAACCCAAATTTAGCAAAGCCTTAGTTGTTGCCGCAAAAACATTACGCCAATTCACATTAATATCTTTTTGTCCCAAAGGAAGAGGTTTTTTAAGAATAATTCCAGGTCTGTTATTCATAGATATTGGTGTGTTTATCGTAATACTTAAATTTCAGGCATATAAACACCCATATTTTAACCTATAACGGTACGCACTTACACAACATAAATCACAGTGCGTTAGCTAGTAGGTTGGGTTGACGCAAGGAAACCCAACATTTCCTATAATTATAATTGTCAGAATCAGGTGGTTATCGAGCGAAGTCGAGATAATATCCAGGATGTAAGGATTTACATGATTTGATTTTTTGCTCAACCCCTATAATGGCTGAAAAAGAAAATCTCTTCCTTCTCTTCTTTGCGTCTTTGCTCCTTTGCGACTTTGCGCGAAATACATTGTCTGAATCAGGATACTCAGGATTAAAGGATTTACAGGATGTTGTGTGAAGTCTGATTTTTTGGAATGTAAGGATTTTGAGATATTACCTAAATTATGATGTAGGAAAGATATGATAGTCCATCAAATAAAAATCCTAAAAATCATCAAAATCCTAAAAATCACAGTTTAGACAGTGGAGATATCAATTAAAAAACGCTGTGCCGCTGTATTATCGCAATTACCAATATAACCACTTACAAATCGGGATGACAGGATTCGAACCTGCGGCATCCTGCTCCCAAAGCAGGCGCGCTACCAAGCTGCGCTACATCCCGTAAAGTCACAGAAACCAAGTTCCACATAAATCAAATTATGTTTTTTTGGTTTATCTCGACTATCATATCACAAAAAAGAATAAATGCAAACCCAATAATCCAGAAAAATCAGATTTAGGGAAATATACTTAGTTCCCTAATCCCCAAACCCCAGCCACGTTTATCACTGAGGATACCAAAACATTCCTTTTATACCTTCAGGATCTGACATAAAGCCCATCGTCTTATAGAAATCTACAACATGAGGGTCAGCAAAAAGAGTGACATTACTAATTTCCTCATTCCTAAGTTTTTTGAGGACATATTTCATTAATGCCTTACCTAGACCTCTACTTTGAAAATCAGGATGAACGACTACATCCCAAATAGTGGCATTAAAAGCATGATCTGAGGTAGCACGGGCAAAACCAATCAAACGCTTTTTATTTCCTCGTACTTGCCACATAGAGGCCACGAGAAAACTATGCTCAATAGCTTTTTTTACTTTTCTCAGGGGGCGACGTGACCAGCCAACTGCATCACAGAGTTCTTCGAGTTCATAAAGGTCAATATCTCTTTCCGTACTGAAAACGATTTGATCCTTACCTACACTAGAATTACCATCAACTTCCGCTGTATGCTCATTAACAGCAGTGTTTTTATTTGCCGCTAAAGATTCAGGAGTGCTAAACCAAGTTTTCCAAAAACCCATGCCAATGCAGTTCGGGTAGTATGACTAAAATTGGTTTCCACTTTTTAAAAGTGTTGATTCACATTTAACATCACTATGATCATTGCTTGCCAATCCACTAGAAATATTCTAGGTGTTTTAGCGATTTGTAATACTCACAGCTAGTTATCAGGTGTTTCTTCCCAATCACTCTCAACTCTAGCATTTTGTTTTCACACTACTCCATAAAACTCACCCAAAGGCAAAAATTTTCCGAAATTCAAGTATCTTTCCCGCTTGAGTGACAATTTTACCCGCTGCTGCTTTTATAAACAGACAATGATGAACTGTAGTGTGAGCGTCTCGCTCACGCGGGCAAGATGCCCGCACTACCAAAAACCTGTATTGAGTCGCACCCACTATTGAGGGGACGATATTTAATTATGGCAACAATAGAAATATTAGGCGTTCCACATACTTATGAGCTAACTGCTCCCACATCATGCCCCCATACTTTAGTATTTATCCACAGTTGGCTAAATAGTAGCGTATATTGGCAACCTGTGATTTCTCGTCTATCAGTAGATTTACAGTGTTTATCTTACGATTTGCGAGGGTTTGGTGAATCACAGTCCCAGGTGACATCAGATATAGAACTGACTGCTACAGACTCTAGTATGGTTAGTTTGTCTTTGGATTCTATGTACTCTCCATCTGCTTATGCTCGGGATTTGGCTGTGCTTCTCCAACACCTGAATATTTCTAGTGCTTGGCTAATTGGTCATTCTTTGGGTGGCACTATTGCTCTATGGACAGCGACTCAATTACCTAATTGTGTTAAAGGTGTAATTTGTATTAATGCAGGCGGTGGGATTTATCTTAAAGAAGCGTTTGAGCAATTTCGTGCGGCTGGGCAAAAATTTTTACAAGTCCGTCCTCGTTGGCTTTCACAAATGCCTTTGATTGATTTGTTGTTTACTAAAGCTAGTGTATTACATCCTTTAGACCGATATTGGGCGCGTCAACGACTGATTGATTTTATTGTTGCTGATTCAGAAGCTGCTTTGGGAACTCTTTTTGACTCGACTACGGAAGCAGAAATTAACTGTTTACCCAAATTAGTCTCAAAATTAAAGCAGCCAGTCTATTTTTTAGCTGGCGCTGACGATAAGGTGATTGAACCCAAATATATCCGCCATTTAGCAAGTTTTCATTGGCTTTTCCAATCCGTTGGCGATAATGTGATTGAAATTCCTGATTGTGGACATCTAGCTATGTTAGAGCAACCAGAAGCCGTAGCTGAACATATTCGGTCAATTGTCACCAATGGTTGTTAGTAGGGGCGAAGCATTTGGAAGATAAATTATCGGTCATTGCCAAAAATAGTTCTCCAAATGCTTCGCCCGTACAGTTGTTAGTAGGGGCGAAGCATTTGGAAGATAAATTATCGGTCATTGCCAAAAATAGTTCTCCAAATGCTTCGCCCGTACAGTTGTCAGTTGTCATTGGTAACTTTCTTTCTTCTTTCTTCTTTCTTCCTCCTGAACTCCTGATAGCGAAGCGTGGCGTTAGCCATACTCCTGATAGCGAAGCGTGGCGTTAGCCATACTCCTGAATTAATTTTCGTATAACTGCATGACTTGGTTCAGTGAGAGCCGGGAATGGACTCCTAATGTGAGTGGGGAAGTTCTGCCACGTGAGAGGTGTTCGACGGCTGCACAGCCAATCATGGCGGCATTGTCAGTGCAAAATTTTAAGGGTGGGAATAGAACCCGTAAGTTATGTTTGCTGGCTGCTGCTTGTAAATGCTTTCTCAGCCCACTATTAGCTCCTACGCCACCACCTACAGTAATGGTATCTAATCCATAGTTCCGAGCGCAGGCGATCGCTCTTTTGGTCAGCGATCGCGCTATAGTATCCTGGAAACTAGCCACTACATCGGCAATTGGTACTTCTTTACCCTCTTTCTCCAACTGCTGCACTAAACGTAATACCGCTGTCTTTAATCCGCTAAAACTACAATCGTAGGGATGATAACCCCCACCCGGTAAAGAAATTTTGCCCTCCGGTAATGCAAAGGCTTGGGGATTGCCAGTTTGTGCCAGTTTGTCAATTATTGGTCCACCGGGATAACCCAGTTTCAACAACCGCGCCACCTTGTCAAAAGCCTCACCCGCCGCATCATCACGGGTTTCTCCCAGGGTTTCGTATATACCATAATCTTTCACATAAATCAAGCTTGTATGACCGCCGGAAACAAGTAAGCTAAGAAAGGGAGGATTTAAACTTGGCTCGCTCAAGTAAGTCGCGTAAATATGACCTTCCAGGTGATGCACTCCCAAAAAAGGCAAATCATGGACAATTGCCAGGGTTTTGGCAGCCGTTAATCCTACCAGCAACGCTCCTACTAGTCCAGGCGCACAGGTGGCAGCTATCCCATCAATCTGACTCCAATCTAGATGACTAGACTCCATTGCTTGCTCTATTTCATAATTCAGGGTTTCTAAATGCTGACGTGAGGCCACCTCTGGTACTACCCCACCATATTGTTGATGAATAGAAATTTGTGAAGCAACAATACTGCTACACACTTCACGATTCTTAATAATTGCAACAGCAGTTTCATCACAACTGGTTTCAATGGCTAGAACGGTTGTCATAGAATGGGTAATTGGTAATTGGTAATTGGTAATTGGTAATTGGCAATATACATTCTCTCATATCTCCCCCTGCCCCCTACTCCCTGCTTCCTACCCTGCTTCCCTATCTTTTGATTGAGAAGCTTTAACTTTTGTTGACTTAAACTTTACTCAGTTCCCAGCCAAGAGTATGATAACTTCCTAGTTATCTAAAATAAAGACTGTACAAGCCGCTTCGTTTTGTACAAGAAACTTCTCGTTTTGTAATAAAAGGAAACAACTCCATGAGACGATTGTTTGCTTTGCTTTTGGTGATGACTCTTTGGTTCAATTTTGCTCCTGAAGCTAATGCACTAGGCGCAAACCTTGTTCCTTGTAAAGACTCTCCCGCCTTTCAAGAGCTAGCACTAAATGCCCGCAACACCACCACTGACCCCGAATCTGGCAAAAAGCGGTTTGAACGTTATTCTCAGGCGCTCTGTGGACCTGAAGGTTATCCTCACTTGATTGTAGATGGCAGTCTTGATCATGCTGGTGATTTTTTAATCCCTAGTATTCTCTTCCTCTACATTGCTGGTTGGATTGGTTGGGTAGGCCGTGCTTATCTCCAAGCAATCAAAACAGGATCAGATGCGGAGCAAAAAGAAATCCAAATTGATTTGGGTATTGCTCTACCTATCATCACCTCCGGTTTTGCTTGGCCCGCAGCAGCAATCAAGGAATTGCTCTCCGGCGAATTAACCGCGAAGGATTCAGAAATTACCGTTTCGCCACGTTAATTCATTTGTTTTCAATCACTCATTCTGGAGACTAAATTCATGGCTGAAAAAGGTAACGAAACCAACTACTTGATTACATTCATTTCCACTGCTCCCGTTGCAGCAACTATCTGGTTGACAATCACAGCCGGGATTTTGATTGAATTTAATCGCTTCTTCCCTGACCTCCTTTTCCACCCCCTATAGGTTGAAAATCCGGTTTACAAAAGCTAAGTAAATTAGCTTATGCTTGTAGATTGTCTCATTGAGTTATCAAACCTAGTTAGGTGAAAATATCACTCAAATTAGCAATCTTCACTAATGTATGAAACTCGTCATGTTGTCCACTGTTTCCGGGTTTCATACTTTTCTAAATGAGAAAGTGGCAAAATTAATTTTTATGAAAAATGCCATCTTTCTCATTTAAAAGCGAGCAAACAACATGACTCAACCAGTAAGCTCATCAAAAACCCACCTAGTGATCCAAGGAATCGAAAAGTTATGGCAGCAGTAGCACGTGATCCACAAAAAGGCGATCTAGAAACCCCCATCAATTCCGCTCCCTTGGTGAAGTGGTTTATTAGCAACTTACCAGCTTATCGCCCCGGTCTAAATCCTTTTAGACGCGGTTTGGAAGTCGGTATGGCTCATGGTTATTTACTATTTGGACCTTTCCATAGATTAGGTCCTTTACGCAATGCCCCCAATGCTACCTTAGCTGGTTTGTTGGGTAGTATTGGATTGGTTGTAATTTTGACAGCTTGCCTATCCCTATATGCTAACAGCAACCCTGGTAAAGCTCTTGCTAGTATTGCTGTACCCAATCCTCCTGTTGATGCTTTTAACTCTAAGGAAAGTTGGAATAATTTCACCAGTGCTTTCTTGATTGGTGGTATCGGTGGCGCAGTAGTCGCTTTCTTCTTAACCAGTAATTCTGGATTAATCCAAGGTTTATTGGGTTAATTTAATTCTTGATAATGGGTAATAGTTGCTAATTTGGGCTATTACCTATTGTCGAGAGAAGTAAGTAGGTTGGCGTTGAAAATTGTCGTTATGGCAAGGCAAAAGGCAAGAGGCAAGAGTGAAGAGGGTTTGGGCGATTTTACGTTTCTTTACACAGTTTGGTTTTATTGTGTTCACCTACTTATATTAGAAAATAGATAATTATAATTTTACAAAAAACTAATTATAAAATACTAAATTATTCAGAGAAATAGGGACAACTTTTGCAGCATCAATAGAAAAATAAATTGTTTATTGTTATCTCATGTGTAGGGGTTTAGCACTGCTAAACCCTTACCTATAAAATCAGCTTAACTCAATTATTAATATGGCCAAGTCCAATCGCGGATTTCTGGCATATCTTCACCGTGTTTCTGAATATATTGCTTATGTTCAATCAACTTATCTTGCAATTTTTGTTTTACATAAGCTGCTTGAGAACCTAATTTTGGTACACGGTCAATCACATCCATAACTAAATGGAATCTATCTAAATCATTCATTACCACCATATCAAAAGGTGTGGTTGTTGTTCCTTCTTCTTTATAACCACGCACATGAATATTCTGATGATTTGTATGCCGATAGGTGAGACGATGAATTAACCAAGGATAACCATGAAAGGCAAAGATGATTGGTTTATCAGTTGTGAAAATAGTATCAAAATCCTTACTATTTAAACCGTGAGGATGTTCACTTTTTGGCTGTAGAGTCATCAAATCCACAACATTAACAACTCGCACTTTTAAATCTGGGAAATGTTGCCGTAAAATATCCACAGCCGCTAAAGTTTCCAAAGTTGGAACATCTCCAGCACAAGCCATAACTACATCGGTTTCACTGTCTTGATCATTACTAGCCCATTCCCAAATTCCTAAACCTTTAGTACAATGTTTAATTGCCGAATCCATGTCTAAATATTGTAATGCAGGTTGTTTACCAGCCACAATCACATTGACATAATTACGACTTCTTAAACAATGGTCAGTTACTGATAGCAAAGTATTAGCATCAGGTGGTAGATAAACACGAATGATTTCGGATTTTTTGTTAATTACATGATCAATAAAACCAGGATCTTGGTGAGAAAACCCGTTATGATCTTGTCGCCAAACATGAGAAGTGAGAAGATAATTTAAAGAGGCAATTGGTCTTCTCCAAGTAATATGCCGAGTTGTTTTCAACCATTTGGCGTGTTGGTTGAACATGGAATCAATGATGTGAATAAAAGCTTCATAACAGGAGAAGAAACCATGACGACCTGTTAACAAATATCCTTCTAACCAGCCTTGACAATTGGTTTCGCTGAGGATTTCCATAACTCGACCGTCCGGTGATAAATGGTCATCTTCCGGGAGAGTTTCCGCATCCCAAGCGCGGTTTGTCACTTCAAATAAAGGATCTAAACGATTTGAGGCGGTTTCGTCAGGCCCAAAAACGCGGAAGTTACGGCTTTCTTCGTTGAGTTTCATAATGTCGCGGAGAAACTTGCCAGTAACTTTGGTAGCTTCAGCGTTAACTGTTCCTGGTTTAAATACTTCTACAGCATAGTTGCTAAAATCAGGCATTTTCAAGTCACGCAGCAAAATTCCGCCGTTAGCGTGGGGGTTGTCTCCCATGCGACGCTGACCTTTGGGGGCTAGTTCTGCCAGTTCGGGAATCAGTTGACCGTTGGTGTCGAAAAGTTCTTCAGGTTTGTAACTTTTTAGCCAATCTTCCAGCAATTGCAGATGTTCCGGTTTACCAGCTATATCACTAAAAGGGACTTGGTGCGATCGCCAATAACCCTCTGTTTTCTTCCCGTCCACTTCCTTGGGTCCAGTCCAACCTTTGGGAGTGCGTAAAACAATCATTGGCCATTGCGGTCGTGCTTGGAAACCATGTACCCGCGCTTCTCTTTGGATACTTTGAATTTCAGGAATGATTGTATCTAATACTGCCGCCATTTTTTGGTGAACTTCCGCCGGGTCAGAACCTTCAACAAAGTAAGGTTTATAGCCATAGCCGATAAATAGGCTTTCCAATTCCCCATGGGGTATCCGTGCTAATACTGTGGGATTGGCAATTTTGTATCCATTCAAATGCAGAATTGGTAAAACTGCACCATCAGTAACAGGGTTGATAAATTTGTTAGAATGCCAGCTAGTTGCTAGGGGTCCAGTTTCCGCTTCTCCGTCACCCACAACCGCCGCAACTATCAAATCAGGGTTATCAAATACTGCACCGTAAGCATGAACTAAAGCATAGCCTAATTCTCCCCCCTCATGGATAGAACCAGGGGTTTCTGGGGCGACATGACTGGGAATACCACCAGGGAAGGAGAATTGCTTAAATAGTTTTTGCATTCCCTCTTCATCTTGGGAGATGTTGGGGTAATATTCGCTATATGTTCCTTCTAAGTAGGTATTGGCAACAATTCCGGGTCCACCATGTCCAGGACCAGCTATGTAAATTGCATTGAGGTCGTATTTTTTAATAACTCGGTTAAAGTGGGCGTAAATCAAGTTTAGCCCTGGGGTAGTTCCCCAATGTCCTAATAGTCGAGGTTTGACGTGTTTTTGTTGGAGTGGTTCTCTCAAAAGAGGGTTGTCGAGGAGGTATATTTGTCCAACAGAGAGATAATTGGCTGCACGCCAATAGGCGTTAATTTTTTGTAATTCTGTGTCTGTTAAAGGTTTTGTCTGTGAAATGCTGGTAATAGTCATTTAAAACTCCAGTCCAAAGTATTCGCACCAATCAGTTTTATAAGGAGAATGCCGAAAACCCTTGAAGGCGTGTCCGACTCAGCAGCACACACCTGTGCAACAGTTGCGGGATGAAGGCTAATTGCAGGATAAATCCTGCACTGACATTTTGTATATATTGTATAATAAACGATTTACAAAAAAGTAGGGGCGAAGCATTCGCTTATAAAAATTATGCGACCAACCGACAACTCAACAGCGCGAATGCTTCGCCCGTACGGCAACGGATTGAACACGCTAAGAAAATAGCGCGTAACGTATGCAGGTCTAATGTCAATGTAACTGTGATGATTTGTTTGGGGGTAGAAACAGCTTGATAATTTCTACCCATAACTAGCCTTATGTTACTGTTTGTCCAAGTCTTCAATAAGTTGATCAACAAATTCCCTCAACCGTTGTTGCCAGTCAGGGACGGTTTTAATTTTTTCCCTGACTCCAGGTAAAACCTTAAATTGCAAGGGTGATTTATCGTAGGCTACTTTATTTTGTGGTTTAAATTTAATCCGAGGCATTGCCAAATCCTAATATGTCTGATATACTAGACATCATAGCACAACATTGAAGGTCGAATCAATGCTTTTATCATTCAAAACTGCACTAATTCCAAATAACCGACAGATTACAGCTTTTCGCAAGGCTTCTGGAGTCGCTAGACACGCTTACAACTGGGCAAATGCTCAAATCAAGGATATTTTAGCTACTCGCAAAGAAGGCGAAAAACTTAAATTACCATCAGCTATTGACTTGCATAAAAAGTTAGTTGCTGAGGTAAAATCTGAGCATATTTGGTATTACGAAGTTAATAAAAATATCCCTCAGAAGGCGTTAGCTGATTTACGCCAAGCATGGGATAGGTGTTTTAGGAAGACATCGAAACAACCCCGATTCAAAAAGAAAGGTCAACGTGATTCTTTCTATTTGGAGTCAGGAACTAAGGCGAAACCAGCAATTAAAAATGATAGTAAAAGAATTAAATTACCGTCAATTGGCTGGGTACGTTTAGCAGAACCTTTACCGATTACAGTAACTCATAATTGCGTGATTTCTAGACAGGCTGATAAATGGTTTATTTCTGTTAAATACGAAGTTGAAAAACCTCCTATACTTGCAGACAGACCGACCATCGGCGTTGACATAGGAATTAAGGAGTTAGCAGTTTGTAGTAATGGTGAAGTATTCGAGAATCCTAAAGCCTACCGCCATAAGAGTAAACGCATGAAACGTTTACAGCGTAGCGTTAGCAGAAAACTAAAGGGGTCTAATAATCGCAAAAAAGCTGTGAGAAAATTGGCTAAATTACACGCCAAAGTTTCTAATATTCGCAAGGATTCTATTCACAAATTAACCTACTATCTAGCTAAAAACCACAGCATAATTAAGATAGAAGATTTGCACGTTAAGGCATTTTTGAAGAACCACAAATTAGCGGGTGCAATTGCAGATTGTGGGATGTATGAATTTCAAAGGCAATTAGAGTACAAAACTGAGAAATTCGGGAGTGAATTAATCCTTGTGGATAGGTTCTTTCCTAGTTCGCAAATATGCTCTAACTGCGGTAATCATCGTCATAAAATGCCATTAAAAAGCCGCGTTTATGTTTGTCCTGATTGTGGACATACAGAGGATCGTGACCTCAACGCAGCTAAGAATATTGACCGATGGTTTGCGGATATTTTTATCCCTGTAGCGTAGCGGTTCCTTTGAGGAACTACGGTCAGAAACGGTAAGTTCTACCGAGATAGCTTGTGGAGCGGACAAACCTCTTAGAAGTCATTCTAAGACCGTGATTAAACAGGAAATAAGCACTAAGGTTATCGCTGTTCAGATGTGTCTAGACTTTGGTAATTTTGGGTAAGTTTTATAGAACGGAAGCTCTAATGGCTTCAACTATTGGAATAACAACTTTAAATTAGATTGGATATTTTTGCAATTAAACTTTACAAACAAAAAACATCAGTGAGCTTTAAAAGCCTATACTTAAAACCCTCCTAATGCACGAATATTATCAAGAATGGTAACTTCTCCATAGGGATCGCCCACAGCCCGCATTAAAGGTAAAGCTTGATTGTAAAAGACCAGTGCCTTTTGCTTTTCTCCTAAAGCAGAGTAGACAAGACCAATATTATTGAGAGTGGTAGCTTCCCCACCGCGATCGCCCACAGCCCGACGTATGGGTAAGGCTTGATTGTAATAGTCCAGTGCTTTTTGCTTTTCTCCTAAATCGGAGTAGACAAGACCGATATTATTGAGAGTGGTAGCTTCTCCACGGCGATCGCCCACAGCCCGATATATGGGTAAAGCTTGGTTGTAAAAGACCAGTGCCTTTTGCTTTTCTCCTAAATCAGAGTAGACACTACCGATATTATTGAGAGTGGTAGCTTCCCCGCTGCGATCGCCCACAGCCCTACTTATAGGTAAAGCTTGGTTGTAAAAGTCCAGTGCCTTTTGCTTTTCTCCTAAAGCAGAGTAGACACCACCGATATTATTGAGAGTGGTAGCTTCCCCACGGCGATCGCCCACAGCCCTAAGTATGGGTAAAGCTTGGTTGTAAAAGTCCAGTGCCTTTTGCTTTTCTCCTAAAGCAGAGTAGACAACACCGATACCAGTGAGAGTGGTAGCTTCCATACTGCGATCGCCCACAGCCCTAAATATGGGTAAAGCTTGGTTGTAAAAGTCCAGTGCCTTTTGCTTTTCTCCTAAAGCATCGTAGACAGCACCGATATTATTGAGAGTGGTAGCTTCCCCACCGCGATCGCCCACAGCCCGACGTATGGGTAAGGCTTGGTTGTAATAGTCCAGTGCTTTTTGCTTTTCTCCTAAAGCATTGTAGACAGCACCGATATTATTGAGAGTGGTAGCTTCCCCACGGCGATCGCCCACAGCCCGATACAATAATCTAGCCTCTTGCCATTTTTGAATTGCTTGTCGCAATGACTCTGCTGATCCTTTTTGATAAAGTGCCTGTCCCTCTTCAAAAAGCCGTTCTGCATTTTCCTTTGTTGCTGCTGGAGATTGAGCAATTTTTGAGGAATCATCTTTTGCCAAAACACGGTTAGAGTCAGTAACTGCACTCACACAACCAAACAACAGAATACTAATAGACAAAGTTATATAGCCGTTACCTACCAGTAACATCAGCCAATTATCTTGTTGTTTTCTACTTTTCATCAGAATTACTACTTGGTAAAATTACAAACTCTGTTTAGAATATCAGCTTTTTGTGATGATACTCTCAGTAAACAATATTTTATATAAGCGACCAGTATCAAAGGTTTTCATCTTTTCAAGAATTGTAAGCGGATTTCTGCACGTACACTCATGAGGATTTTACCGAGATGATTTTCTCCTGTATGATTTGCACCACAGCCCCAGAAACAGTCTGTAGGGGAATTTTCTATAAGCATTTCATCACCTGTAATTAATAATATTTCCCTAATATCAGCATGAGTGATAAATTTTTGTAGTACCCCAATCCGCATAACTTGAGTTTTCACCAATTCCCAATCTGGACGGAAACGACGAGAGGGACAACGCCCTAAAGCAGCAGCCTGTTCAGGACTAACAGCAGCGTGAATTAAAGGTATAATGGGAGCATCGGGACTACCAACAAACTTTTGTGCTTGATAATAATGCTCAACGGTAGGCCAGTCAGTACCGTCAATGTTAATACTGTGGGGAGAAAAGTTAGAAAAACAACCATAGGGCTGGGAAACTTGATAAAAGTAAATAGTCATTTGCAAAATTCTCTTTTATGACTACAGATGCTTTTGAACAAACAAATTGGGTGTGGGAATTTTCCTTATTCCAACAACAAGTAGGGGAATGGATAGAATACCAATTTTCCCGGTTTCAAAAAACTTTACCAGAATTACCGCCTGGTTGTTGAGATACTCACCGACCTAAAGGTGTGGTGATTCTTGACGCTTCACCGACTGACGCTAACCGTTGCTAGTCTTACTCTGTCTCTGCGCCCGTTTAGAGTCGTGGCAATGGCCTATCCCGACACTTAGGCTTGGCTGAGTGCAAGCTTTTTTCAAAAAACATATTGTCTATTAAGTTTTTCTGGGGATTTTATTTCTTGGAAGTCCCCAAGCTATTGGTAATAATATGACCCGTGCTGCTTCTGAGTTACGCAAACTGTCTATCTATGCTCCTTGCACAGCCCTAACCACACCTTGATATATTCACAGAAGTATTTATCAAAACAAAGTAAAAAAAATAACACTAAAATTTGAAAAATTATTTTATAAAAAATCAGCCTAGCCGTGCTAAAGTTTTGATCTTGTTATATTCCTTAGCTGCTTCAGCTTATGCATCTGCCTTCTTTACATCCACAACACCTTGAAGAATTAGTCAAGAGCAGTGGTATAAACTTAGACTTAATTCCTTTGAATTTTAAATCGCTTCAAGGTATCAGTGCTTATGAATATTTGCTCATTTCTGACCAACTCCCTCGCACCAATACAGGGATGATTAAAAATGCTTGGTTACAGCGGTATACCCATGTTACAGAAGGTGGTTGGTGGTGTTCTGGACTAGACCCTCTCAATAATTGGCATAAGATGGAATGGGGATGTTTTAAACCCAACCAACCGCGACAAAATCAAAAGGGCAAATCAATTAAATATGAACACCCTCCCAGCACACCCACACGCATATTTTGTTTACGCATATCCTTACAAATTTGGCAACAAGTTGGCCAACGTTACAACTTAGCCATACCGGAAAATATTACTATTAATCATGATGGTGAAGCCGAAGGTTTTTGGTCATGGGTAATTAAAAATAAAATAGCCATTGTCATTTGTGAAGGTGTGAAAAAAGCCGCAGCCCTTTTAAGCCAAGGATATGTTGCTATTGCTATTCCTGGTATTAATAGCGGTTATCGAGTTATTAAAGATGAATTTGGCAAAGTTACCCGGCGGCAATTAATACCTGATTTAGCAGTATTCACAAACATAAAACGCAACTTTTATATTTGTTTTGATTTTGAAACCCAAGGCAAAAAAATTGCGGCTGTCAATAATGCTATTTCTCAATTGGGTTGTTTATTTCAACAACAAAACTGTCCTGTTAAAGTTGTCGAACTTCCAGGCAAAGAAAAAGGAGTTGATGAATTTATCATTGCCAAAGGTGCAACAGCCTTTGATAAAACTTATCGTCAAAGCCTAGATTTAGATATTTATATTGCCCAAACCAAACCCCATACAGAGTTAACAATTCCCGCTGCACTTACTGTTAACCGTCCTTATTTGGGAAAAATTGCCTTTCCTACCTCTGGTTTAGTAGGAGTGAAATCAGCCAAGGGTACAGGTAAAACCACAGCATTACAAAGCATTGTTCAACGAGCAAAAAATCATAATCAACCAGTTTTATTAATTACCCATAGAATCATCTTGGGACGGTTTTTATGTGATAAAATCGGGATTAAATGGGGTTTTGAGCATGAATCATGGCGGATAGAAGCTGATGAAGTAGCTGTTAAGTTTCCGTTACCAATTACGCCATCTTTGGGATTATGTGTAGATTCAATTTGGAAATTAAAACCCGAAGATTGGCACGGTGCCATATTAATTTTAGATGAGGTTGAGCAGTCTTTATGGCATTTACTCAATAGTAATACCTGTAAACAAAAACGAGTTAAAATTCTTCGTATTTTCCAACAACTAATTTCTACAGTTCTCACAACAGGAGGTTTGATAATTGCCCAAGATGCCGATTTATCAGATGTATCTTTAGAATATTTACAGACCTTAGCCGGAATTAAATTAAATCCTTGGGTAGTTGTCAATGAATGGAAACCGGAAAAAGGTTGGGATACAACTTTTTATGATTCACCCAATCCCACACCCCTAATTCATCAATTAGAATTAGATTTAATTGCTGGACGTAAATGCTATGTTACTACTGATAGTCGTTCTGGACGCTACAGTTGTGAAACTATTGAACGTTATTTAAAAGAACGTTTACAGAAACTCAGAAGAGAATTTCCTGAAACTTTAGTAGTTAGTAGTCATACTACTAATACACCTGGTCATGCAGCCGTTGATTTGATAGCTGCTATTAATCAAAAAATCACTGATTATGATACTGTTTTTGTTACCCCTAGTTTGGGAACAGGAATTAGTATTGATGTTCAACATTTTGACCGAGTTTATGGCATTTTTCAAGGGGTAATTCCTGACTCAGAAGCCCGTCAAGCTTTAGCAAGAGTTAGGGATAATGTTCCCCGTATTGTTTGGTGTGCTAAACGCGGTATTGGCTTAATTGGTAGTGGCAGTACAAATTATCGGTTACTGTCTAATTGGTATCAAGAAAATCAAAAAGAAAACTTAGCTTTATTAAGTCCATTACATAAAATAGATGTAGATTTACCTCTAGTTTATGATCCTATTCATTTACGCACTTGGGCAAAATTATCTGCTAGGGTAAATGCTTCTATTCGTCTTTATCGGCAATCAATGCAGGATGGATTAATAACTGATGGTCATCAAATTCAAATGCGAAGTAATGAAGTCCAAAATAACATTCTTCGTGATTTGCGTTTAGCCTTTTTTGCCACTGAACCTAGTGATGTAGAAAATCGCAAACGGTTAATTGTAGAAATTGTTAAAGTGCAAAAAGATTGGGGACAAAGTCTTCAAAAAGCCAAGGAAATTAAACGCAAAATCAAAGAAATTAAGCAGCAAAATCAATCAGCAGCAGCAAATTCTGTAGCTAATGCTAAAGATATTGACTATGTGGAATATGAACAGCTATTAACTAAACATTCTCTTAGCAATGGAGAACGTCATCAAGTTGATAAATATATTCTCAGACAAAGGTATGGAATTGTAGTTACTCCCCAACTCAAATTACAGGATGAAAAAGGTTATTATGGACAATTATTAATTCATTATTATCTGACTCATGAAAGTGAATATTTTCATGTAAAAGATCAGCAAGAATGGAGTCAGCAGTTATTGTGGGGTGAAGGTAAAGTTTTTCTCCCAGATTTAAGAACTTATACGTTGAAAGTAGAAGCTATGCGGGCTTTAGGAATAATGCAATTTCTGGAAACAGAAAGAGTATTTAGTGAAAATGACGCTGATTTAATTTGGCTAAAAAATGTAGCTGGACAAAGTAGTAGACATATTAAACGCGCTTTAGGTATTGATTTAGTTAGAGGTAAAGAATCTGTTGCGGGAATTAAGTTATTAAGCCGACTTTTAGGTTTGTTAGGTTTGAAATTACAGCAAGTCAATGATGGTTATAAAATTGATTTAGACACTCTAAATGATGGTAGAGATAAAATATTTGCAGTTTGGCAACACCGTGATGATTTGATGTTAACTACTTTACATAATATGGAATGTGAAATTGTAGATTTATCTAAAAAGTCTCAACAGGAAGCTGTACTGATAAGTTAAACAAAAAAACAGATACCCGACTTCTCAAAGAAATCGGGTATCTATCTGATCTATCTGTGGTAAAATCTATTTTGTGTGCTTACAAGTTACAAAATGAATAAAAATATTGATTTTGATGTTGTTAATGCTTTACACCAACAGGGTTTAGATCATTATCATGATGGTAATTATCAACAAGCACTGGCTAATTTTGATGCGGCTTTAGAATTATATGCTAATTTTTCGATGGCTTATATTAATCGAGGTAATATTTTTCATATTTTAGGTAATTATGAAAAAGCTATTGCTGATTATAATCAATGTATAAAAATCAATCCTAATTTTCCTGAAGCTTACCATAATCGGGGTAACAGTTATTATGCTTTGCAAGAATATCAAAGTGCAATTTCTAATTATAATCGTTCTCTAGAAATTAATCCTAAATTTGGTGCAGCTTACTACAATCGGGGTTTAGTTTATGTCCGTATTCAAGATTATTATCAAGCAATTGCTGATTTTAATCAAGCATTAAAAATAGTTCCTGATGATATTCAAGCATACTATGAACGGGGTTTAGTCCATAGTAATTTGGGAGATTATGAAAATGCCATTAAAGATTACAACCAAGCATTACAAATTAATCCTACATTAGTTTTAGTATATGGTTTTCGAGCAAATGCACATCACCACCTGGGAAATTATGAAAATGCGATTATTGATTATAATCAAGCATTACAAATTGATCCTCATTTAGCAACAGCTTACTATGGAAGGGGCATGGTACGAGAAGCTATACAGGATCTTATTGGTGCAGTTGCAGATTATACTCAAGCTATAGAAGTATCTCCAGAATTTGCCTCAGCTTACTGTAAGCGAGGAGATGCTTACAAGTTGTTAGGTAATATACAAACAGCTATTCAAGACTATAACCAAGCATTAAAGATAGATTCTGATTCTTTAGCAGCATATTATCATCGAGGAAGTAGTCGTTATATAGCTAAAGATTTTACAGGAGCAATTAGTGATTTTACTGAAGCTTTACGATTAGATTCCCAGTCTGCTGTATTTTATAGCGATCGCGCTAATGCTCGTTATGCCCTAAAGGAGTACCAAAAAGCCATATCAGATTATACTCAAGCCATCAGCATTAACCCTAATTTAGCTGAAGACTGGTTTAATCGAGGTCGTAGTCACTTTCTAGTAGGAGAATTAAATACCGCATTAGCAGATTTAAATCAATCTATTCAATTGCAACCACGCTATCCTTTAGCTTATTTAGTCAGAGCAGACATACATAGACATTTGGGGAATCAGCTAGACGCAATCGCCGATTTCCGTAAATCTGCTGATCTCTATTCTCAGTCAGGAAACACGCGATATTATCAGGAAATTACCAATCTGATTGCCAAAATGTCTCAGATTTGAATAGGGAACAGGGAACAGGGGAGAAACTTCTTTCTTCTTTCTTCCTCCTGACTCCTGACTCCTGACTCCTGACTCCTCAGTTAATTTCTCGATAGCGTTTTTGAAGATCCTGAATTGTGAATAAAGCCTCAAACTGTAACCCAGCCGACTCATATAACGCCCCACCACCTTGCAATCTATCTATTAGGGAAATTACCCTGTCTACCGTATAACCAGCCGCCTGTAACCGCTCCACAGCCTTGAGCGCAGATTGTCCAGTTGTTACCACATCTTCCAAAACCACAACTTTTGCCCCCTGGGGTAAACTGGGACCTTCAATGTAAGCCATTGTCCCGTGTCCCTTGGCTTCCTTGCGAATAATTAAAGCTGGTATAGGTCTATTTTCGTACACAGAAACCACACTAACTGCGGAGACAATCGGATCAGCACCTAAAGTTAAACCAGCTACAGCTTGAGTATCTTCAGGCAACATTGGTAACAATAACCTCGCCATAGCCAAAGCACCTTGAGGATGGAGTGTGACTTGTTTACCATTAATATAGTAAGAACTACGTTGTCCAGAGGAAAGAACAAAATCACCTTCTTGATACGCAAGCTGGCAAAATAAATCTAGTAACTTTTGACGGAGAGTAGTTAAATCAGTTGTAACAGCCCAAATATCTGGGTTGCTAAGGGTTTGAGTGGAATAAGACATTACAAACAATTAAAAGTTGTGTTAAACCAAAATTGAAACTCAATAGAGTTCTCCAATTAAGCATAAATTAAGATTTACCCAAAACCTAGCGAGAATTAAATTAATTTAATTCTGTCCGCAGAAACGAGCTTGGCTTTCGCACGGAGAGTGTCAATCTCCCTCTTCGCTGATGACTACCTTACCTCGAAAGACAAAGTAATTGTAGATGTTGTAAAACAACATAATCGGAATCAAAAACCCAATGAAAGTAATCATAAAAACCATTGAAGTAGCAGAAGATGCTGCTTGATAAATGGTAATAGTGGGGGGAATAATGTAGGGAAAGGCAATAAATCCTAAACCAATAAATGTCAGCAGAAATATTAATGCTGTGTAAACAAATGAGGCAACTTCCTCTTTCCGGTTTAGGCTTTCTAACAGCAACCAAATCAACAGCATACCCAACAAAGGAATCATGGCAAAAATATAAACTTCTGGTTGATGAAATAGTTTAAGTCTAGCATTTTCATAGACAATTGGCGTAGTAATGGTAATTAAAATTGCGCCAATAAAAGTTGTCAAAGCTGCTAATTTTGCTGTACGAAAATGAGTTTCTTGTAATGTCCCTTCAGTTTTCAAGATCAGGTAAGTTGAACCAATCAATACATAACCTTGGACAAGGGTTAATGCTGTTAGTAATGATTGCCAACTTAACCAATCCCACATTCCTCCGGTAAAATGTCCGGCTGCATCAACTTTGATTCCTGCTAATACACCACCCAAGGCAAATCCTTGAAATAAAGCAGCAATAAAACTGCCAATTCCAAAGGCAAAATTCCAAAAACTTTTATTATCAGAATGTTCTCGAAATTCAAAAGCAACAGCCCGCAAAATTAACCCCACAACCATTACCATCAAAGGTAGATAAAGGGCATTTAAAATTGTTCCATAAGCTAAAGGAAAAGCCCCAAATAATGCTCCTGCCATCAAAACTAACCAGGTTTCGTTAGCATCCCAAACGTTACCTAAACTGGTCATTAATAAACTACGGCGTTTCTCATCAGAAGCAGTCAAAGAGAGGATACCAACGCCTAAATCAAAGCCATCTAAAAGCACATACAGGAACAGAAATAGCCCTAGAATGAAAAACCAAACTTGTGGTAAAAAGCGCAATAAAGCCAGGGGAAACGCATCTAAATTTTATTGACAAAATACCATTTTTGTGTATAAACGAAAGAATCGGTATTTATCGTTTGATGGATTTTTTCAGAGTCATCGTGATGGTTTAAATTATTGTCAATAAGTAGACATTAATGCAAATTTTTGGGTCATTATTGAGATTAAATAGTCCTTATTGATAAGATGCGTTTCCCCTGGCAATAAAGCTGTCATATAACTTCTTTCTATTGTGGCGTTTCTAAAGGACGACTATCAGGAAGATGAGTCACCGATTCAGTGGCAATTACTGTATTTATCTCACCTCCAGGTATTGGTAAAGTTAAATCTGGTCCTTTACGAATAATGCGGCTACCAAAAAACATCGCACAAACAAACAAAACACTGTAGAGAATAGTAATAACTGTCAAAGAAAATAACACTTCACCGGGTGGTAAATGAGAAGCTGCATCAGTAGTGCGAATTTGCCCGTATACCGTCCAAGGTTGTCTTCCCACACAGCGCACAATCCAGCCTGCTTCAATCGCAATATAGCCCAAAGGTGCAGCTAAAATCCAAGCCCGTAATAACCATTTTTGTTGAGTTAAGTTATTTGGACTCAGTTTACCTCTGAGCCATTGTAGGATACTCCACAGCATTAATCCTACTAAGAAAAAGCCGATTCCTGCCATGATTCGGAAGGAATAAAAAATCAAGGGAATCATTGGTGGACGGTCTTCTGGTTTCCATTCTTTCAGTCCTAATACTGGTTCAGAAAGTTTGGGTTTGAGATCTAAAATGTAACTTAAACCATTAGGAATAGAAATTTCCCAATCATTTTTTTCCGCTTTTCTATTAGGTATTGCTAATATATTCCACTTGGCAGATTCCCCAGCGGGAATTGTTTCCCATTGGGCTTCTATTGCTGCTAATTTAGTTGGTTGATAGTGATAAACTTGATCACCACTAGCGTGACCAATGTAGACTTGTAAGGGAGCAACAAAAATAGATATTGCTAAAACTATTTTCAATGATTTGCTGAAAAATTCTGAATGGCGATTATTGAGAATATACCAAGCACTAATGCCACCAATGACAAATAAAGAAGTCTCCAATGTTGCCAAGAACATATGGAGAACACTATTTACCATGAAGGGATTTAAAATTGCTTGGAAATAGTCATCAACAATAAATTTACCATTCACCATTTGTCCACCACTAGGAGTTTGAAACCATGAATTAGCAACCAAAATCCAGAATGTGGAAAGATTCGCCCCAAAAGCCACGAGAATAGTCGCTAAATAGTGAATTGCAGGAGGAACTCGCTCCCAACCAAACATCATAATTCCTAAAAAAGAAGCCTCTAGCATAAATGCCATTGAGCCTTCAAATCCGAGAATACTACCTAAGAAATCTCCCACTGCTTCTGATAATGGGGCCCAGTTAGTCCCAAACTGAAAACCCATTGGTAAACCTGATGCAACTCCGATTCCAAAGTTTAGTAAATACAGTTTTGACCAGAAACGAGCGTGATGATAATAAGTGGTATTTTTGGTTTTTAACCAGAGTCCTTCTACAACAATTAAGTAGATAGACATACCTGTAGTGATTACAGGCCAAATCATGTGAAAAATTGCTGTAAATGCAAATTGCAAGCGTGATAAAGCTAGGGTATTAGATAAAATTTCCATACTCTTTAAGGGAGTTACGCAAAAGGGCTAAATACCTATTCAGGATACACATTAATATTTGTTTACATTATATTACTTCCAAAAGTTTTAAGCTTTGAAATGTTTGACAATCGGTCGTTTAAGGTTTGACAATCGGTCGTTTTATACTTGTTCTATGCAAAGGTATTAACTGCAAAGATACCCATATCAAAACCAACCTAGAATATAACCGTACAGAATAAATCTTTTGAGATAATTTTGATATTTTTGTAAAAATATGAGATTATATTGATAATTACTCTCAATACAACTGAGAATTTTTCTAAATAATGGTAAAAAATCATCTTGGCTTGTTACAGCCTGGTCAAATTGCCACAATTACTCAACTGCACAGTGAATCTGGATTACAACAGCGCCTTCTAGCAATGGGTTTCCGCACCGGTAGGCAAATTGTGATGTTGCGTCGGGGATGGCTTTCTGGTCCACTCCATGTCCGCATTGGCACAACAGAAGTGATGCTACGTTGCCGGGAAGCTAGAGAAATAGAAGTTACAAATGTGAGTACGGGAATATGACTATCAAACAGATTGCGGTTTTGGGAATGCCAAATACTGGGAAATCTACCTTTTTTAACCGTTTTACAGGTGCTAATGCAAGTATCGGCAACTGGCCGGGGATGACAGTAGATTTGATGATGGCAAAAATCAAGGTTGGTGAGGAAGAAGCCGAGGTAGTAGATTTGCCGGGAATTTATGATTTACGGGGTTTTTCGGAAGATGAGGCCGTGGTGCGGCGGTTTTTGGAAAGTACACCAATTCACTTAGTAATAATTATTCTTAATGCAACTCAACTTGACCGCCAAATTAGTCTAGCTTTACAGATCAAACATTTACATCTTCCCGCAGTATTATTACTAAATATGGCAGATGAAGCCCCAAAATTTGGGGTAAAAATTGAGCCTACTAGAATAGCCAAGCATTTGGGAATACCAGTGCTGCCCATTAGTGCTAAGTATGGTGATGGTTATGATCAAGCAGTAAAAGCGATCGCACAAACTCTCCAGCAACAGCAAGAAGCAGTCACAGCAGGTTCTTTAGCACAGTGTTCTGCGTGCGATAGCAAAATTGCCTCAGAAATGAGCAGCTTATTGGAGGATGCAGTGTATACTCCGGAACAAGTTGAGGAAAACCTGACAACACGCTTAGATAGAATTCTGTTACATCCAGTATTTGGCTTACCGTTGTTTTTTGCAGCCATGTTTTTGATGTTCCAGATAGTATATGCCCTGGGAACACCTGTGCAAAAGTTTATGGGAGATACCCTGGACTGGTTTAAGGGAGTAGCACTAGAACCAGTATTAGGCGGTTTACCAGCATTTTTGAAAGGTTTCTTAATTCACGGTCTTTATACTGGTATGGGAACAGTTGCGGCTTTTATCCCCGTCATTGTTTTATTTTTCTTCTGCATGGCCATTGTAGAAGATAGTGGTTACTTGTCGCGTTCAGCATTTTTGATGGATGCTTTTATGGAACGATTGGGGTTAGATGGTCGTTCTTTTGTGATGTCGTTGATGGGATTTGGCTGTAATGTCCCCGCAATTATGGGGACAAGAGTGATGCGTTCCCCTGGGTTGCGAATGCTTTCCATGCTCGTTATCCCCTTTTCTTTGTGTTCAGCACGACTGAATGTATTTATTTTCATGACTACAGCTTTATTTTATCCTCACATTGCACCTGTAGTTTTATTTAGTTTGTATTTATTTAGTTTTGTCGCAGCTATTTTGACCGCATTTTTGTTTAGAGGCAGATATCCGAATAAAGAACCATTGGTATTAGAATTACCACCTTATCGCTTTCCCACCATCAAGCAAATGTGGTTACGTGCTTGGGGGGAAATTAGGCATTTTTTAAAGTGGTCAAATCGGTTTATTATCTTTGGTGTGGTAGCGATTTGGTTATTAAATAATTTGCCTTTTGGTGTCCCAATTGCCAGTTCCCAAACATTATCAGGAATGATCGGTCAAGCCACACAACCATTATTAGCACCTATTGGAATTAATGCTCAATTGGCTGTAGCTCTGATTTTCGGCTTTATTGCTAAAGAAATTGTTTTGGGTGGTTTAGCGGTAATTTATGGTAAATCTCAGGGTGCAGATTTAATGGGGACTATTGCCCATCAAATTGACTGGGTACAGGCTTATAGTTTTATGTTATTTACTCTCCTTTATGTCCCTTGTTTGTCAACTGTTGCTGTTTTGAAAAGTGAATCTAAAAGTTGGAAATTTGCAGTTATATCTGTAGTTTGGTCTGTTGGTTTAGCTTGGGTAACAAGTTTTATTTTCTATCAAAGTGCAAGAGCTTTAGGATTTTAATTTTTCACAGCAATTTTTATCTGCTTAGAGGATGTTTGAAAAGTTTTGAATGTATAAATTGACCCCTCTCCAAACCTCTCCCCGACGCGGGGAGAGGCTTTGAAAACCCCATTCCCTGGTAGGGAAGGGGGGCAGGGGGGTTAGGTTTTTGGAGATTATGGGTTTCATCTGATACTTTTCAAACAACCTCTTAGACCATTCCACGAATGGCTCAGATTTCCGGGAGTTAACCCAGTGTAAACTAGCTTCAAACTATACTGGCTTGGTGATGATTGGTGGTGGTGTGCCGAAAAACTTTGCTCAGGATACGGTGGTAGCAGCGGAAATGCTGGGTTTTGATACAATTATGCACAAGTATACAATTCAAGTTACCGTTGCTGATGAACGAGATGGGGCTTTATCTGGTTCTACTCTCAAAGAGGCGCATTCTTGGGGCAAGGTGGATAAAGCTACTGAACAAATGGTATTTGCAGAAGCAACTGTGGCTTTACCATTGATTGCGGGCTATGCATATCATAAGGGTAATTGGCGCGATCGCCAACCACATCATAAGACCTCGCGGTAAGTGGGAAACTCAGTGGCTTGGCTCCCAACAGAGGGAAGCGACACTTCGACAGGCTCAGTGCATCGCACGAGGGATTTTAATCCCTGTGGTATGCTAGAATGAAATCGTGAGTAAGAACAATAAACATCTACGTGTTTAAACATCCTAGTACGGAGAAATCCCGGCTCCTATGAAACAACGGTTAGGTTCAAGTCCTAGCGGCAGTATTGACAAGAAATAGCAAGTAATGGCAGGTTGTGGAGCGTACCGCATCTTGGCTTAGTGATGGACTCTGAAAACACTGAAAACAATAAAAGTAAGCGCAATTTCGACACCTTGATTGGTGGTTGTATTGAGCGTCTAGGCGGCGTTTGACGGTCGCAGCGAGATTAGATTAGGCTAAACCTTTAATCTAATTCTGTCAGTAGAATCTCAGTGGCTTGGCTCCCTGAGAGTGTCAATTAGCTGATTTATTTACCAAATCTCAATCTAAGGTACTTGCAGTATAGGTTTCCTCAACGGCTTTGCTGACAAATTTTTTCCTTTCAGCCCTAACTGAACTTGATTATACGGTATACCCAACAGACTTTGTACGGTATCCCGTATTTTTTATTTATGTCAAGCCCTTGCAAAAAATGTTTACAAAATGTTATATTCATTTACATAAGAAAACAAAAAAGAAAAAAACATGACAGCTAAAGGCTTTACCACCAACGAACTCGGTCAACTCAACAGCTTTGCGATTGAACCCAAAGTATATGTAGACGAAACCCCAAGAGTAGGTTTTACAGAATACGCAGAAAAGCTCAACGGACGTTTAGCAATGATTGGTTTTGTCTCACTCATAGCTGTGGAAGTAATCACAGGAAATGGCTTTATTGGATGGTTGACAAACCTGTAAATCAGTTTTTGAATCAACAAATAAAACATTAATTAAATTAGGAAAATATTAAATAATCTCACATGGAGTCTTAGTTTTTTAAACTAAGGCTTCTTTTGATTTAAATATGTAGCGATTTCTCCAAACCCACAAAATCGAAAATCAAGTTTGACAGTTTGTCTTTTGACTTAGTGATTTATTTAACTGAAAATTGAATACAGTAGAGATACGGCTACTTTCAGACTAACTTTATATATTCATACAAATAACCATGAAACGGCAATTATTATTAACATCTACCACAACAGCAGTAATTATTTTGGCTGGAAATTTTGGTGATGTTACCAAAACTGTAGCTCAAACGAGTAACACCCAAGAAGTAAAAATTAATTTCTCGTAACTCCATGAGTCTTGCGAATATTGCCTATAACCCTGTATTAACTTGGGCTAATCCTTTAATGACAAAGTTGGAAAATCAAGCTTTAGTGCCAATATTTGGGGAACATCCAGTGGAAATGGGGATGGTAGGAAGGGAGAAACAAATATTAGCAATGTTGCGAGATGACGCGAAATATCGGCAGATGTTTACAGATGCTTTTAAGAATGATAAATATCCTATTAACCTGAGTAATTTAACTAAGGCTTTAGCAGCTTTTCAACGCAGCTTGATTTCTGTCAATTCTCCCTATGATAAATATCGCTTTGGTGGTGATACCAATGCCATTTCTCCAGCAGCGAAACGGGGTGAAAAATTATTTAACAGCGAAGATTTAGAATGTTTTCACCTCTTCCTGTTCCCTGTTCCCTGTTCCCTTGCCCCAACGACAATTTTTAACGCCAACCTACTTAGCATTTCCTAGTCTAATGAAGTACAAAATTATCCGCGTTTATCTTGCTATAACGACAATTTTCAATGCCAACCTACTTAGGTATCAGTATAAAAAGTATGCTGCTCTTGGTGACTAGTTGAATTGATGCCAAACTGCTATTGCAATTTTTACTATTTATGCGATAATGATTATTATTCTCACATAAATGCAGTGCGACTTCTTTCTATCTTTATTGTTGCAGTCTTTTTCTGGCGTGTAATTGAGTAAATTACCGTCCTGGTTAATGAAAAACACTGCTACTTTGACTTGCTCAAATTTTTAGTTATACAGGTGTTTAGGTAAAAAATGTCTACTAATTTAGTTGCGAAACTGGGAATTCAAATTGTTGCATCTAGTGTAACTATGACCTTGGGCATATTGTGTGAGAATTACAAAGTTATAGCAGCAGAAATTCCCCAACACGAAGAACCAGTCACAGAGAAAATTACTCAAAATACACCAGCAGATACTGAAGAAAAAGAAGCTGATATTGAAATAAATGTCATTGAAAAATTATTAAATGAACCTGTTTTTTCACCCTTTCGTCAGGAAGGAACAGTCAAAGATTCTACTCGGCCAATTTATGTAATTACGGGTGAAGAAATGGCAGCGCAAGGTGCGAGAACCATCAGAGAAGCACTTAAATTTCTGCCTGGTATATTAGGTGATGGTACAGTAGGAACAGAAGTTAATGCTTTAAGTGGTCAATTAATTCGTGGTTCTAATACTAGTCAAGTATTAATATTACTTGATGGTAGACCAATTAATAATGCCGGAAGTGGTGGTTTCGATCTTTCGGAATTTACAACTAACAATATTCAAAGAATTGAAGTATTACCAGGAGGAGGTTCAACTCTTTACGGTTCTGATGCAATTGGGGGAGTAATTAATATTATCACCCGTCGTCCTACAGAGAAAATTACCACAGAGGCAAAAGTCAATATTGGTGCTTATGGACTCAATCAACAGAGTATTCAAAATAGCGGTAAAAAAGGTGATATTTCTTGGGTTGTAGGTTATAACCGTACCCAAGCAGAAAATAATTATCCTTTTTCTATTCCTGAAGCTAATTTTTCAGGAACAAGGAGGAATAATGATGCACTTTATAACAATTTCAATGTCAAATTAGAAGCAGATTTAGGAAAACGAAATACTCTCAGTTTCTCGACTTTATACTTAAATAAAGAACAAGGAACACCGGGAGGAGTGCCAATTCCTTTTCCTGTCAATGGACAAGGGTTTTTTAATTCGCTTACAGATAGAAATCGCAAATATACAGATCAAGTTTTGACTGATTTAACCTGGAATTCAAAATTAGGAGGTGGGAATAATTCTTTATTAACAGCTAGAGTTTATGGTGATTTTTTGAATACTCGTTTTGATCCTAGTGGTTCAAGTCGCTTTGAAACCAACCAAACTTCCTACGGAATTCAAACCACACACAGTTGGAATTTTGCTAAAAATCAAAGTTTAGTTTATGGCTTTGATTATCGCACTGTCAATGTTCGGAATACTTCTTTTAGCTATTCTACTAATAGAGAAACATTGAACTATGATAATGATATTAATCAAGGAGCATTATTTGCCAAATATGAAGTAGCATTAATCCCTAGTTTGACCGTTAATTTAGGTTTGCGTCAAGACTTTAGCACCTTGGTAAATGGTTCAGTCACATCTCCTTCTGTGGGGACAAAATTTGCTGTTTCTGACTCAACAACTTTAAGAGCAAATTACATCAAAAATTTCCGAGTTCCTACTATTGCTAATTTATTTAATGTCAATCCTAGCAATATTGGCAACCCAGAACTTAAACCAGAAAGAGGTGATAGTTTTGATATTCAGTAAACCAAAAACTTGGTGATATTGGTTTACTAAGATTAACCTTTTTCAAAAATAGCGTATCTGATACAATTGCCTTTAAGAGACTGACACCACCAGTAAATGGTAATACAGGAACTTGGGAAAATATCGGACTGGTGGAAACTACGGGAATTGAGGCGACTTTGAATTTGCAACTTGCCAAAAATATTTATACTTTTGTTAATTACACGGCAAATGATCCGCGTATTTTGAAAAGTTCTAATGCGGCGGAAATTGACAAAGAACTGCGCTTTGCTGGTGCAGATAAATTAAATTTGGGAGTTTCTTATGAAAATCCTCAAGGTTTGTATTTGGGTTTATTAATGAATTCCTTAAATGGATATCCTACTAATAATACAAATACAGAATTTTTATCTGGTTATACGACTTTTGATTTTAAACTGCGTGTACCTTTAAGTGATAAACTGGTAGTTACAGGTAGTTTGGAAAATCTCTTTAATCAGCGTTATCAGTTGTTTCCTGGTTTTCCTGACGGAGGTAGAGGTTTTCAAATTGGTTTGAGTGCTACGTTTTAATATAAGGAGAGTTTTTTATGGCTGATTTTAATTGTTGGGTAACACCAGTAAATGAAAAAACAATTGAAGCTACGGGAAATGATTGGCAAATTGAGTATGAGTTTTTTGATTGTCAAGGTGATGTTCTGGCTTGTTTAGCTTATACTTTATTTCATGAAAATTGGCATCAAGTTGGTTTGGGACATTTGGAACAAGGTAGTGTTTTAGAGTTGGAGTTTCATGAAGCACCTAAAAAATGTGTTCTCTATGATGGATATTTAACTGTTATTACTAGAGATTGGCATTTTCATTTATGTATTGAGGAAACTCTAGGTGGTCCCAATGCTGAAACTTCTATCGAAGTAAGACAGCAACGTTTGATTAATAAGGGTGCATTTTATAGAAGAATAAATCCCGAAGGAGAAGTCAGAAGTTGGGGTATTCAATTTTGGAATGGTGCTGGTGAAAAGGCTATGACGATATTTTTACCTAATCCCTATGTAGAGGATGAAAATTTGCTTCCTGAAGGTAAGGCTGATTTTAGAAAGTTGGATTTTTATCAGGAACTTAGAGATGTTTATGTATTAGGTAAAAAGCCCATTCCTTTTACTAAAAATCCTCTCAAATGTGCCTATATTGCAGTTTGCACTTCTGGACGTTGTTATCCTTCTCGAAAATGGCAACCTACTTTTGAGGCTTTAAAGGCTGCTGTTGAGAAGGCGGAATTAGATTTGGAAGTGAGAACAAGTGGTTGTTTACAGGTTTGTAAGTTAGGGCCTGTTGTTTATCATTCTACTGATAGAACTTGGTACAGTCGTGTTAAGCCGGAAGTTGCAGAAAGAATTGTACAGGAACATTTGGTTGAGGGAAATAAGGTTGTTGAATATATATATCCTTAGTTGGTGTTTTTCTGGGGTAATTTTCTCACGCAGAGGCGCAGAGGCGCAAAGAGGAATATGGAAGATGATTTTCGGGAAGTCTCAGGTTATTATTTTTCTATGTCAGTTGTTTTTAGTTGCTGTTTTGGTTGTTTCTTGTCAAGGTTCTCAGAATAGTCCGGTTGTTAGTTCAGTTAATAATGGCTGTGTTCAAAAGTATGATTCTAATGTTGATTATTTTCCCAATAAGGTGAAGGTTACTCATGCTATCGGTTTTGCAGTTGAATATTATAAAAACTACAAAGTCGTGACGATTAAAAATCCCTGGAAAGATGCTAAAACAGGTTTTAAATATGTTTTGGTTCAATGCGGTACACCAATACCATCAGGGTTCGAGAAATCCCAAATATTTACTACACCTGTAAATTCTGTGATTTCTCTTTCTACAACTCATTTACCACATTTTTCTAAGTTAAATGTTGTTGATAAGTTAATCGGTGTTAGCGATATTAAACAAGTAACTACACCAGATTTTATTGACAGAATCAAGGCTGGTAAGGTGGTATCTGTTGGCAATAATTCTACTGTGAATGTGGAGAAAGTTTTAGAACTTAATCCTGAGTTAGTTACCACTTTTGGTACTGGAAATCAACAAACTGATAGTTTTCCTAAGTTGTTGGAAGCTGGGTTAAAGGTGGCGATAAATGCTGAATATATGGAAGATACGCCACTGGGGAGAAGTGAATGGTTAAAGTTTACTGCTTTATTTTTTAATAAGGAGGAAGAGGCGGAAAAAATCTTTGCTGCAATTGCTAAGAAATACGAAGATATTGCTACTAAAGCTAAAGCTGTTAAAAATCGTCCGACTGTGTTTGTAGGCTTCAATTTTAAAGGGACTTGGTATACACCAGGTGGTAATAGTTATGTGGCTAAATATCTAGCCGACGCAGGTGCAAATTATCTTTGGAGTGAGGATAAATCTTCTGGTAGTTTACCTATATCTTTTGAAGCTGTTTTTGAACGGGCTGCTAATGCTGATTATTGGTTGAATCTTAGACAATCTTGGAACAGTTTAAAAGATGTTGTGACTGAAGATAATCGTTATGGTGATTTTCATGCTTTCAAAAAAGGAAATCTCTATAATAATAATGCTCGCCTTAGTCCCAATGGTGGTAATGACTACTGGCAAAGTGGTATTAGTAACCCTGATGTGGTTTTATCTGATTTAATTAAAATATTTCATCCAGAAATATTACCTAATCATAACCTATTTTACTATCAAAAAGTGAATAAATGATGTTAATCAAAAAGCATGAGGTTATTAATAAATTTTCACTCTGGAAATTTATTAATAAGAAATATTTGATTTTCTCGATTTTACTACTATGTTTAATTTTGGCATTCTTACTGGATTTAGGTTTTGGGGCTGTGAATATTCCCATTCATGAGGTTATGAATATCTTGCTGGGACAAGAAGCAGAAAAGACAACTTGGACAAATATTATTCTTAAATTTCGTTTACCTAAAGCTTTAACTGCAACGTTAGCTGGTGCAGCTTTAGGGGTAAGTGGCTTGCAAATGCAAACTCTATTTAAAAATCCTTTAGCGGGTCCTTTTGTATTAGGAATTAGTTCTGGTGCAAGTTTAGGAGTAGCGTTGGTTTTACTGACAGCAAGTTTGACTGTACCGACGTTATTAACTGATTTAGGAATGATTGGTGATTTTAGTTTAGTCATAGCGGCAAGTTTTGGTGCAGCTTCAGTATTAGGATTGATGTTAGTTGTTTCTCGTCGTGTACAAGATACAATGACTTTATTAATTTTAGGTTTATTATTTGGATATGCGACAAGTGCAATGGTAAGTATTTTGTTGCAATTTAGTTCACAAGAACGGATTCAAAGTTATATAATGTGGACTTTTGGAAGTTTCACTGCGGTAACTTGGCAACAATTAGCTATTTTAACTCCAGTTATTTGTGTAGGTTTATTAATTGCTGTGCTGCAATCAAAATCTTTAAATGCACTTTTATTAGGTGAATCTTATGCACGCAGTTTAGGGTTAACAGTACAAAAAACCAGATTTTCTGTGATTAGCAGTGCTTCTATATTAGCGGGAGCAATTACTGCTTTTTGTGGACCAATAGCGTTTTTAGGTGTGGCAATTCCTCATCTTTGTCGTAGTCTTTTTAATACTTCAGATCATCGGATATTAATTCCTAGTGTTATTATTATGGGAGCAACTTTAGCCTTATTTGCTGATTTGGTTTCCCAAATTCTGATAAATCAAATGGTTTTACCTTTAAATGCTATTACTGCTTTGATAGGAACTCCTGTTGTTACTTGGGTAATTCTACAACGTAACTCTAGAAAATCTTTTCCGTCATGAGTAACTCAATTCTGAAAACTCATAATTTAACTATTGGTTATAAGACTTTCCAGAAAACTATTCGGAATGTTGCATCTAATATTTCTACATCTTTGCAAACAGGAGAATTAGTTTGTCTACTTGGTCCTAATGGTGCTGGTAAGTCTACTTTATTGCGAACTCTGGCAGGAATGCAACCACCAATTGCTGGGGAAGTCAAACTTTTAGAAAATGATATTTACAAGTTACCACCACAGGAATTAGCAAAACGTTTAAGTTTGGTATTGACTGAAAAAATTGATGTGGGAATGTTATCAGCTTACGCTTTGGTGAGTATGGGCAGATATCCTTATACTGACTGGTGGGGAAAGTTAACACCTGAAGATGAGGAGATTATTAATTGGGCGATGAAATCTGTGGGAGCGGTAAATTTAGCCCAACGGAATGTGAGCGAATTAAGTGATGGTGAACGACAGAAAATTATGATTGCTAGGGCTTTAGCGCAGTCGCCTATGGTGATGTTATTGGATGAACCAACAGCATTTTTAGATTTACCACGCCGGGTGGAAATTATGCAATTGTTACGTCAATTAGCAAGGGATACAAATCAAGCAATTTTGCTTTCTACCCATGATTTAGATTTAGCTTTGCGCCTTGCTGATAAAATTTGGCTGTTAGGAATTAATGGTATTCTTCACGTTGGCGCACCAGAAGATTTGATATTAAGTGGTGCATTTGCTGATACTTTCCGCAGTGAAGGTGTGGAATTTAATATTTTTTCTGGGGAATTTAATCTGCATATACCTGAAAAAGGAACAGTTAATTTAATAGGTGAAGGTGTTGCTGCTATTTGGACAATTCGCGCCTTAGAAAGAGTAGGATTTACAGTTTTACAAGGTGGTAAATCTGCACAAATTACAGTAGAAGTTATTTCTAGTCCTGAACAATTTGTTTGGCAAATTACCAAGAATAGGGATGTTTCTATATATTATTCTGTGTCTGAAGTAATTAAATTTTTGAACATCATTAGATAGTACTGACTTTTCCCGTTAAGTCTTGAAAAGCTTGGATTATTGAGCGGTTACATTAGATAAATCATGAATGGGAGATGTAAATCTCCCACCTCTTTAAGAAATTGTCTTTTGATTAAATCAGGTAACTGGTATTTGGCACAATGGGAAATATTGCATACTCATACCAAGCTGTCCAGATAAAACTCCGAATCCAGCGTTGACGTTTTTCTGCACTTAATTCATACGCAAATGCACCGGAAGATTCATCAATGGAAGATAAATGGGAGTTACAACCACAGCCATGTTGATAGGTAAAACCGTATTTGGAGGCTATACTTTGCACTTTCATTTGGATTGCAAATACCTTACCTGCGTGGAGGATAGCATCCCAAGAACGTTTATGTTCTATATCCCGTTGATCAAATCTTAAAGCTCTTTCTTCAAATACATGATCTCGATAAATTGGAGCTAAATGAACATGATAAAAACTTGCTGGTAGATCATAACCAAATTCCCGGAAAAGTTCTAGTCCAATATGTGCCACTTTGAGTTCATTACTGTATTCAGAACCCTTTGATTCAAAATTACGTACAACTTCTGCAAAGTTCGGATAATTATGAACCATAAAATCATGACCATAAAATTCTAGAGTTTCTCGTGCCATTTGCCCAAATAACTCGGAAAATGAGCGTTTTAAATGAAATAAATGGGGACGTTCATTAAACAAATCAACATCACCATATTGCAGTTTATATTGAAACAACTGCGCCATTTCCACATAGATTTGTGGGTCACTGAGTTTAACATTTGCTCTACCTTTAGCAATATCTTGCCACACAGAAGGTAGTTGAGAAAGGGTAACGGCATTTTCACCAACAATGACTGCAATATTAGGGACTTCTTGAAGCTGCATATCCAATTTCCACAGAGATTTTAATTAACTAATTTACTATAAATCATCTCCTTTTTATTTTATTAACAGAATTAAAAAATGTTTGACAGACTGTCTTTTGACATTTAACCTACAAGTAGGTTGGGTTGACGCAAGGAAACCCAACATTATCGGAGTTTTGTTGAGTTGTATTTCCAACATTTCGGAATTTTGTTGAGTTGTACTTTCAACATTGTCGGAATTTTGTTGAGTTGTGCTTTCAACATTTTTGAAACTTTGTTGGGTTGCGCTGTCGCTTAACCCAACCTACAATATATTCACAAAAATATCTGACGGTTAAATCTATTTTCAACCATCTTTTAATATTCGTTGTCGGACTCGTTCTATAATTATTCCCTCTTCAGGAGATAACCCATTAACTAACATTTCATATATTAATGGTACACCCAATTCTAATTCTTCCAAAAGTGTCCGCTGGCTAAATACATCTTCTGGTGTTCCTTCTAGCATAAATTGTCCTTTATCCATGACAAAAACCCAATCTGCCCAACGATAGACTAAATCTAAATCATGAGTTGCCATTAATAGAGTATTGCCATCTTCATGAATTTTTTTCAGAGTTTTCATCAAGTTTCGAGTATGCTTAATATCTAAATATGCAGTGGGTTCATCTAATACTAAAAGTTGTGGTTTTAGTACCATTACATCAGCTATAGAAACTCGTTTTTTTTGTCCTAAACTTAAATGATGTACTGGCTTTTCTGCTAAATCAGTTAACCCAAACTCAATTAAAGCTTGTTCGACTCGATTCTTAATTTCTGTTTCCGGTAAACCTAAATTACACAAACCATAAGAAATATCTTCCTCAACCGTAGAAGCTACTAATTGTTGTTCTGGATCTTGAAATACTAAACCAACTTTTTGGCGAATTTTACTGAGATGTTGACGATTATAAATTAACGGTTCACCACACCATTTGACAATACCAGAATTTGGTTTATAAAGTCCATTAGCTAATAAGAAAAGTGTGGTTTTTCCACAACCATTTTGTCCAATTAAGGCACACTTTTTTCCAGAAGGAATCTTCATGGTTAAACCATTCAAAGCTGATTGTTGTAGCCTTTGTGAACCTGGATACGTGTAATGTACTTCCTCAAATTCGAGTAAATATTCCTGCATTTTGGCAAATTTCTAATCCTATTAATAATACACAGCCACAAATTGCTTCAATGGTATATCGTGGAGATAGACGATAACGTTGGGGATGCCAAAATCGCAATTCACCAGCAAAGCCTCGTGCTTGCAATCCTAGAGAAAATTGACTATATTGTTGTAGAGTTCGCTGTAATAATTGTCCAATTAATAATGCTAAACTTTTCATGCTAGTTTGCCAATTAGAATAGCCACCACGAGAATTTTGTGCTGTCAATAATTCATTAGCTGTTTTGAGCAAAATGAAAATAAACCGATACATTAGTAATAGCAAATCAGTTAAAAGTGCTGGAAATCTCAACCAACGTAAAGTTTGCAAAATTTCTGTGAACGGGACAGTTAACATGAGAAAATATAAACAAGAAACAGAGGCTAATGATCTAGTGACAATTTCCCATGCTTGAATGCTACCACTACGACTGATGTAAAGATAGAATTGTCCAAAAGTCATTCCATACCATGAGTCTAATTGAACGATTGGCAAATCAGTAATTGCCACTCCATTTACCATGAGTGCGGGTAAACTTGTTAAACAAAAGACTATGGTAAACATTAACAATCGCCAATAAACACCAGCCGGAATTTTTGCATAAATTACTGTCCAAATACTCATCCATATCACCATCAAAATTTGTACTAGTGAATGGGTAGAAAGAGAAATAGCCAATGTCGTAAATGCAAAAATTAGTTTATGTTCCGGTGGTAATCTTCTTAGTTGATTAGTGTAAGCTAGGGTATCTAATTGTAGAGTCATTCTTCACGTCTTTTTTGTTCGGAACGTCCTTTATATACACCAATTGCATAACCAACTACTCCCGCACCTAAAGCTGCTTGAGAAGCAAATAATAAACTTGCTATTTCCCCACTAGCTGGTTCAAAGATTGATTTAAACCAAGGTTTATATTCAGGTTGTATTTCTGTAATAGCGGCTTTAGCTTTGTCATCAGAACCACCAAATTTTCCATTACGCACAAATATTAATGGTGCAACTGCTAAAGCTAAAACGCCTAATATTAAAAACCAGTTATTTAAACTTTTTTTAGATTGGTTCATGACTTTGATTTTTTCCCTTAATTAATTGCAGAAGTTCCAATTCTTGAGGATTATAAGATTGTAACCAGTTCCAAACCAAGACAGTTAATAATCCTTCACTAATTGCTAAGGGTACTTGAGTAATAGCAAAAATTCCCGCGAACTTGGCAAATGAAGCGATAAATCCACCCACAGGTGCAGGAAAAGCCAAGGCAAGTTGGATAGAAGTAATAATGTAGGTGAGTAAATCTGCCAAAGCTGCGGCTAAAAATATGGCGATTTTTTGTTTACCACTCAGGCGCATTGTGAGATTATAGATCCAATAAGCTGCGAATGGGCCAGCGATCGCCATCGAAAAAGCATTTGCACCCAAGGTAGTTAATCCACCATGTGCCAGTAACAACGCCTGAAATAACAATACTAAGCTACCCAAAACTGTCATGGTCAGGGGTCCAAACAGCACCGCACCTAACCCTGTTCCTGTGGGGTGAGAACAGCTACCTGTGACAGAAGGGATTTTCAACGCTGACAGCACAAAGGTAAAAGCACCAGCCAAACCTAACAAAAGTTTCAATTCTGGGTTAGCTTGGGTAATGCGAGTCAAACTCCCCAATCCTAAAATAAAAAATGGTAATGACACAACCCACCAAAATATCGCCCATTGCACAGGTAAAAACCCTTCCATAATGTGCATTGCGTAGGCAGGTTTGGGAAAATTAACTACCAGGTAAAAACTAATAACAGCCATGAAGATGAGATTAACTAACCCCGGTTTTTTCCTAGATATCATCTGTACCTCGCAGATTTATATAAACGTCTTTTCTTTTTTATCGGCGGGCATCCTGACTTACCATATTATGGCTCACAGTTGCGGGACAGCGCCGGATTTGCACCAGACTTTCCCCCTCACGTCCAATGGCTGTTCCCCATCAGAACCGATTTTGGTAACTATATCACATTAGAATCAGAAATAAATCACAATATCATGTTGTTAATCCGCAAGGTGGCAAAATAAATCTAGTGTCAATTTACCCAACTACTTACAAATCATTAAAAGTTGTGTTACACCTAAGTTGAAACTCAACAGACTGAATACCATTTTGGAAATTTACCGCGTCAGTAAAAACAATGGGTTCTGGAGTTTGATTTACTCACCCCAGAACTCAATACTATTCTGCAAATGATCCCACAAATTATTGGCTTGAAAAAAAATTCTACAACTTCACGTCAGGGGGAAGCAGCACTTTGTCAATTACATGAATTACGCCGTTACTAGCTTTGACATCTGCTTTGGTAACTTTAGCATTACCTATAGTGACTCGACCTTTCTTAACTTGAATCTTTACTGAAGCACCTTCAACTGTTTTGACATCACCAGCCTTGATGCTTTTAGCAGTAATTTCCCCAGGAACTACATGATAGGTCAAAATCTTGACTAAGGTGGCTTTGTTTTCTGGCTGCAACAGTTTTTCTAAAGTTCCTTTTGGTAACGCTTTGAATGCGGCATCGGTAGGTGCAAATACGGTGAATGGTCCTTTGGCTGATAAGGTTTCGACTAAACCAGCCGCTTTGATAGCTGCTACTAAGGTTGTGAAAGAACTGTTACCACTGGCTACTTCTACAATTGTCCCAACAGTCTTTGTACTGGTCTGGGGTGTAGCAGGTTTTGCCGCAGGCTTAGTTCCAGCGAAAGCGGGAACACTGACGAAAAGAGTTGTGGCTGCAATGGCAATACTAACTGTTTTGGTAAATAGGGAATTCATAGTTTTTCACGGTTAAAAGTGTTTAAGATGTGAAAATTCTTGTTAATTTATCTTCACAATAGAAACTGTAACAGAATTTAACAATTTATGTCTGTTGATAACTATTCTGTCAGCATTGCCAATAATTGCGCCTCAGTCAATTGGCTAATTTCCAACTTCCGCGCTTTCTCTAACTTAGAACCGGCATCTGCACCTACAACTAAAAAGTCTGTTTTTCTGCTAATTGAATCAGTAATTTTACCGCCTGATTTTTGAATTAAAGCTTTGGCTTCATCGCGTTTTAAAGTTGGTAATGTGCCAGTAACGACAAAGGTTTTACCAGCAAATTTTTGATTAATTTCGCCCACAGACTGGGCTGCTGTGCTGTTTGCTAATTCTAAACCAATAGCCTGGATACGGGAAATTAAGGTTTGATTCGCTGGGGTGCGAAACCATTGATAGACTGATTGGGCGATTTCTGCACCGATACCATAAACACCTGCAATATCCGATTGTCTGGCGGCTGTTAACTCTTCGACGGTGGTAAACTTCTCTGTTAATAATTGGGCGTTGACGCTGCCAACGTGACGGATGCCTAAACCATATAATACTCTAGCCCAGGGTTGAGTTTTTGATTGAGCGATCGCATTGATCAATTTTTCCGCCGATTTTTTTCCCATGCGTTCTAATGCACACAAGTCTTCTATTTTCAAGTCATATAAATCAGCCACGGAATGGACTAAGCCTTTATCTACAAGTTGATACACCAACTTTTCGCCTACACCTTTAATATCTAACGCGTCACGACTGACCCAATGTTCAATTTCACCCTTGAGAATGGCGGGACAGGAAGCATTTATACATCTAGTAACTGCTTCTCCAGTTTCCCTGACTACTAGCTGTCCACAGGCTGGACAATGGGAAGGCATAATGAAAGGTTGGGTATTAACGGGACGTAGTTCTTTGATTACCCGGACTACTTCGGGAATGATTTCCCCGGCTTTGCGAACAATCACGGTGTCGCCAATACGGATGTCTAATTGTTCAATGCGATCGCTATTATGTAAGGTAGCACGGGAAACTGTTGTCCCCGCTAATTGTACGGGCAACATTTCCGCTAAGGGAGTTAATGCCCCGGTTCTGCCAACGTTAACAGTGATTTTTTCTACACGGGTTGGGGCTTCTTCGGCGGGATATTTTAAGGCTATAGCCCAGCGGGGAAACTTCTGTGTAAACCCCAATTGTTCTTGCAGTCTAAAAGTATTTAATTTGACGACAACACCATCTGTCATATAGGGAGAATTCAGCCGTTCTGTATCCCAATATTGGTAATATTCAACAACTTCAGCAATAGAATGGCAGAGTTTATGGTTGGTATCAACTCGAAAACCAAGTCTTTGCAATAATTCCAAAGCTTCCCATTGGGTATTGGCAATACTGGAATCATCCAACCCCGTAATATGCAAAGTATAAGCAAAGAAATCTAACTGTCGTTGTGCGACAATGCGAGAATCTAATTGTCTGAGCGTACCTGCTACAGCATTGCGCGGGTTAGCAAATATTTGTTCACCAGCTTTTTGTCTTTTCTGATTAATTTCTTTAAACACCTGTAAAGGTAGAAACACTTCTCCCCGTACTTCCACTTTAGCAATATTTTCTAAACCGTCAAAATTCAAACGCAGGGGAATTGAGCGAATAGTTCTCACATTTTGGGTAATCTCTTCACCCATTACCCCATCTCCTCTCGTTGTCCCCCTGACTAAAACTCCATTTTCGTAAGTTAATGCTAAAGCAGCACCATCAATTTTCAACTCAGATACATATTCTATATCTCCGTCATTATACTGAGTTGGTGAGTGTCGCCGCCACCGTTGATCCCAATTTTGCAATTCTTCAATATTAAACGCATTTTCCAGGCTGTACAGGGGGATATTATGACGGACTGAGGTAAAATGGGTAGCAGGTCTTTCCCCAACGCGCTGAGTCGGACTATCAGCAGTAATTAATTCGGGATTGTTAGTTTCTAATTCTTGCAACTCTCGATACAGCCGATCATAAACCGTATCTTCCATAATTGGCGCATCTAGAACATAATAAGCGTAGCCTGCTTTTTGTAGCAAACATCGTAGTTCTTCTATACGTTTGGTTTCAGGTTGAGTTGACATCATGAGTTTCATAACAAAAAATAATAACAGTGGGACTTTAATTATAAGAAAATAGGCTGAAAACCCTTGAAATTAAGTTTTGGAGCGTGGCGGAAAAACTTAATTGTCCTTGAGGCAAGGGATGAAAGCCAGCCAGAGGCTTTAGCCTCCAGTGAACTATGCTATACTTACTTGCAACAGGAAAGGTAATCAACCTGTCTAAAAACCTAAATGCCTGACGGCAATCTGTACCTTGACAATTGAAGATATGGGGTTCTATTCCATAGTTCTAGTGACTGCCCTCCGAATAGGTAAAATCTTCATGGGAGCTAGACGACACAGGATTTAAACTCAATCAAAATTTGCAGCAATGCAACTACCTCCGGGCAGGAGGAAAGTTAACGCTTGGGGAGAGAACCACCTCTGACTTAGATACCGCAAGGGGTCTAAGCTAAGTGGACTCGTTGAACCAAGAATCCCCGTGTCTTTAGACCGGGGAGTGTCAAAAGGAAAGTAGTAAGCAATCATGACTCAAACTTTTACATATCAACCCCCTATCATTATCGCTCATCGCGGCGCAAGTGGCTACCGTCCTGAACATACTTTAGCAAGTTATGAGTTAGCAATTGATTTAGGTGCTGATTATATTGAACCTGATTTAGTGATTACTAAGGATGGTATTTTGATTGCGCGTCATGAAAATGAAATATCAGAAACTACCGATATTGCTAATCATCCAGAATTTGCTCATTTAAAAACTACTAAAACCATTGATGATGAAATTAAAACTGGTTGGTTTACAGAAGATCTTACCATAACAGAAATCAAAACTTTAACAGCACAAGAACGCATTCCCCAACTTCGTCCCCAAAATACAGCTTATAACGGCATATTTACTATTCCCACTTTTCAAGAAATCATTGATTTAGCAAAGCATAAAAGTCAAACAATTGGCCGCCATATTGGCATTTATCCAGAAACCAAACATCCCAGTTATTTTCAATCTGTTGGTTTACCATTAGAAGCCACTTTATTATTGAATTTGCAGGAAATTAATTTACCGATATTTATTCAATCATTTGAAGTTAGTAATCTGAAAGAATTATCTCAGAAAACAGATTTGCCATTAGTGCAATTAATTAATAATATTGGTAAACCTTATGATTTTGTGATTGAGAATGATCCTCGGACTTATGCAGATTTATTAACGCAAAAAGGGTTAAGAGAAATTGCGGAATATGCCCAAGCAATTGGTGTACATAAAAACTTATTGATTCCTAGAGATATTCATGGTAAATTATTATCACCGACATCTTTAATTATAGATGCTCATGCGGCTAATTTACAAGTTCACGCTTGGACTTTTAGAAATGAGGATTTTTTCTTGCCTTTAGACTTGCAAGGAAATCCGCAAAAAGAATATGAAATATTTTTTAGTTTAGGTATAGATGGTGTATTTAGTGATTATCCAAATATAGCTTTAACTGTTAAACTAAATGAATAATTTATCATTCAATCGCTTAACTCAAGTTGCTAAACTTTTTCTCAAATTAGGCATTATTGGTTTTGGTGGACCAGTTGCCCATATTGCTATGATAGAAGATGAAGTAGTTAAACGTCGTCAATGGTTGACACAAGAACATTTTTTAGACTTATTAGGGGTAACTAACTTAATTCCTGGACCTAATTCCACAGAAATTGCTATTCATATAGGATACATTTATGCAGGATGGTTAGGCTTAATTGTTGCGGGAGTTTGTTTTATTTTCCCTGCGGTTTTAATTACAGGTTTATTTGCTTATTTATATGTCAATTATGGGACTTTACCCCAAGTTTTACCTTTACTTTATGGAATTAAACCTGTTGTTTTAGCAATTATTATGAATGCTATTTGGGGTTTAGGGAAAAAAGCGGTAAAAACTCGAAAATTACTCATCATTGCTATAGCAGTTGGCTTAATCACTTGGTTTGCTAAAGTCAATGAAGTTATGGCTTTATTGCTAGGAGGAATATTAGGAATGATTTGGTTACGCAGTGGTAATCAAATTAATTTAATGATAATTGGTTTAACTGCAAGTACAGTTTTGCAAACTACTGCAACTGTGAATACAGCTATAAATAATCATGTATCTGTACCTTTGTGGCAATTGGGTTTATTTTTTCTCAAAGTTGGTAGTGTACTATTTGGTGGTGGTTATTTATTAATAGCATTTTTACAAGGAGGATTAGTAGAAGAATTCGGTTGGTTAACACAACAACAATTATTAGATGCTATTGCTATTGGGCAATTTACTCCTGGTCCTGTACTTTCTACTGCGACATTTATTGGTTATATAATTGCTGGATTTCCGGGGGCAATTGTGGCAACTTTGGGAATTTTTCTCCCCTCATTTTTACTTGTTGCTGCTTTAAATCCTTTCATGAATCGTATTCGTAATTCATCTTGGACAAGACCTTTTTTAGATGCTGTCAATGTGAGTACTGTAGCGTTAATGGTATTAACTACAATTCAATTAGGAATAGCTACTTTAATATTACCAAAAACTCCTTATGTGGATTTTTTAGGTTTAGGAATTTCTATTATTTCGGCAATTTTAGCAATTCGCTACCGCATTAATGCTGCTTACTTGATTTTAGGAGGTGGTATTATTGGTTGGAGTGCGTTAATGTCCGGTTATCTTGATTAAGAAGATAAATTATCTGTTAGAATTTCCGCATTGCGATTACTTGCTTCTTTGCGTCATACTTGCAATTGTGCATTCGTCGGCTTTTTTGTACAACCTACCAGGTAAACTATACCTATCCCCAAAGATACTAAAGCCCAGTTTTTCCAGATATTCAATACAACCACATTCAAAACTACTAGGAAAGTTTACAAAATGGCGTTAACTAAGTTAGAAATAACACCGTAATCCATTTTTGGACAATCATTCAACATTACTTCAAAAAAATATTGTTTGGAAACTAACAAACTTATGGTATTATCAGTAGAAAACAGCGGATACGAAGCGAAAACCCAAGAAATTGCTAAACAAGTTTTAGCTGCTAGTCAGGAAAATCGCTCATTTTTATCAGCTTTACGCGACCAAATGCGCTGGGATGATAAACTACTCGATTGGGCTATGAGTAATCCGGGTTTAAGAGTACAATTATTTCGGTTCATTGATACTTTGCCCGCAATACATAGTAAATCAGAAATCGCCTCCCATATGCAAGAATATTTGGGAGATGAATCGGTAGAACTACCCGCAGCTTTAAAAGCAATCTTAAATTTTGCTAACCCCGATTCTATGCCCGCACAGGTAGCAGCGACAACCGTGGGAACTGCTGTAGAAACTTTAGCACACAAGTATATTTCCGGCGAAAATATTAAGCAAGTCATCAAAACCGTTGAGAGACTGCGAAAAGAGAAAATGGCTTTCACCATTGATTTACTCGGTGAAGCGGTAATTACGGAAGTAGAAGCGCAATCTTATTTAGAAAGATACTTGGAATTGATGCAGCAATTGGTAGAAGCATCAAAAAATTGGGCGAAAATTCCCGCTATTGATGAAGCTGACGGCGAAAATATCCCGAAAGTTCAGGTTTCTGTCAAATTAACGGCGTTTTACTCCCAATTTGACCCTTTAGATGCTCAAGGTAGTGAAGCAAGAGTCAGCAATCATATTCGGACTTTACTCCGTCGCGCTCAAGAATTGGGCGCAGCAGTCCATTTTGACATGGAACAATACGCCTACAAGGATATTACTTTTACCATTCTCAAAAAACTGTTACTGGAAGAGGAATTTCGTCAACGCACAGATATTGGCATGACAATCCAAGCATATCTGCGTGATAGTGAACAAGACGCTAGAGATATCATTGCTTGGTTAAAACAACGCGGTTATCCTCTCAGTATTCGCTTGGTTAAAGGTGCATATTGGGATCAGGAAACTATTAAAGCTGCTCAAAAGCATTGGCCACAACCAGTTTACAATGATAAAGTCGCCACCGATGCCAATTTTGAGACGATTACGCAACTATTACTCGAAAATCATGAGTATGTCTATTCTGCCATAGGAAGTCATAATGTGCGATCGCAATCTCGCGCCATAGCCATAGCGGAAAGTCTCAATGTTCCCCGTCGTCGCTTTGAAATGCAAGTGCTTTACGGCATGGGTGATAAAATAGCTAAAGCTTTGGTAGATAAGGGTTATCGCGTCCGGGTCTATTGTCCCTACGGTGACTTATTACCGGGAATGGCTTATTTAATTCGTAGGTTGTTGGAAAATACCGCAAATAGCTCCTTTTTACGCCAAAATTTAGAAAATCGTCCAATTGAAGAATTACTAGCACCACCAATACCAGTTCTAACTTCCCCCTCGCTTGCGGGGGGGACTGAGGGGGGGTTCTGCGGTGTTGCGGATACTGATTTTGCCAAGGAAGAAAGCAGGGATAGTTCGCGTTTAGCTTTTGAAAATGTGCGTCAGCAGTTGGGGAAGACTTATTTACCTTTGCTGAATGGGGAATATGTGAATACAACTACTTTTGTAGATTCTCTTAACCCTTCTAACTTTAGTCAAATTGTCGGTAAAGTAGGTTTACTTAGCATTGAACAAGCTGAGGAAGCAATGAAATTTGCTAAAGCTGCTTTTCCCGCTTGGAAGAAAACCCCAGTTAAGCAACGTGCGGATATTTTGCGTCAAGCTGGGAAGTTAATGGAAGAAAGACGCGCTGAACTTTCCGCTTGGATAGTTTTGGAGGTGGGGAAACCTGTTAAGGAAGCTGACGGGGAAGTTTCGGAAGCTATTGATTTTTGTCTTTATTATGCTGAGGAAATGGAACGGTTGGATAAGGGTGTAATTTATGATGTGGTTGGGGAAACCAATCGTTATATTTACCAACCCAAAGGAATCGCTATTGTGATTTCTCCCTGGAATTTTCCTTTGGCTATTGCTTGCGGTATGACTGTCGCTGCTTTGGTTTCGGGAAATTGTACTTTACTCAAACCGGCGGAAACTTCTTCTGTTATTACTGCAAAATTTACAGAAATCTTAATGGAAGCGGGAATCCCCAAAGGTGTTTTTCAATACGTTCCTGGTAAGGGTTCTCAAGTCGGCGCTTATTTGGTAAATCATCCTGATACTCATGTCATTGCTTTTACTGGTTCTCAAGAAGTAGGTTGTAGAATTTACGCAGAAGCCGCAATTCTCAAACCTGGTCAAAAGCATCTTAAAAAGGTAATTGCAGAAATGGGTGGCAAAAATGGCATCATTGTTGATGAAAGTGCTGATTTAGACCAGGCTGTTGTCGGCGTTGTCCAATCTGCTTTTGGTTATAGTGGTCAAAAATGTTCTGCTTGTTCACGAGTGATTGTGCTTGAACCCATTTATGATGCTTTTGTGGAAAGGTTGGTAGAAGCCACAAAATCCTTGAATATTGGGGAAACGGAGTTACCCAGTACCCAAGTTGGTCCGGTAATTGATGCTAATGCCCAATCTCGCATTTTGGAGTATATTGAAGAAGGCAAAAAAGAAGCTAAATTAGCTTTAGAGTTACCCGCACCCACCCAAGGTTATTTTATCGGTCCTGTGATTTTTTCAGAAGTACCCGCAAATGGAGTTATTGCACAACAGGAAATATTTGGACCTGTCTTAGCGGTAATTCGAGTTAAAGATTTTCAAGAAGCAATAGATGTTGCCAACGGCACAAATTACGCTTTAACTGGTGGTCTTTATTCTCGCACACCTTCCCACATTGAACAAGCGCAAGCAGAATTTGAAGTTGGGAATTTATACATTAATCGGAATATTACCGGGGCGTTAGTTTCCCGTCAACCCTTTGGTGGGTTTAAACTTTCTGGAGTCGGTTCAAAAGCTGGAGGACCAGATTATCTGTTGCAATTCTTAGAACCACGCCATATCACAGAAAACATCCAACGTCAAGGTTTTGCCCCAATTGAGGGTGCTGAATAATTAGATGATATCACCAGATCCCCGACTTCTTGAAGAAGTCGGGGATCTTTAAATCCTGTCAGTTTCTCAACCCAAGTTACTGTTACTACTCAAGTTCATCCACATTTACCCTACAATCTCCTAATAACTCATCCAAACTATCTGGAAACGTCCCTCTTGTTACCATTTTAGTAAACACATCATAACAGTCATCCTTAGCACCTTCTTTACGCGGAAACCCTAACCATAAAATCACAATTGCTTTTAATTCTGGAGTATCAAACACGCGAAAAAATAGCCGATACCGTTCTGGTAAACCCATTTTTTTGACTCGACTATAGCGTTTTAATGCACCCGTTAAGACAAAATGACTAGCAAAAGGATCAGAAGTAATTTTGGTTTCAATTGCTATAGTAATTGCTGCAAAAAGTTTCACTGTTGCATGAGTTTTAAACTCTGCTTCTGGTAATTGTTCTCGCAAATTAGTAACGCGATTTGATAACGCTTGATATTGATTACCAAATAATTGAGGATGGAAATAAATTTCCCAATTATTACTAACAAATTTACTCATCTTCTAATTGCACACCTTCAATTAGTTGATGAGCATTTTTAGACATTTCTGTTGTATAAGGTTGTAATGTATTATTTTTCAATGCTTCTGTGGTAGCAAAATCAAGAAACAACTGCATTAATAGAGAGTCTTCTGCATCTTCATCATCCTGCAATTGAGGAACAATTCGCACAATTGCTGTATCGGGTGATAAAACCTCAATCCAACCATCTGCATTCGCAAATTGGGGATGTTCACGATAGAAATCAGCAGGAAGTCGAAACCCTGAACTATTACCAATTTTGGTACTACGAATATTGTAGGAGTTACTCATTTGTGGTGTATGTACATGATGTAATTACATTATAACAATAATCTATAGGGATTTATCAATAGTTATTGACTATATAAGATTTGTAAAAAATGATATTATACTATAGACAAAATTACACAAATCACCTCTTTATGGGATTTTTCAACAAGATTGCTGGCCTTTACAACCGAGTCATCCAATCCATGCAAGATGCACGTGATGTAGCTTTTAACTTACCTGCAAAAGTAGAAGAAAACTCACGGTTATTCAAAACAATTTTCAACACTAATTGGTCAGAGAGAACTATTGAAGAAATGGAAGAAGCTGTAGAAGAGGTCAAACAGCGTGTTATTCGTGACCTTATTCCTGCTGCTGGACAGTTAAATGTATATTATGGCGTTCCTGGTTTTATATACATACCATGTCAGATTACAGGAGCGTTGGCAATAGCACGTATTTATGACCCAAAATATGTAGTAACTCCTCAATGTATTCTGGATGTTGCAGCAGTAATGATTTTTGGACAGGCTGGGGAGTTAATCTGGTCACAATTGCTTCAAATTTTAGGGCCTATTTTAGCCCCACCCATAGTAGGAATAGCTGTGATTCCGTATATGCAAACTTTGACAAAGAACTTACTAAACAAAGTGCATAATTATTTTCGTCAAGAATTTTTAAATAAACAAAAGGTTAAGACTCAAAATAGCACACAAGCATCTCAAGCAGCAAATTCAAAACAAACTAATTCAGAACCTAAAGCAACTAATAATACTCAAAAATCTGAAGTAGTACAAGAGGCGAACAAGTTACTTGAGCGAATTAATCAAGGTGGAAAAGTTCTCTTTCCTGCTCAAGAATTAGTATTTCATGAATTGGTTCAAGAAGCTAATAATGAATCTGCTCTTACACTAGGAAGGACACATATTTTTCGTGGTGTAGCAGGTAGTGGAAAAACAGTTATTCTTGGTCAATTAGTACCACATTTAGCAGAAACATTTCGAGTTAGACATGGTTACTATCCATCTATATTAGTTTATCACCACAATAATTATATAAATAAACTTCTGGCTGATGAAATTCAATCTGCTGTAAATGCACCTATTAATATTGCACCTTTAGACAAATCATTTTATAAAAAGTATGTATGTATTCACAATCTTTCAACATTGAAAGATGAACTTTATGATCGAAAGATGATGAATAAAGGTCTTTCACTTAAGGAAATTAAGGAAAGTAATGAGCGGGCTAAAAAAATATTTGATTATCTTAACAATCATACAGGAATATTCGATATTATATTTGTTGATGAGGGACAAGATATTAGTCAGGAAGAATATAACTTAATTATCAATCTATGTCGTAGTGGTTCAAGGACTAACTCTAAAAGTATATACATTTTCTATGATGATCTTCAAAACATATTCGGAATCAAAGACCTTGTTTTAAAAAGAGTCAATAGCCAAAGACCGATTGAGCATTTTTTATCAAGTTGTGTCAGAACTTCTAAAAAATTAGTTGACTTTACTTTTAATACCTGTTTGGGAGATTCCATTGATGATATTAGTAGGGTTGAACTGGAGCGTTTAATGAGCCTTAATAAACTTAAAGAAAGATCCCTAATTACAGAAAAGTATATGGAAAATGGTCGGAATTGGATTAGTTGTAATTTCTGTGTTTTCCCTGGAGAAACAACACCAGAAGTGCGTCAGTTTACCTCTAATCAAGAATGCTGTAATGCTGTTGTTGAAGACCTCGATCAACTTTTTTCTGCTCAGGGTTTAGAGAATGTCCTGAAAGGAGGTGTATTAATCCAGTGTTTTAGCAAAAATATGGTACAAGCGATATCTAATGTATTGTATGCAAAGTTTGGTAATAGGGTAAACCGTCGTAGTGGAGAGGATATTAGCAGTCAAGAAAAACGCATGAAATTAGCAGTTGAGCCGCAAACCATCAATGTTGCATTGGTTTGGGATACTAAAGGATATGATGCTAATATTGTGTATGTTATTAATCCAGATGGAGGAGATCAAAACCCTATAAAAAAACGTTCCCTGTTTTATGTAGCTGCTACCCGCGCAAAGCAATTTTTAGCTGTTTATAGTTCCATACCTGAACAAAATGCTCCTATCATGCAAGATGCACTTAGAGCAGTGCAGAATCTTGAGCGACAACTTATATAGGTTTTTATTCTCCTTAATGATGACTCCTAAAACATCTCTTGCTAATTCAATACTAAATCTAAATCAAATTATTCAACCAATTATCGGCGAAATTTGCCATCAAATTACATTTAGTTATGGGGATGAATTACGGTTACATTTTGGTAAAATGACTGCCTATAATCATCCTAAATTAGCACATTTATGCAAAGGAAGCTGGCGACTTAACACTAGGGCTACACCTTGGTATTTAATGATAGGAGATAATCTTTTCAGTTATTCATCTCTGTACGCAAATTATGAAAACGCTGCTGAACTTGCTAAGAGGATGTTTGAAAAGTTTTTAATGTATAAATAAACCCCTCTCCAAACCTCTCCCCGACGCGGGGAGAGGCTTTGAAACCCCCATTCCCTTGTAGGGAAGGGGGGAAGGGGGGTTAGGTTTCTGGAGATTATCGGTTTCATCTAATACTTTTCAAACAACCTCTAAAATACAATTACAGTGTTTGGAAAATAAAAAACTAACTAATTTTGTAATTGATAGTAATAATTTTAAACTCACTTTATCATTTGAGGATCATTACGAACTAATTTTAGAACGAGATTTAGAAGATGATTCTGGGCTTGCTTATTGGGAATTAATGATGCCAAATGAGCAAATTTTAACCGTTGGTCCGGGAATGTTTTGGGAATGTAAATCAATTCATGAACGTTATTAGTCTAGACATCCTAATTCTGACAATATCAACATCCTGTCAATCCTTAAATCCTGGATATCCTGATTCTGACTATCCATCTTAATATATCCCCGACTTCTTCAATAAGTCGGGGACCTGAAACTAATTATCTATTTTTAGGACACTCTGGTAAGCTTTTATCAGCGTAATTACAATCAAAATGAATTAACGCTTTTCTACTAGATTCAAAGACTCCAAATCTATAGCATCGCTTAAATTTTCAGTATAATATAAGCGCGTATTTTTCCATGTAGGCGCGATTTATAACCGCCAGTCTAATTGTATATCACAACTTATAGCTGTTATTAGCGGTGTATATATACCTGAATAAATTCCCGTCAAAAAAAGAGTAAAAATAAAGAAATTGTTATTCAGATAACCAATGCAGCTTATCAGTGCAACCATTCCCTTATTGGCCACAGCCACAGCCACCGCAGACAGTTCCATGGTATTAGCCGCTGTCCTCTTAAGCTTAGTCGTAATTTACTTTGCCAGCAAAGTTGGTGGAGAATTATGTAACAAAATCGGCTTACCAGCAGTTTTAGGTGAACTTCTCGGTGGTGTAATTATCGGTGTTTCCGTACTCCATTTGTTAGTCTTCCCAGAAGGTGGTACAGACGCTTCTAATTCCTTAATCATGACCTTCTTGCAACTCACCGCTGGATTAACCCCAGAAGCCACACCACAGGTATTTGCAGCGCAGTCTGAGGTGGTTTCAGTTTTATCAGAATTGGGTGTAATTATCCTCCTGTTTGAAATTGGCTTAGAATCCAACCTCAAAGACCTCATGGCCGTTGGTGTTCAAGCCTTCGTAGTGGCTACAGCAGGGGTAGTAGTCCCCTTTGCAGCAGGTACAGTGGGATTAATGACCATATTTGGGATTAGTGCTATTCCCGCAATTTTCGCCGGTGCAGCTTTGACTGCAACCAGTATTGGAATTACCTCCAAAGTGCTTTCCGAATTAGGACGCTTGAATTCTAAAGAAGGGCAAATTATTCTCGGTGCAGCCGTTATTGATGATGTTTTGGGAATTATCGTTCTCGCGGTAGTTGCCAGTTTAGCCAAAGATGGTGTAGTTGATGTGGGTAACGTCATTTATCTGATTATTAGTGCCAGTGCTTTTCTCATTGGGGCGATAGTTTTTGGTAATGTCTTTAATAAATCATTTGTAGCGATCGCAGATCAACTCAAAACCAGAGGTGAATTAGTCATCCCTGCCTTCATTTTTGCCATAATCATGGCTTACCTCGCCTCAGTCATCCATTTAGAAGCCATTCTTGGGGCTTTTGCCGCCGGGTTAGTTCTCGAAGAAACCGACAAACGCAAAGAACTCCAAAAGCAAGTTATCCCCATTGCTGATATGCTAGTTCCAGTTTTCTTCGTCACAGTCGGGGCAAAAACCGATTTGGGAGTCTTAAACCCAGCCATTCCTACCAATCAGGAAGCCTTAATCATGGCAACTTTCCTGATCACAGTCGCCATCATTGGTAAAGTAGTGACAGGCTTAACAGTATTTGGTCAACCCGGCATTAACCGCTTGGCCATTGGTGTGGGGATGATTCCCAGGGGTGAAGTTGGCTTAGTATTTGCTGGTGTCGGTGCAGCTAGTGGTGTCCTCTCAAAACCATTAGGAGCAGCAATTATTATGATGGTTATTATTACCACATTCATCGCTCCTCCCCTGTTGAGATTTGTATTTCCAGAATCAAACACCTCAGCAAATTTAGATAGCAACTCTGGCAAAACATTAGCAGTAGAAACACCACAATCTCTCATCACCACAAAAGATGATTAGTAATTTGAATTTCACCTCAAATTCTGCTGTAGATATCACAGAAGATAGTTGGAAATTTTCTCTGTTGTAGTTTTTACATTTACTATATCAGGAGGTTGGAAGAAACTTCTCTCATCCAATCTCCGTCTCCTGTAATCTGGAAACCCTCTAATTTTAAACATGGTTATTATTTCTACCTTTAATTAAATTTACTTTTTGGTTTTCTTTTGGTTCTATAAAACTTTCCTTTCCCCCCATTTTAGTAGCCTTGATAATGTTTTGTATTTCTATTTTTTTTCAGGACAGTTTTTACAGCTTAAAGATGTTTTTAGTAATTATGGAGGATAACCCGCCAATCTATGTCAGTAATTGACAGTGGTGGGTGTTTTTTGTATGTGTTCATATCATTATTAATTATTTAATTTAGCTAAGGAGAAAAAGCCGTGAAACTACAATGGTTACTACCTGCTACCTTTGGTACTGTACTCATGCTATCGTCGCCGACTTTAGCCGCAAAATTGGAATCTTGGCGATTTGATCGAAATCAAAATCTCTTAGAAATTAATACAAATAGTGCTGTAAAACCAGAAGCACAATTAGTTTTTACCCCCACTCGGTTAGTAATTGATTTACCGGGTGTGAAATTCGGACGTTCCCAGTTAACTCAACAAATAGGTGGAGGAATTCGGGAAATTCGCATTGGTCAATTTGATGAACAAACAACCAGGATAGTTTTAGAATTAAGTCCTGGTTATACCCTAGATCCAAAACAAGTGAAATTTGTGGGTAAAAGTGCTAATCGCTGGACAGTACAACTACCAAAATTAGAATCTGATTCCAACTCATCTGCCACCAATAATAACACTAACAATAATAATAATAATAATTACAATTTAGTCGGCATAGATTCCCAGGCAAAACCTGAATTTTCACCCATTGCTAAAACTGCTAACAGCAGGAGGGGAACAACTCAAATTGAGAGTTTCCAAATTACTGGTGATGGGTTTTTTATGCGGACAAATGGCGGTAATCCTCAAACTAGAATCATCAGAAGTCGAGATCAAACTACGGTATTTATTGACATTCTTGATGCAACTTTATCAGCAAATTTAACACAAGGAAATTTAGCCGTTAATAAACACGGTGTGGACAGCATTGGATTGACTCAATTGCAAACAACCCCAACATCTGTCCGCATGACCTTAAAAATCGCCACAAATAGCCCTGATTGGCGAGTAACCGCTAGTAGCAGCGGTTTAATCATCCTTCCCACCAGGGGAATGGTTAATGCCCCTGAAACTGATAATTTTCCCCCCACCAGAAACAATAACGACTCAATTGCGACAATTGAATCTATAGAACTTGCGGACAATGGCACACAATTATTAATTAAAGCCGACCAAGTTATATCCGCTACTACAGGTTGGGATAAAAGTTCTGGTTTGTTCCGGATCACCATTCCTAATGCTAAATTAGCCAATGAAGTCAAAGGCCCCACTTTTAATGCTAATAGTCCTATTATCAAACTTCGTCTGCAACCGCAACCGCCAAATACTGTAGTTATCTTGATTCAACCTGCATCAGGTGTTACACTAGGTGTACTCAATCAAGCAGGAGACAAATTTCTGGCTCTAAAACTGCAACAATATCGTCAGATTAGACCACCCATGAATTTACCTCCCCTATTACCACCCAAACAACAACTACCTGACCTTAAACCCAGACAACCACAAATTACCCCAAGGCGCTCCCTTCGTAAAGGCAAAATAGTAGTGATAATTGACCCCGGACATGGTGGTAAAGACTCAGGGGCAATTGGTATCGGTGGAGTGCTGGAAAAGGATGTTATTTTACCAATTGGGAAAAGGATTGCCGAAATTTTAGAACGAAATGGTATCCAAGTAATTATGACCAGAGACTCTGACTACTTTGTGACTTTACCGGGACGGGTGACTATGGCAGAACGGGCTAATGCTGATGTATTTGTCAGTATCCACGCTAATTCAGCAGGTGCAAATCGTCCAGAAGTGAGTGGTTTAGAGACTTATCATTATGATAGTGGTTTAAGACTAGCTCAGATTGTCCATAGTAAAATTCTGCAAAGTCTCAATGTCAGAGACAGAAACGTGCGGAAAGCTAGATTTTATGTGCTTCGCAAAACTTCTATGCCCTCAATTTTGGTAGAAACCGGTTTCTTGACCGGTAGAGACGATGCTGCCAAACTGAGAACTTCAGCTTATCAAAATCAAATGGCCGATGCGATCGCCCAAGGCATACTTCAGTATTTAAAATCCAGATGAAAAGTAACTTTTATCACCTGTCATCTGATTCATCACCAACCCTAGAAAAATAAATTTGCTGACTAAATGGCAACAGTAACCCGATTATATGCTACAATTCTACGCCATTAGCCGTGTCTTACTACCAACACCAAAATCTTTTACTTGCACAAAGTTAAATTGGCAGCGGTGATGGTCTGAAGATTAGCCCATAAGTCGAGATATTGACAAATCCCATCAACAGGAATCAGGAGAAAGGATTGTGAAACTACATTGGTTAATACCTAGCACTTTTGGAACGGTCTTCATGCTATCTTCGCCCGCTTTTGCCGCGAAATTAGAATCTTGGCGGTTTGATACCAATCAAAATCACTTAGAAATTAACACATCTAGCGCTGTCCAACCCCAAGCCCAACTTATTTTTAACCCCACCCGTTTGGTAATTGACTTACCAGGAACCGAACTTGGTCGTCCGTCCGTAACCCAACAGATTGGTGGCAAAATTCGCACTATTCGTATCGGTCAATTTGATGACCAGACAACACGCTTAGTTATCGAACTAGCCCCTGGTTACACCTTTAACCCCAAGCAAGTCAAATTTATTCCCACCAATGGCAAACGCTGGATAGTAGAATTACCACAGCCAGAAGTTGCTTCTGGGCAAACTGGAGAACCATCACTACCCCCAACATCAGATCAATCATCTGAACCAACACTAGACCCCAGAAGTATTTACAACGTAGTTACAGCAAATCGGATTACCCCATCTAATCGAGAAATCCCCCCAGGGGTAGTGCAAATTGATCAATTCCGAGTTACAGGGGATGGGTTTTTTATTAGTACCAGTGGTGGAAATCCTCAACTGCAAGTTAATCGCAGTCAAGACAATCGCTCTGTTAATATTGATATCATTGGCGCAGCCTTATCACAAAATATGGGACAACGGGATCTAGTGATTAATCGCTATGGAGTCCGTCGTATCCAATTTAGCCAATCATCCAGTAATCCATCTACTGTTCGCATGACCTTGCAGTTAGATAGCAATAGTCGCAATTGGCAAGCCCTACTTAGTGGTAACAGCGGTTTTGTCGTCATCCCAGATCGTTTGGCCAAATTACCTGATAATAACCAATCCTCCGCACCATCACTGAGTGACTCCCCCACAATTATTCAATCTGTAGAAATCGGTGGTAATGGCACACAATTACTAATTCGGGCAGATCAAGCCATATCTGCTACCACTGGTTGGGATAGAAGTTCCGGTCTATTTCGCATCACCATTCCCAATGCTAAGTTAGCTAATCAGGTCAAAGGTCCGGTTTTTAGTAGTAATAGCCCTATTCTGAAAGTCCGTCTCCAACCCCAATCTGACAATACTGTAGTTGTTCTTGTTCAACCTGCATCTGGTGTTAGCTTTGGGGTACTTAATCAAGTCCCATCTCAATTATTAGCACTACAATTACAAACTAACCTCCGCTCTCAACGCCCTTTAATTACACCACCTATCCCTTCTATCCCACGACTAGATCCTCCAAGTTTTAGCACAGACCCACCGCAAACAAGACCCCAGCCCCGTCTACCAGTTCCTAATGGCAAAGTTTTAGTAGTTATTGATCCTGGACATGGCGGTAAAGATTCTGGCGCTCCTGGACTGGGTGGGTTGCTAGAAAAGGATGTCGTTCTACCTATTAGTACAAAACTGGCGAGAATTTTAGAACAAAACGGTATCCAAGTTGTCCTCACGCGAGATGCTGACTTTTTTGTGGAACTGCAAGGACGAGTGGATATAGCCAAGCGGGTTAATGCTACTTTATTTGTCAGCATTCACGCCAATTCCGTGGATAATCGGTCTGATGTTAATGGTTTAGAAGTCTATTATTACGACAGTGGTTATGCTTTAGCAGAAACTGTTCGGCAAACTATTCTCCAAAATATTAGTACCCTGAATAATCGAGGCACTCGGAAAGCCAGATTTTATGTGCTGAGAAAAAATACTATGCCTGCTATTTTAGTAGAAACAGGTTATATGACCGGTCGAGAAGATAATCCCCGTTTAGGATCACCAGAGTACCAAAGTCGTATGGCTGAGGGCATAGCTAGTGGTATTCTGAATTATTTAAAACAAAGATAATGATCGTCTGTTGTTCGTTGTCAGTTGTTCGTTGTTTTTTCTTTACCACTGACCACTGTACGGGCGAAGCATTTGGAGAACTATTTTTGGCCATGACCGATAATTTATCTTCCAAATGCTTCGCCCCTACTGACCACTAACCACAATCCAAATTAATACTTGCTGTGTATTCATCTTCTATTTTTGATAGTCATTTTGATACTTTCTCCCCTCAAGAACCTCAACGCGCTCCGATTGGGGTATTTGACAGTGGTATCGGTGGGTTAACCGTACTGCGACAAATTTATCAACAACTCCCCAACGAATCAATTATTTATGTGGGGGACACAGCCCGCCTTCCCTATGGTATTCGTTCCCAACCAGAAATTCTGCAATTTGTCCGAGAAATCCTCCATTGGATGCAGGAGCAACGGGTGAAAATGGCAATTATGGCTTGTAACACCAGTTCGGCTCTGGCATTAGATATAGTCCGTCAAGAATTTAATTTCCCCATTTTAGGAGTGATTCTACCAGGGGCAAAGGCAGCAGTCCAACAAGGACAGCGCATTGGTGTCATTGCTACTCCAGCTACGGCTCAAAGCAATGCCTACCGTCAGGCTATTTTAGAAATTCAACCCCATGTCCAAGTTTGGCAGGTCAGTTGTCCCGAATTTGTGCCACTAATTGAACAAAATCGCATTCATGATCCTTATACTACTGAAATCGCCAAAACTTATCTAGAACCTTTGCTGAAGCAGGAAATAGATACTTTAGTTTATGGTTGTACCCATTATCCCCATTTGTCACCAGTTTTGCGATCGCTCCTCCCTACCCAAGTCAAACTAATTGATCCAGCAGTTCATGTAGTAGCTGCTTGCTCTCAAGAATTAGATATACTAGGAATTAAGAATATTCATCCACCAATGCCCACCCGCTTCGCTGTCAGCGGTTGTCCTCAGCAATTTACCCAGTCTGCTTGGCAGTGGTTAGGCTATACCCCAATGGTAGAACAAGTCTGTTTTGCTGATGCTGTCGTATAATAAGGGGAGAAAGAAGAAAATTTCTCCCTCTCCCCTCTCCCCTCTCAGTGACTATTCATAGCTTCAGTCACATTTGTCGTTAATCCTCTTTGCTGCTTGTACTTATCTTGGACAGCATCAGAATCGCTTTGAGAAAGACCTTTTTTGCCCGTTCGCTTGGCTAATGCTAATAATAAATACACACTAAATAAGTATCCAGCAGCTAAAATAAATATCATCATGGGCATATTTCCGTAAATCATTGTTCCCCCATCTTTAATTACTAAGGAAGGTAAAATTGCACACAAAACTAGCGAAACTTTAGTTAATCCAAGCACACCCTTGATAACTGTAGTTAGCTATACTAAACTTTCCAGTAGAAAATACATTTTCTCTGGTCCATTAATTTATTTTCTTTAATATCAACTTTCCCAGGCCATACATCCGACAGCAGTAAAATTGCTAAACAGCAAAACTTAACTGCGCTCATCAGCAGTCTACCTAGCCTGTGTTATTGACTTCACGCCCATTTAAATAGATATACGCCAATACCCAACGTGCGCTGAATACGTTGAGTTACTTCCATAACTGGAAAAGCATAATTCAACTCAAAAAGCATGATTATCGCCGAGAATCTAGGAATTATTCCCATTTTTTCTTTGGCGACGAGTTATTTTAGACCCACAACACTAATGCGTAAAATCACCCAATGATGGTTTTACTTAGGAAGTGAATAAGCTGAAAAATTTAATATCTCTAGGTATTAGCCTAACACAGCCAGCCTGAATTTGAAGCTAATTTTTTCACTAAATTTAAAAAATTTTCGTTGCTGACAGCGAATTTGCGGTTGTTGGTAATGCGCGTTATTTTATTAACATTCTACCTTTGATAACTACGCAGAATTGGGGTGACAAGAAATGAAGCGACATTAAAAGAGCATTTATGATAACATATTTTTAATTCAAGCTCCGAATAACTTAATAGATATTAAAAATCAGATTCCCAGAGGAAAACTTTGCGCTGACACTGGGTTATCTTAAAATTAAAGAATATGTAAACTTTCGTAACCTAAGCCAGAGTCCGCCTATCCATGACCCCAGCCACCTCCCTGTTTACCCCTGTGGAAGCAGACCTGCAAATACTAGCAGATAACCTTAAACAGCTAGTTGGAAATCGCCACCCCATTCTCTATGCCGCAGCCGAACACTTATTCGGTGCTGGGGGTAAGCGAATCAGACCTGCGATAGTGCTGCTGATATCGCGGGCAACCATGCTACAAGAAGATATTACACCGCGTCACCGACGACTGGCAGAAATTACAGAAATGATCCACACAGCCAGCTTAGTCCATGATGATGTAGTAGATGAGTCAGATGTCCGCCGTGGTGTACCGACAGTACATAGTTTGTTTGGTAATCGCATTGCTGTACTGGCCGGGGATTTCCTCTTTGCTCAATCCTCTTGGTATTTAGCAAATCTCAATAATTTGGATGTTGTTAAACTGCTTTCGGAAGTAATTATGGATTTAGCCGCTGGAGAAATCCAACAAGGGTTAAATCGTTTTGATGCTGATCTTTCTACAGAAACCTACCTGCAAAAGAGTTATTACAAAACAGCCTCATTAATTGCCAACAGTTCTAAAGCCGCTGGCTTAATTAGTGAAACATCCCTAGAAACTGCCGAACACTTGTACAGTTACGGTCGCCATTTAGGTCTTTCCTTCCAAATAGTAGATGATATTCTTGATTTCACCAGTTCCACAGACACCCTGGGTAAACCAGCGGGTTCTGACCTCAAAAGTGGCAACCTGACAGCACCAGCTTTATTTGCCTTGGAAGAAAAACCTGACTTGGCAGCCTTGATTAACCGAGAGTTTGCCCAAGAAGGGGATTTAGAAAAGGCATTGGCACTAATTCATGATAGTCGAGGTATCCAGCGAGCTAGAGAGTTAGCTGCTCACCATGGCAAATTAGCCACCGAGCATATTGGTATTTTAGAACCATCAGCATCCCGCGAAGCCCTGATGAATTTGACCGACTATGTCCTAAGTCGTCTCTACTAAGCAAAATTTAGGGCGATTTAAGGTTTGGGATTGAGGAGATTTAATATCCAAAATCCCAAATTTAGTTATGGATTCTTCCTCCTTCTAATTCTTCCTCCTGACTCCTGACTCCTGACTCCTGACTCCTAGTTATGCAATATTGGGAGGAATTATTTTTTTGCCTTTAAATTCCTGTAATCGTTGCTGAATCAGCCTTTCTAGTTGAGAACGCCGCACTTCTACAGTATTTGTTATATTTCCTGGTGTTTCGATAAAAACTATGCTGTGTACTGGTTTCAGGGCTACCAATTGGAATAAAATTTGAGTAACATCCATGAGGGTTGGCAGCAAGTGAGGGTCACGCCCATCATCTGAGATTAGGGAAACATCTTGTATGGTAGGGAAAGCGTAAATAACTTGCTTTTCTATTCCTGGATTTGCGCGATTGCTCAATGTAGTTAAAACCCAATCCTGCTCAGAATTTTGGAGAATAAAGTATTGGTAGTGGTTTAACTTTTGGGCAATAGCGATTAATACAGGAGCGATTGATACCATAATCTGTGGTGTCACGCCATCCTGGGGTGCATTGTCTATCAGCAATTGAATTTGTGCTTCTAAATCCATCATGAGTTGTAAATGACTTTTGGATAATGGCTAAAACATGAGCGCAAAATATCCCACAAAATGGGGGTTCACAAGTTCAATCTTCTTACGCCACATATCCTCACTGTAGATTGGTTTGCGTTTGACTTGTACACAAAAACCATGCAGCTATTATCTAAGGTCTGACAAGTCGTGTCCAAAGTATGTTAGGGTCTTTTTGAGAACTGGGACTATGAATTCAACAGCAATCGCAACTAATCAGGGGAAAATTTCTATCAGCGTGGAGGTCATCTTTCAATTCCTATTTAAGGAACTTCAACAGTCAACTAAGGCTTCGGAGCAAAATTGTCACGATGTATCTGTGAGAATTACTAACGAAGTTTTGCGGATTTGTAATGAAAGTAAACGCATTCAAACTTCCGGATCTGTAGAAAGTTCAGCCATGAGCCTAGCTAAACATCGGTTACAACAGTGTATCCGATACTATCAGTTAGGTTCAAGTCGTGGTAGGGTAGAATTACATAGCACATTGAGTGCCATTGTTTACCGTTATATTAATCCCCCTCACAAGCAATTAAGCTATCAAGGGCGGTTGACGATTATTGAAGATTTTCTCCAGAGTTTTTATCTGGAGGCTTTAAATGCTTTTAGAAGGGAGAACCAATTAGGTCTTACCTATCGTCCCCATACTCTCTTGGAATTGGGAGAATACATGGCATTTACCGAACGATATGGTAAACGGCGGATTCCCCTCCCCGGTAGGCAGCAACAGTTAATTATTCTGCGAGCGCAAACTTTTTCTAAACAGCAGCCTTTAGAAACAAGTGTAGATATAGAACAGGCATCATCTGGTGGGGGTGGTGAGTCTGACGGTTCTTGGGAAGAGCCAGCTATCCACCAATTGCGCTCGGCTATGGCAATGCAGCCCGAACCAGAAGAAGATACCCTGCGCTCGGTTGTGATTACTGAATTAATAGACTATTTAGCAGAAAAAGAACAATCCGACTGTGCTGATTACTTTGCTCTTCGTCTTCAGGATTTATCAGCACCAGAAATTGAGTCAATTTTAGGTTTAACATCTCGGCAGCGTGATTACTTACAGCAACGGTTTAAATATCATTTAATTCGGTTTGCTCTTTTACATCGCTGGGAATTGGTACATGAGTGGTTAGAAGTTTCTTTACCAACTAATTTGGGTTTAACTCCAATTCAATGGGAAACTTATACAGCCCAGTTAGATAATAAAGAAAGGTCCATCTTAGATTTGAAGCAAGAAGGAAAACCTGATGAGGAAATATCTAAGACTGTAGGCTTGTCAATGGCACAATTACAGAAACGTTGGTTTAAGATTTTGGAACAGGCTTGGGAAATTCGGAATTCCTTAGTGTCCGGATCTAGTGCATCTACCCATGAATGGTGACTTGTGAATCTTCACAAAATCATCAACTTGCTTGGGTATTGAAAAATTACAGATTCAGCACCTACTTGTATAGCTTGTTATAATGTGAGGAAATTGACGGGGCAGACATTCATTTCCAGATGGTAGCCAAATTATTGGTGAACTCAGATTGACAAGAAAAGCCCCAAACCTTTCAATTGGGAGAAATTCCTACTGTGCAAGAACGTTTTCAAGCTATTCTTAAGCGTCGTTTACAAGACCAAATAGAAAAAAATCCGCCGTTGTTCCCCTGGGAAACACAATCAGTGGAGTATCCTGACTGTGTAGAAGAACAATCTTTGGGATTAGTTCCTGTTTGGGGGTGGAGGGTCCACCAATCTAAGTTAAATTTACCGATTCCTTTGCCCGAAAAAGTTTTTTGGCAATTGTTGGCCAAATGTCAGGTTTTATTGACATCTTCCCTACCTCTGGGAGCTAAATTAGTTCAGGTGGTAGAAAGTATGTTTCCCACCGATACTCAAGTCATCAATGATTTGGCTGGGTTAGTGTTGAGAAGTTCTTATCGTTCTGCTGATACTTTGACAGCTACGGCTGATGTTGAGAGCGATTATTTTGATTTATTACCACGTCAACAAATGGCATTGTCGTTAATGGCAGCCAAGCAACTGTTAGAAAATCTAACTTTGCCGATTTCATTTAATCAGCCACTGCTAGAAAGACAATGGCTCACTACGGTGGGGACTTTGAGTATTCGAGTAGAATTACGGAATTTAGGTAAATTTACGAAGTTGACGGTTCAGGGTGAATTACCTACACTGGGGATTTTACAACTCCAGGGTAATCCTACTCAAGAATTTGTGAAATCTGAGACTTCAGAAATACCGATGATAGAGTTACAAATTGATAGAAATCAGCCAACTTATACTTTGGCAGTGGAGTTTCCCGAATTGGATCAACAGCCTTTATTGTTGGCTATTCAGGTGAAAATCTAAGGCAAATGCCATATCTAGGAATTAGATGGGAGCAATGGCAACTGATGTATAATAATCTTGATTAATTTTCTGGCTTTAAAACTTAATTCTCTTGGGAATCAACAATATTAATTAACGGTGTATCTAGAACCCTAGCTATGAGCAGGATACTTGTACTCTTAGGGAGTATAGGGCTAGGATAAGGGGGTGAAGACAAGATAATAGTTTTCATACCTAGCATTGTGTCCGCAGCGTCTACATCATAGCTTTGGTTGTTTGAAAATGTTTAATTTATCCAGGATGAATCGGTTTTGGCGTTTACCGGTAGGTAATCAGTGGCAACAAACTAGAGGAAAATCTCCAACAAGGGAAGTGGAAGATTCAATTCCTTTACGAGTGCTGGTGATGGCTTTGGTAATTTTGGGGATTGTGGCCACGGATATTGCTGGTGAAACTCAATTTAGTCTGTGGACAGTACCATTAACTATGGTAGGAACGGGGTGGAGTTACTACCGTCGCCGTAGTTCTAATATTCCTGTGCAGTTCTGTATTGCGATAGGAATGTTATTGGCTTTGGGGGCTTTTTTTGGGCGGTTTATTGGTAATTGGAATGATACTCGGCTAAGTTTGGCGGAGTTATTGATTCAATTGCAGGTATTACATAGTTTTGATACGCCCCGACGCAAAGATTTGGGCTATTCGATTGTGATTGGGTTGATATTGGTGGGTGTGGCGGCGACGTTGAGCCAAACTATGACGTTTGCACCTGTGTTACTATTATTTTTAGGAATATCTCTCCCCACTTTAGTGCTTGATTACCGTTCTCGTCTAGGGTTCAAGCAATCTACTTCGGAAAAATCTGCCAAAAAGAATAATTCTAGTTTCAATTTTAAATTTCTAATTGTAAATTTTTTGTTGATTGTGGCTTTAGGACTGGGGATTTTTGCAATTTTACCCAGAGTTCCTGGTTATCAGATTCAGTCTTTTCCTGTGAGTGCGCCCCTGAAAATTCCCGAAAATTTTACGGGGCGGAGTATTATTAACCCCGGTTATGTCCGTGAAGGCAAGGGTAATGGTCAAGGTAATGGCAATTATAGTGGTAGTGGCTCAGGAAAAGCTGGTGAACCAGGAAAAATAAACAGTAATTTTTATTACGGTTTCAATAGCGAGATTAACCAAAACCTGCGGGGGGAAATGAAACCCAAGGTGGTGATGCGTGTGCGATCGCAAGCAGCAGGTTTTTGGCGCGTCCTGGCCTTTGACAATTATACGGGTAAGGGTTGGAAAATTTCCCGGAATGATCAAGTTACTACCCTCAGACAATCATCCTGGACTTCCCGCATTTCTATTGATTTTCCACCCTTGGCTACTCTCACCAAAGAGGTAGTGCAAACCTATAATTTGGTGACAGAGTTGCCTAATCTGGTTCCGGCAATGTCCTATCCCAAAGCTTTGTACTTTCCCACACCAATGATAGCGGTTGATCAAGAAGATGGTTTACGTGCGCCAGTACAGTTATCAGAAGGGCTAACATATACCGTAGTTTCAGATGTTCCTTACCGCGATCGCTCTTTATTAGGTAAAGCATCAACTAAATATCCAGCCAATATTAAAAACTATTACCTGCAAATCCCGCCAAAAATTGCCGATAAAGTCCGCAAACGAACTGAAGAAATACTGGCTAGTTATGATCAACAAAGGGTTTCCCGTTCTCCAGGGACGAAAAGCCTAGATTCAGCTTATGAAAAAGCTCTTTACTTAGCCCAGTATGTTAAACAAAATTACACCCTACCGACAAATCCTTTAGATTTGCCTTATTTGGATGAAAAGGATGACTTGGTAGAAACCTTTTTATTCAAAAATAAAGGTGGTTATCCCGACCATTTTTCCACTGTATTAACGGTGATGCTGCGTTCTGTAGGTATTCCATCACGGCTAGTGGCGGGATTTGCCCCAGGAGAGTTTAATCCGTTTACAGGAATGTATGTTGTCCGCAATACTGATGCCTATGCCATGACGGAAGTTTATTTTCCTAAGTATGGCTGGTTTACCTTTGATCCAATTCCTGGACATCCTTTAATTCCCCCTTCGATAGAAGAAGATCAGACTTTTAGTGTGCTGCGGCAATTTTGGAATTGGGTGGCTGGTTGGCTACCTTCACCAATTACAGCTATTTTAAATACTGTATTTGGGACGATATTTAGCTGGTTATTCCCAGGAATAGCTTGGTTTTTGGCTTTATTTACTAAAGGTTGGTTGGGGGTATTAACTGGTTTAATTGTGGGGACAATCGCAGCCTTTTTAGGTTGGCTGGGTTGGGGACAATGGCGTAAGTGGCTAAATATCCGGTGGTTAAAGAAATTACCGCCAATGGAAAGACTTTACCAGCAAATGCTGCAATGGACTGCTAACAAGGGTTTAGGTAAGCATCCCAGTCAAACACCTCTAGAATATGCCCAGTTTTCATACCAACACCATTCTCCAGAAATAGCGGAGGTGATAGATGAAATCTGTCATGCTTATGTGAGTTGGCGTTATGGTGGACATACTCCCAACTGGCAGCAGTTACAACAAAGATGGCAAGCATTGAAGAAAGTTGATAAAAATCGCGTTTCTTGATCATTCGGGGCATTTACAGCACTTTCCGGTGTTATGAGGTACTTATGTAGCGGGCAAGACTTGTACTGAGCTTGTCGATAGCGCAGCGTGGCGTTAGCCATAGTATGCCCGCACTACAAGAGTTTCATAATTCAAGTTTGTACCTCATTAGAGCGAAATCTGCTGGATAAATGCCCATTTCCAGCTTGAAAAAGCTCATCTTGCCTATATTATTTTCAATTCACAAGAAACATTTACTAGCTTAGATGGATATAATCTTGCATATATCATAGGGGGTATTTTTAGGAGATTTGGCCGATAACACAGCTAAAAAAAGCATAAGTTATGAAAAAACTCAGATTAACGGGGGTTAAATCGTTGTAACTCCCATTCTTTAGCGATAACATGGAAATAAGTTTGCTACAAGCTTTTCATTTCTCGTTTAGCTGAAATTTTTTTTATGGAAATTCAATTAATCAATATCGGGTTTGGTAATATCGTCTCTGCCAACAGAGTCGTTGCCATCGTTAGTCCAGAATCTGCTCCCATTAAACGCATTATCACCGATGCTAGGGATAGAGGTCAACTGGTTGATGCTACCTATGGACGACGGACTAGGGCAGTGATTATTACTGATTCTAGTCATGTTATTCTCTCTGCGATTCAACCAGAAACCGTAGCCAATCGGTTTGTGATTTCTCGTGATCATCATGTTGTAGATAATTAATCATTGGCATAATTATCAACCCAACTCTATTTGTACCATATCGGCTGTACTATGTGAATTAGACTGGTTTTCTGTCACCAGTGCTACAAATTCTTTAGTCTTGATGCTATTTTGAAGAGTGAGGATAAGAAATACTGCCGCAGAGGCTGATACCGTAGGTATTTAACCATCTCAAATCCTAAATTCAAAATAGTATTAGTTATTTTAGTCGCTAAAACAAGACTAAGGAATCATTTGTATTTATTAATTCACTTTTTTCACGGATAATGCAAGTTTTACCTACCCATAATGGTGCAAATACGAAAGAATGTCCGCCTCTGGGCAAACTAATTGTTTTAACCGGTCCGAGTGGAGTCGGCAAAGGTACGTTAATGAATGAAATTCTCCGGCGTTATCCAGAATTGCATTATTCAGTATCTGCAACGACTCGTTCACCTCGTCCGGGAGAAATCAATGGTAAAAACTATAACTTTATTAGTCGGAGTCAGTTTGAACAGTTAGTTACTCAAGGCGAATTTTTAGAATGGGCAGAATTTGCTGGTAACTGTTATGGTACGCCCCGTGAAGCTGTTTTGAACTATATTCAGTTGGGTAAGTTGGTGTTGCTAGAAATTGAACTAGCAGGAGCAAGACAAATCCGTCATACATTCCCTAGCGCCCTGAGTATTTTTATTTTGCCACCTTCATTTGCAGAACTAGAAAACCGCATTCGTGGACGGGGACAAGATTCAGAAGAGGCTATTTCTCGTCGTTTGCAACGTGCTGAAGAGGAGATTGCCGCTGCTAACGAATTTGATATAAAAATTATCAATGATGATTTTGAGCAAGCTTTAAAGGAAATAGAGATAGCTATTTTTGGTTCAGAGTCTCCTCTATGAAGACACGAAGATTTTAATGCAAGTAATCAATGAACAATAGGTGACATACTCCACACACTCCCTTATGCCTTGCGGTCCCGTAAGGGATACAGGTGAGTGTGGGCAACGAGCGCGACTCTTCTATGAAGACATTGACTGAGCTTTAAGACCGTATGTCCCACGGTTCTTGATATTAATTGAAGCATTCAAATCCCGGCACAAACTGACCTTACAGTTAGGGCAATTGTGCGTTCTTTGGGATAGCGGCTTTTTAACTTTGTGACCACAACTAGAGCATTCTTGGCTTGTCCCGTTTGGATTTACAGCGATTACTTTCAAACCAGCATTCTCGGCTTTGTTTGAAAGAATCGTTATAAATTGTCCCCAACCGGCATCGTAAAAACTTAGGGGCGGCAATTCCTCACTCGCGCGTATTGTATTCATCCCACGCTCCGGTATAGTGAGCGTGGGGCTTCTGTCGGGAAAGCTAAACCTTAAAATATGCCAGTTAAATTAACTTTATGCCTTTTGTGACTGTAAGAATCAGCTAAGTCAGACTAGAATTAACCGGGCCAGTTAACCTTTGCTGAAATTCCCAACACAGGAGGTTTAATTTTGACGAAGTTGAAAATTGGTATTAATGGATTCGGTCGAATTGGTAGACTTGTGTTACGTGCTGGTCTTACTAATCCCAATATTGAATTTGTAGGAATTAATGATTTAGTTCCCCCCGATAACCTGGCTTATCTTCTCAAGTACGACTCTACACACGGAAGATTGAAAAGCAAAGTTGCAGCCAGAGAAGACGGGATAGTTATTGACGGTTATTTTATCCCCTGCGTATCCATGCGAAATCCCGCCGAATTACCTTGGGGTAAATTGGGTGTAGATTATGTTGTCGAATCTACAGGACTCTTCACGGACTACCCTGGGGCGGAAAACCACCTCAAAGCAGGTGCAAAGCGGGTTGTGATTTCTGCACCGACAAAAGAACCAGAGAAAGTAAAAACAATGGTCATGGGTGTAAATCATCACCTATTTGACCCAGCCAAGGACTTAATTGTTTCTAATGCTAGTTGTACTACAAATTGTTTAGCCCCTATTGCTAAAGTCATTAATGATAACTTCGGTTTAGCCGAAGGGTTAATGACCACAGTTCACGCCACAACAGCCACTCAGCCCACGGTAGATGGTCCCAGTCGTAAAGATTGGCGCGGTGGACGGGGTGCGGGTCAAAATATTATTCCCTCCGCTACAGGGGCAGCTAAAGCGGTGGCTTTGGTATTACCAGAATTGAAAGGTAAATTAACTGGAATGGCTTTGAGAGTTCCCACTCCTGATGTCTCCGTAGTTGATTTAACTTTCAAAACCACCAAAGCCACTTCTTACAAAGAAATCTGTGCAGCGATGAAAAAAGCTGCGGAAGGTAATTTGTCAGGTGTATTAGGTTACACAGATGAAGAAGTAGTATCTACAGATTTTCAAGGTGATTCCCACTCCAGCATCTTCGACGCGGGTGCAGGAATTGAACTCAATGCTAATTTCTTCAAAATTGTCTCCTGGTATGACAACGAATGGGGTTACTCCAACCGCGTCATTGATTTAATGTTGTCAATGGCCAAGAAAGAAGGATTGATTTAGGTAATGGGTAATTGGTAATTGGTAATTGGTAATTGGTAAAACATTCTTCCCAATGACCAATCACCAATTACCAATGACCAAACCAGGGCTTAACGGAGTGTGCTACCTTAACGTTACTCCTTACATACTTATGCGTCGCACAAAAATTGTTTGTACTATTGGACCTGCTACATCTTCACCTGAGAAGTTAGAAGCTTTGGTAAGAGCAGGAATGAATATGGCGCGGTTGAATTTTTCTCATGGCGCTTATGAGGCTCATGCTCAGGTTTTTCATCATTTGCGGCAAATTAGCAAGGATTTACATAAGCCAATTGCGATTATGCAGGATTTGTGTGGTCCAAAAATTCGGTTGGGAAAATTACCACCGGAAGGACTGATGTTAGAAGCTGGGACTGAGGTAACTTTTGTTTTACAAGAGAAGGGTGAAACTATTGATGAGTTACCCTTACCTCTACCTACTCTCTTTGCTATGATGCGATGTGGGGAAACGATTTTAATTAATGATGGGCGGGTGAAATTAACTGTTACCAGTCGAGACGCTGATAGAATTCGCGCTCATGTGAATATTGGTGGTTTGATTTCTTCTCATAAAGGTGTAAATTTACCTGCAACTCCTTTACCTGTAAGTTCAATTACAGAAAAGGATTTAATGGATTTACGTTTTGGGATACAATTAGGAGTAGACTGGGTAGCGGTTTCCTTTGTGCGATCGCCCCAAGACCTCGAACCCGCACGCCGGATGATTGAAGGCGCTGGCTCAAAAATTCGTCTCATTGCCAAAATTGAACGGGCAGAAGCTGTGGAACAGCTAGATGCTATCATTGCAGCCGCTGACGGTATTATGATTGCTCGTGGGGATTTAGGGGTGGAAGTACCGATTTATGAAGTCCCCCTGATTCAAAAAGACATTGCCCGTCGTTGTAATCAAGCTGGTAAACCTGTGATTACAGCTACTCAAATGTTAGAGTCCATGATTAGCGCGCCCGACCCTACTCGCGCTGAAGCTACGGACGTGGCTAACTCAATATTAGATGGCACAGATGCGGTAATGTTATCTGGAGAAACCGCAATGGGTGAATATCCCATAGCTGCTGTCCAAACTATGCACAATATTGCATTAAGAACAGAAACCGTACTTCAAGAGGGAAATAGACATTCTTGGAGTCCGAAAGCGGGTAGTTTGACGGTGACAGAATCAGTATCTCAATCGGTGTGTCGCATTGCCTATGAAACCGGTGCAAAAGCGATTCTCTGTAATACTACATCAGGAAGCACAGCCAAACTCGTTTCTAAATATCGTCCCAGCACACCAATTATCGCTCTTACTTCCGATTGTACCGCCTACCGTCAATTAGCTTTATCTTGGGGTGTAGAACCGCTACTGATTCAACCTGTTCACAATGCTGAAGAAATGTTTGTGAATGTGGTAGACACCGTTGTAAATAGTGGTTTAGTTCAGGAAGGAGACAAGGTGGTGATTACCTCTGGTGTCCCAATTGGTCAATCTGGAACAACAAGTTTAATTAAAGTGCATTCTATTGGACAGCCAATTACAGCATGACGCATCTAAAATGGGTAGTTGGTAATTGGTAATTGGTAATTGGTAATTGGTAATTGGTGATTGGTAACAATTTCTATCACCACTGACAACTAACCACTGACAACCAACCACTGACAACTGACAACTGACCACTGACAACTGACAACTGACCACTGACATTGGAGTATGTTATGCCTAAGAACTTACTGGAAGCACTACGGGCAGTGACCGTTGTGGTAGCGGATACCGGAGATATCCAATCAATTGAACAGTTTAAACCTCAAGATGCTACTACCAATCCCTCACTGATTACTGCTGCGGCACAAATGCCGGAATATCAGGATATTGTTGATCAGACTTTACTGAAAGCTAAAAAAGATGCTGGCGCTGGTGCTAGTCAAGCACAGGTGGTATCTCTAGCTTTTGACCGTTTGGCGGTATCTTTTGGATTGAAAATTTTGCAAATTATCCCTGGTCGTGTATCTACAGAAGTAGATGCTCGGTTATCCTATGATACAGATGCTACCGTAGCTAAAGCACGGGATTTAATCGCTCAGTATAAAGCTGCTGGTGTTTCCAAGGAGCGGGTTTTGATTAAAATTGCTTCTACTTGGCAAGGTATCAAAGCTGGAGAAATTTTGGAAAAAGAAGGTATTCACTGTAACTTAACTTTACTATTTGGTCTGCACCAAGCGATCGCCTGTGCGGAAGCTGGTATCACTTTAATTTCTCCTTTCGTTGGTCGGATTCTTGACTGGTACAAGAAAGATACTGGCCGGGATAGCTATCCCGCAGCGGAAGATCCAGGTGTATTGTCTGTAACTACCATTTATAACTACTATAAAAAGTTTGGTTATAAAACCGAGGTAATGGGCGCTAGTTTCCGCAATATTGGCGAAATTACTGAATTAGCTGGTTGCGATTTGCTGACTATTTCTCCAGGGTTGTTGACAGAATTGCAAAATACTGTCACAGAATTACCCCGCAAACTTGATCCTGCGAAGGTAGCAGGGTTATCAATTGCCAAAATCTCTGTTGATAAAGCTACTTTTGATCAAATGCACAATGCTGACCGCATGGCTTCTGATAAACTTGCAGAAGGTATTGATGGTTTTACCAAGGCTTTGATTTCTTTGGAAAAACTATTGGCCGAAAGATTGGCTGGTTTAGAACGTGAAAAGGTAACTGCTTAATAATTGGTGATGGGTAATAGGTAATTGGTAAAATCCTTGCCTATTCTCTATTACCTATTACCTGCTCTATCTACTTTTTACGGGTTGTTTTCGGATTAGCTAATTCATATTTTGAGCCGCTATTTTTACTATTTTAGTGTTTTGCTATAAGTCCTAAATTGATAATTTTGTGGTTATGCAATCTTTACTAAAAGCACAACTACGAACAATTAATTTTCCGTCAACTTAATTTGATTTCATGTCTGCTATAGCACCTCTCGTCATCGCTGCAATAGCTTTATCGGTTGCTTTCGGTAGGTGATAATATTTACCTCCGGCTGTTTTTGATAATTCCTTCGCAAAGCCAGTGGATACAAACTTACTTTCCGTATCAATTACCAACAACTGCATCCCTGAAGCCCGAATTCTGCCAGCAATATCTAATAATTCGGCTTTGATATCCGGCTTTTCTCCTGGTTCCATGGGTTCACCTAAAGAACGAGCTAAAGGAATATTACCACGTCCATCAGTAATTGCCACTATCACAACCTGCCCGATATCCCCACCCATTTGGGCATTTATCCCCACCCGCACGGCTTGAGTTAAACCATGTGCGAGAGGTGAACCACCACCGCAGGGTAATCTTTCTAACCTATTCTTAGCTAAAGCAATGGAACGGGTAGGAGGTAATAAAACTTCCGCTTGTTCTCCTCGGAAGGGGATCAAAGATACTTGATCACGATTTTGATATGCTTCTGTTAAAAGCTGCATCACCGCACCTTTAGCGGATTGCATCCGATTTAAAGCCATTGAACCAGAAGCATCTACAACAAACACCACTAACGCACCGGCTTTTCTCACTAACCGCTTAGAACGGATATCTCCCTGCTCAACAATTACCTTTTTATCAGGTTGTCTTGCCCGGCGTGCTTTTTGATATGGGGCTGCGGCTCGCAGTGTGGCATCTACGGCTATTCTTCTAGCTTTACCTTTGGGAATCATCGGCTTAATGTACCGTCCCCTATCGTCTGAGAAGATAATACTGCGACTTCCAGATTTACCTTGCTTTTGTGCCATTTGGGTAAAATAAAGCACTTCTGGGTCGAGAATTACCCCTTCTGGATCAAAGATAAATTCTTCGGGAATGTCCGGGGGTTCTTGCTGTTCTTGGTCTTCTTCTTTCTCTTCTTCCTGTTCTTCCTCTTGTTCTTCTTCTGATTCCGACTCGTCTTGATTTTCTTGTGGTGGTGGGGGAGGTGGTGGTGGTTGCTGTTCGTCTGGTGGAGTTTGAATAATTGTGGTTCGGGGAACTATCACCAATTGCACTGCGCGACGTAAATCTTCAGCGGTGACGGTACTGCGTCCTTCTAAGGCTGCTGCGGCTTTGGCTACGCGCACTGCAAATAATTCTGCCCGATGTCCTTCTACACCCCCGCGAATGGCTTCATTGACGAGGTAGGTAATTTGTTCTTGGGTAATGGTGACTTCTTTTAACCATTCCCGTGCCAGGATGATTTGGGTTTTGAGTGAGTCTATATCTTCGCTGTATTGTTGCAGAAATTCTGTGGGAGACTGGGAATAGGCGATCGCTTGTTCAACTGCCTGTACTCTTTGATCTATCCCTAGAACTCCGTCTGCTGATAGGGCGATCGCTATTCTATCAAGTAAATGCTCTCTGAGCGCTCCTTCTTCTGGATTATAAGTGGCAATAAACAAAGTTTTGCAAGGATGTTGAAAACTGATTCCTTCCCGTTCAATTTGGTTACGTCCGTCCGATAATACGGATAAAAGTTGATTACTAATTTGGTCATCTAATAAATTGATTTCATCCACATACAGCACACCACGATTGGCTGTAGCGAGTAATCCCGGTTGAAAAATCGTATCACCTTGTTTAACCGACTGTTCCACGTCCACAGAACCTAAAAGTCGGTCTTCTGTGACACCGAGGGGAATCTGCAAAAAAGGTGCAGGGATAATTTCCGTTTCTATCTCCTGTCTTTGTTCCGCTAAAAGTTTATCATCCCATTCTTCGGGGTGGTTGGGGTCACAGTTGCTAACAGAACCTTTGACAACTTCAATAGGTGGTAATAAAGCGTGAATAGCCCGCGCCATCACAGATTTAGCCGTACCGCGACGACCTGCAATTACCACACCCCCCAAAGCGGGATCTACTGCTATTAATAGCAAGGCTATCTTAATTGCTTCTTGACCAACTACAGCAGCCAAGGGAAAAGCAGTCATTGTCGGGGTAAGAGTAGGCGCAGGCATTTTTTCCTTAATAGTTATTATAGTTTTAGCATAGCAATTCCTGGCACATTTTAGAATATGTTCTTAAAACGTCAGGCGATTGAAAATCACCAGATCCCCGACTTTTCAAAGAAGTCGGGGATCTAAACCAGGAAAAACCCCTGTCTCTTGATGATTTCAGGTGACATACTCCACACACTCCATTTCAGGTGAGTGTGGGCTTCTCGGCGACTCTTTTATGAAGACATTAACCGAGCTTTAAAGCCCTATGCCCTAGGGACTTTTTGAGATAATTTTTAACTTTTTTGATAGGCTGCTTTTGGTGCATTTAATTGAGTTACACCTACTATTGAAAATTATATCAAACTATTTGGAAAAAAATCAAGAAAGTGTTCATTCCGCACTTCGTGCCGCTTCGCTAACACCGACCAATATTGCTAATTTCGCTTACGCTCAATTTTGCTCGTTGGTCAAGAAAGTCACTCGCGCGTATTGTATTCATCCCATCACCTCCCTATCGGTTAGGTGAGAGGCTTCTACTGTTTCAGCTAAACTGTTCCTCAGCGTCCAAATTAAATAACATTTGCAGAGTTTGCATACATCGTCTTCTAGCTTCCACATCTTGCTGGGCGCGTAATTGCACCATCGGATCATGGAGAATCTTATTCACTATTCCCCTTGTCAAAGCCTCAATTACCTCTTGATGCTTTTCGCCAAATTCCGAACCCAAACGAGATAAAGCCTTTTCTAATTCTTGTTCGCGGATAGTTTCGATTTTATTCCGCAGAGAACTAATTGTAGATACAGTTTCTAAACTCCGCCACCAAATATCAAAAGCTTCAACTTCCTCATCTAAAATCTTCTCAGCTTCCTGCGCCATTTGCCGGCGACTTTCATAATTTTGGGCGACAACCGCCTTCAAATCATCAACATTAAAAGCCTTGACATTGGCCAAATCATTCACATCTGCATCCACATTTCGGGGGACAGAAATATCAAATATCATCAATTGTTGATTGGGTTCTAACACCGTTTCCAACTTCGCCCGATCTATAATCGGTTCAGTGGAAGAAGTGCTAGTAAAAACTATATCACTAGCGGCAATAACTGACATCATTTCTGGCAGCAAATGGATTTGGATCGGTTGTTCTGGGAACAACTTCGCCAATTCTTCAGCCCTTGTGCGGGAACGATTAACAATACTAATTTGAGTTGCACCTTTAGAAATCAGGTGTTGTACAAGTAACCGGGACATTTTCCCAGCACCGAGAATAGACACCCGATAAGGAGATAAATTTTCTACTTTCATCTGTGCCAATTCCACAGCGGCCGAACTGATAGAAACCGCACCAGTCCCAATACTGGTTTCGGTGCGAACCCGTTTACCCGCCGTTAAAGCTTGTTTAAATAAGCGATTTAAAATGGTTTTGATGCCATTAAATTGTTGTCCGAGTTTGTGGGTATTCTTAACTTGAGCGAGAATTTGACCTTCACCCAAAACCAGACTATCCAACCCACCCGCAACCCGTAAAATATGGGTGATAGCATCAGTATGCAGCAACATAAACAAATGATGTCTTAAAGACATAATCGGCAATTTGCTATGTTCAGAAAGAAACTGGGTAACTTCGTGAATTCCTTGGGTAGTCTCGTTACTAACGATATAAATTTCTAAGCGGTTACAAGTGCTGAGAATAGCAACTTCATCAACATGAGGATAACTCAGCAGTTGAGCGATCGCACTTTCAATTTGAGGTTCAGGAATACTTAATTTTTCTCTAACTTCTACAGGGGCTGTTTTATGGCTTAACCCCACCACGGCAATATTCATTTTTTAAATAGGTAATTGGTTTGGTGTCAGGTGTCAGTTGTCAGTTGTTAGTAGGGGCGAAGCATTTGGAAGATAAATTATCGGTCATTGCCAAAAATAGTTCTCCAAATGCTTCGCCCGTACAGTTGTCAGTTGTTAGTAGGGGCGAAGCATTTGGAAGATAAATTATCGGTCATTGCCAAAAATAGTTCTCCAAATGCTTCGCCCGTACAGTTGTCAGTTGTCAGTAGGGGCGAAGCATTTGGAAGATAAATTATCGGTCATTGCCAAAAATAGTTCTCCAAATGCTTCGCCCGTACAGTTGTCAGTTGTCAGTAGGGGCGAAGCATTTGGAAGATAAATTATCGGTCATTGCCAAAAATAGTTCTCCAAATGCTTCGCCCGTACAGTTGGCAGTTGTTAGTTGTCAGTTGTTAGTAGACTATCAAAAACTGATTGACGGATATAAATTGACCAAAAACTATAAAATACAAAGTTTTTAGATGTTCACAACCTGTCGAATTTACTTTGACAGACTACTAATAACAATGGACTACTGACCACTGACCACTGACTACCGACTAATTACTACCGACTAATTACTACCGCAGTTGGATATTCTTAGGTTCGTCCCACAAGTGAACTGTATCCACAAACCGAGCGGTTTTGGATTGACTAGAAATAACCAAGCTTTGGGTTCTAGCACCACCGTGGAAGAAGCGCACACCATCCATCAAAGTTCCAGGAGTAATACCGCAACCAGCAAATAGCACTGTTTCACCAGAAGCTAATTCATTAGCGTTATAAACTCGGTCTCCGTCAGTAATACCCATTTCGTTTAAACGAGCTAGATTACCTTCTCTGCTTTCACCAATTAAACCAGTTTGTACTACTTCTGGATCGTATATTAGTTGTCCTTGGAAGTGTCCACCCAAGCAGCGTAAAGCAGCAGCAGAAATTACACCTTCGGGAGCAGCACCGATACCCATTAAAGCATGGATATTAGTACCAGAGAAAGCGCAACAGATAGCAGCAGAAACGTCACCATCGCTGATTAGTCTTACTCTAGATCCAGCGGTGCGAATTTCTTGAATGAGGTCTTTGTGACGGGGACGATCCATCACTACTACTACTAATTCCTCAACGGAACGGTTTAAGCACTCAGAAAGGATTTTTAGGTTTTCTGTAGCGGATTTGTTGATATCAACATGACCTCTAGCGGCTGCTGGTGCTGCGAGTTTCTTCATGTAGAAGTCAGGAGCAGCAAATAAACCGCCCTTTTCAGAAATTGCCAAAACTGCCATGGAGCCATTTTGACCGTAAGCAACCAGGTTTGTCCCTTCGCAAGGGTCAACAGCAATGTCAATTTCTACAAGTTCATTAACATTACAGAGACTTGCAGCATTTGGCTGAGTACAGATACCAACTTCTTCTCCAATGTAAAGCATGGGAGCTTCGTCCCGTTCGCCTTCACCGATGACGATGCGACCACGCATATGGATTTTGTTCATCCGTTCGCGCATCGCTTCCACTGCTACTTGGTCAGCAATGTTCTTTTCGCCCTTACCCATCCACTTAGAAGAAGCGATCGCTGCTTGCTCAACTACTTCTATAATCTCTAACCCAAGAGTATTTTCCACGAGTATCCCCTCTAAATTACTTGTCTTAGCGTCGTTTAATTAGCTATTTCAGTTTTCAAGTTTACCAAAACAAGGATACTTATGGAAAAAAGTCTTGACTAGCAACTATGTTAAGTTTTGCAACTAAGGCAGTATTGCGAGTTTTTACAGTACATTCATATTAGTTAAGTTAAAGTAGAAATTGCTGACAGTAATTGAGTAAATGCGCCTAGCAAGTTAGAATAGTTATGGTGACAGCCTCTCCACTGTTCCTTACGAGGCTTTTATGGCAGCAAATCTCAAACAAATAGCCAAGTATCTAGATAATCTTGGTTGGGACTACCGTTTTGATGAAGAAGAAGACCGGATTATTACGGGTGTGGAAGCGGAAAACATCGAAGATTTTCTGATAGTTGTCCAACTGGACGAGGAAGGGAAATTTTTCCGGCTATTTGCACCCCAAGTTTTGGCAGAAGTAAAAGACCATCCCTACAAAGACGCTATCCTCCAGACGATGCTGGCTATTTCCTGGGAAACTAAAATGCTGCAATGGGAATATGATCCATCCGATGGTGAAATCCGCGCTATCATCGAATTTCCCCTGGAAGACTCCCTGCTCACGGAAAGACAATTTAACCGTTGCCTGAGCGGATTAATCCAAATCGTGGATACCGTTGCCCTGCCGCGGTTGCAAGAGGTGATGGAAACAGGAGAAGATCCGGGAAATCTGGACTTAGGAGAAAGATTATTATTGAGTATTCAAGAACAAGCTCCTGGATTATTAGAACTCCTGGAAAAAGCCATGGAAGCGCGGAAAAAGCGGGGTAGTTTGTCTGATGAATAAAGCGGATCACTACTGAAATCACTAAACTGCAAAGTGATAACCTGATTATATACTGAAATCTTGTAAGGCTGGATTTTTATGACATCCTATGCAACCTCCTCTGCTAAAGCAGAAATGAGTGAACTCCGGCGGTTAAAAAGCTTATTACCCCCAGAATTACAAAGTTGGGTAACAGTTGAAGGCACAACAGAGGTTAATCCATCCCTGATTCGTTGCGAAGAAATTGGCAAAGACCAAGTGGAAATTCAAATTGACTTGGTAAAATGGGATGCTCTGGCAATGGACCAGCGGAATTTGCTGTTTTGGCACGAAGTTGCTCGCGTGCAAAACGACACTATTCCCAAAGATGGTTGGGAAATGGCCGCACTGGCCATTGGTTTAGGTGGTGCTGTTGGTGAATTATGGGTACAAGATGGATTATTGCTAGTATTAGCTATGGCGCTCTGTGGCGTTTCTGGTTGGCGATTATATCAAAAAAATAATGGTGGTAAACAAGTTAAAGAATTGCTAGATGCTGACGAAAAAGCGATCGCTCTGGCAACCCGCTTTGGTTATAGTTTACCCAACGCCTATAAAAGTCTTGGTAGTGCCTTAAAAACCTTAGTGGAAAACACTCCTAGCAAAAATCAGCGTTCTCGATATGAAGCGAGACTTTCTGCTCTTAAACGCAGCGCCAACAAAGCCAAAGCTAAATCCCGGAATGAGGACTCTGGATTGTGAAATTTTGACAATTAGTGGGGTGGGAGATACCCAACCCACAAAGATACAGTCAGAGTCAAGACTAAAAGCCTTGAACATCAGTAATATCTATCTATTAGACTTTTATATTCAGAAAAATTTCCGAGAAATTCATCTATTTAACAAAATATTAAAACTTTATCAAACCTTCTTATTTTGCTCATAAAAACTTTTTAAATTCGCGTCTTTGTTGAATATTTTATAAGTTTAGGAAGTCACAGGTCGCAAAAATAGCGAAATCTCCTTACTTACATCTGCAACTAATCAACCGCCGATTTTAACTTTTTAACAACTGTACTTTGGAAGACAATTATTTTTTTAAATAGCTCTAACTTAGTGTTAGAGGCTGGTTAAAGGAATTTTTTATCTTCTTCATAATGAGTTTTATTGCTCACATTGAGAAATTTTAAATTTAGACCTACTGAGTCTAAGTAGGAGATAGTTATTTCCAACTGTTTTGGCCAATATCCGTCAGGTTATCAATAAATTAGCAGGTTAATTAGTGATATTATTGCTGGCTGAAATTTTGCTAAAAATTGTGCATGAAGCAGAGGATATCCTTGAGTTAAGCTAATGCTATTGTTGACAAAGGTAAGTTTTTTCTGGCAACCCATTCTAGTCATATAGATAATCGCCCAGAATTTGCATGAGCTGCAAAGTCCCGTAATTCAGGAAAACAGTCAATTTGGCAGTTAAAAAGGGCATTGTAATTGTTAAAACTGTCACAAAAGTAACAATGCAAATCACAAAAAGCAAAACAAATAAAAATCTGACGTATCCCGACGTTGAGATATTCCCCTTGAATTGCATAAAAAGACTTAAATCAGGTATCAGTAACATTAACTTTATTTTTAGTAATCAGATGATCATGAGAAATAACAAGTTGATTCACCTATTTACAACAGCAAAAATTTTGACAATTGCTGCTATTGTGAAGCTGGATTGGGAATATTTTCTCTAATCTTTAAAAATCTCCCAGCTTGTGCTTCATCATCCAGATTAAAAATCAGGTTAATTGTTTTTCCAGAAGAAAATTACGGTTAACAAATTAGATTATATATGGCAATTAAAGTCCAGAGTTTTATGAGTAGTCAAACCACACCAGTAGACTTTCCAGTTACTTACTTAGAAAGCGCAGTAATCTTGCAAGTTCCAGTGAGGTTAACTGTGCTTGAGGCCGTCAGTTTTAAGCAAACTTGCCAAAACTTAATTGCAGCGGATTTACCACCAGGGCAAATTTTTATTGATTTCCAAAATACTACTTTTATGGATAGTAGTGGTTTAGGTTCTCTAGTCAGCAACTTTAAAAATTCTCAAGAAAAGGGAATCAAAGTAACACTGCGTCATGTTACACCCCAAGTCATGGCAGTTTTAAATCTGACAGGGCTAGATCAGGTGTTTCCCATTGAGTCTCTTCACAACCTCACACTAATAGCCACAGATAACTTTACAAACTCAGGAAAAAATACTTCTCGCAAAGTAGATCCACTTCCTCAAACTCATAATTCCGTGGCATCTTGGATGAAACGGCTGATTGATATTGTGGGATCATTAGTTGGTTTAGTAATTACATTTATTTTGTTTATTCCCATAGTAATCGCCATTCAAATTGACGATCCTGGTCCAATTTTCTTTAGGCAAACTCGTTGTGGTTGGATGGGTAAGCGGTTTGCAATTTGGAAATTTCGGTCTATGTGTGTAGATGCAGAAGCTAGAAAATCCCAAATCAAAAATCAAGTCGAAGGCGCTTTCTTTAAAAATGATAATGATCCCAGAATTACTAAAGTAGGTAACTTTTTACGCCGTACCAGTTTGGATGAACTACCTCAATTTTGGAACGTTCTCAAAGGGGAAATGAGTTTAGTCGGGACTCGACCACCCACACCTGATGAAGTAGAACGCTACGAAGTCCCCGAATGGCAACGTTTAGACGTTAAACCTGGTATGACTGGTGAATGGCAAGTTAACGGCCGCTCTAAAGTTCGGAGTTTTGAAGATGTGATTCGGTTAGATTTACAGTATCAGCAAAATTGGACTTTAGTTTACGATTTAAAGTTAATTTTCAAAACCATCACTATTTTGTTTAATAAAAACAGTGGGGCTGTTTAGCCACTGCTAAACGTCAGCATTCAGCTAATACCTGACGACTGAGCTACTAAACTAAATTCACCAGGTTAAAACATTCAATTTACCCAAGTTACAAATCGGCTTGGGTTTATTTTTATGAAAGGAACAGGGAAACTAAGCTATCTACCAGGGGTGAGGCTGAAAACCTGGCTTGGGGGCTAATTTTCCGCGTCTGTTCCCCATTCCCCATTCCCTATTCCCTTGGTTGATAAAGTGATCAACTGTAGAATATGTTACTATTCAAAAAAACCTATTCACACAATTGCAGTTCAGCTATTTTGAGATATTTGTAAGCAAGTTGAATAAGTAGTGGCAACAGAAAAAACGCACATGAGGTTGAATGACTGAATCTTTCCCCCGAAATTTACCATTGACAATAAACCCTGTGAGCAGACCTAAAACTGACACAGAAGCTACGAGTAAAAATTTAGCTTTAACTATTGCTGAGGCAGCTTTAGACCGCAAAGCAGTAGAAATTATCTTGCTCAATGTGGCAGAGATTTCTTCCCTCGCGGATTACTTTGTGATGATGACTGGTTATTCTAAGGTGCAAGTTAGGGCGATCGCTGACGCAATTCAAGGACAAGTTGAAATTGACTGGCAACGACGACCCATCAGAACAGAAGGCAAAGCCGAAGGAACTTGGGTACTACAAGATTATGGTGATGTCATCGTCCATATCATGATGCCAAGAGAACGGGAGTTTTATAATTTAGAAGCGTTCTGGGGACACGCGGAACGTATTTCCCTACCAAACGCCGAGAATGTTGGGAGTTAACCGATATGATGCGATCCTCCCTTGAGAATTGCCCAGTTCCTACAGAACAACAACCACTGAATGAGTACGAAGAATTAAAAAATGCCTGGCTATTTCGAGATAGTATCTTAAGCTGGGCTAACTTCACCAAGAAAATTTTTTGGATCTGGGCTTGGTCTTGGTTAGTAGCCGGACCTGTGGCAGCAGCCAGTTTTTCTCCCCAAAAGCAGATTTTTAATTTTCTCCTTTGTGGATCTGGTGCTGCTAGTATAAGTATAGTGCTAGTATTAGTCCGGTTATATTTAGGTTGGTTCTATGTGCGCGATCGCCTTTATAGTCCCACCGTATTCTACGAAGAATCTGGTTGGTACGACGGACACACTTGGACAAAACCCCAAGAAGTCATCAGCCGTGATCGCTTAATTGTTACCTACGAAATCAAACCCATCTTCCAACGCTTGCAAATTACCTTTGCCGCCTTGGCTCTTACGTATCTTATTGGTACTATAGTTTGGCATTTCTTGTAAATAGTCAGTGGTCATTAGTCATTAGTAAAACAACTGACAACTGACAACTGACAACTGTACGGGCGAAGCATTTGGAGAACTATTTTTGGCAATGATCGATAATTTATCTTCCAAATGCTTCGCCCCTACTGACCACTGACAACTGTACGGGCGAAGCATTTGGAGAACTATTTTTGGCAATGACCGATAATTTATCTTCCAAATGCTTCGCCCCTACTGACCACTGACCACTGACAATTCACAAAATAGATATAAACCCATGACAATGGGAAAACGAACTCAAGCCGCAGCACTAGAAGTCCGGTTGCTGCGTGAAGGCATTATCGAATCTCGGCATATAGTTCAGGCTGTAGTTAGTGATGACCGGGGACGGGTACTTTCCGTTGCTGGTAACGCTGAAACCGCCGCATTTGTCCGTTCTGCCCTCAAACCATTTCAAGCACTGGCTATCACCAGCACAGGCACATTAGAACGTTATGGTTTGAGCGATAAAGACTTAGCAATTATCACCAGTTCCCACAAAGGCAGTATGGAACAGGTGAGACAGGTATTTAACATCCTGTGGCGAGCAGATATTGACATCAATGCCCTGCACTGCCCAATTCCTCAAGGTAAGAGTAGTGCTTTAGAATACAACTGTTCTGGTAAACACGCCGGAATGTTAGCTGTTTGTCAGCAACGCCATTGGCCGTTAACTAACTATTTGGATCGTAAACACCCAGTCCAACAGTTAATTATCACCAAAGTAGCAGAATTGCTGCGAATGCCAGCAGCAGAATTTCTGACCGCCCATGATGACTGTGGCGCACCCACATATCTGATGCAACTCAGTCAAATGGCCTCTTTATATGCTGTATTAGCTTCCAGCAATAGCGTGGATATGGAGCGAATTGTCCGAGCCATGAATCATCATCCCACAATGGTGGCGGGTGTTGGAGAATTCGATACAGAATTGATGCGCTTAACTCCTGGTGAACTGGTGAGTAAATCTGGAGCAGAAGGGGTACAGTGCATTGGCCGACTTGGTGAAGGCATGGGATTAGCTATCAAAGTCATGGATGGCTCAACACGCGCTAAATATGCCGTAGCTATTCACATCCTCCAACAAATGGGTTGGATTAGTCCCAGTATTGCCCAAAGCCTCTCTGAAAAGTTTATGAACCTGGGGAAATACAAACGTTTGGAAGTAATTGGAGAATTATCGCTTTTGTAGTTGACAAACTTTTGACTTCGCGCTATATTAAAGGAGTCGAGAGAAAAGCGACAAAAGCGACGCGGGATAGAGCAGCCTGGTAGCTCGTCGGGCTCATAACCCGAAGGTCAGTGGTTCAAATCCACTTCCCGCCACCAAATAAAAAATAAGTCCCTGTAATTTTTAAAGATTACGGGGACTTGTTTTATGTGTTGGGTTGACCCAGGGAAAGCCAAAAAAATCCTTGATCATGTTGGGCTAGGAGTTGCTCAATCAAACCTGTATTTGTTTAAGGGGACGTAGAAACCCCATCTTCAACGAAGTAAGATGGGGTAGTTCATCTTGTTTACTCCTCTGCCTCCAATCCTGCCAACTCCAGTTCTAGTTGTTGTTCTTTCTCTGGAATTGCCAAAATTTGGGGCAGTTGTTCGATTTGAAAATACTGATGAAATTTTGGGGTTATTTGCAGAGCAAAGGAGCGAGAATCACTCTCTCGGCGTTTGCGAACAAAACCAGATTCTACTAATTCTTGAACGTGCTGATAAGCTCCTGAACCCCGTAAATTAATCAATTCGCTTTGTAATATGGGATTATGGAGGGCGATCGCTGCTAATGTCCGTAAAGCCCCCACACCAAATTCTACTGGTATTATAGCTTGCACTAAATCATGGAATTCCGAACGCAGTTGTAAACTATAACCATGTTCAGTTTCTACGACTTCTAAAGCTGTATCTCGACGGGAATAATTCTCAATTAGTTCGATAATTCCTTCTTCTGCTGTGAAGCGATCACACTTCGCATATTCAGCAATTTCACTTAGAGATAAGGGTTTACCCTTTAAATAAAGAATTGCTTCTATTTTGCCGGCTACAGGTATATTCTTGGGCATTAATCAGTTGTTAGTTGTCAGTAGGGGCGAAGCATTTGGAAGATAAATTATCGATCATTGCCAAAAATAGTTCTCCAAATGCTTCGCCCGTACAGTGGTCAGTGGCTGAAAATTTTCACCTATTTTATATAACTAAGTATAAATTCAGCGATCGCTAAATCTTGAGGAGTCGTAATTTTCAAATTAGTCTCTTCCCCAGGAACTATTCTCACTTCAATACCGCATTTTTCAAACAAAGCCGCATCATCAGTCACTTCCCAACCTTGACGGACACCTTCAGCATGGCACTGTTTTAACAATTTGACATCGAACCCTTGGGGAGTTTGGGCAGCCCAAAGCTGTTTACGCTCTGGTGTGTTTTTAATTATATCATTGTCGTCAACGACTTTAATCGTATCTTTAACAGGTACAGCCGCAATTAAACCAGAACAATGCAAAATTGCCTCAGAACAAGCATTAAATAAATCTGGTGTTGCCAAACAACGAGCACCATCATGAATTAAAACTTGTCCTGCATTAGTTGGCAATGCCTGTAAACCATTGTAAACCGACTCTTGACGGGTAGAACCACCAGGAATGAATACTATTGTTTTTTTCAGCTTTAAGTCAGCGATAATAGACTTGAAGTCATCCCAATCTGGAGGTTGAGAAACAATTCCGATCCAACTAATAGAACTTGCAGCTTCTGCGGCTAACAAAGTCCAAGCAATCAAGGGTTTTGAACGTACCTGTAATAAAAGTTTATTACGATCAGCACCCATTCTTTTGCCACTTCCGGCTGCGGGAATTAGTAAATGCACAACTTTTCCTTAATCTTTAATTAAATAAATTCAAAATACCCATCGTTGAAAATAACTTCACCAGCAAAATTCTCAATACCTATATTCTCCTAAAATATAAAACAATAACCGTTAATAAATATTATGCGTGTAGTAGCCCTGGTCCCTGGTTCAATTGATAACCAAATTCTTTTTTTTGCCACTCTTGATGATCTGAAGCGTTATTATCCCGACGCGCAGATAGATGTGATTGTAGAACCCCAGTCAAAGGCCGCTTACCGAGTCAGCAAGTCAGTTCATGATGTATTAACCTTTGATTACAAAGATCGTAATAGTTTAGCTGATTGGGGTAACTTAGTTGGTATGATCCGTGATCGTGAGTATGATGTCGCTATTATTGTCGGACAAAGTTGGTGGGTAGGTTTGTTAATGTGGTTGACGGGAATTCCCACACGCATTGGCTACCAAGGACAAGGTGCGGTTTTTCTCACTAACCCTATTCCTCCCAATTTATCCGAGTATGTGGCAAAAATGTACCATAATTTACTCAAACCTTTGAAAATTAATACTCCTTGTCCAGCATTATCAGTAAATGTGCCTAAAGTAGATATTGAATGGGCGCAAGCAGAACAAAAACGCTTAGGAGTGAATGAAACAGGTTTTATTCTCATCAATGCTGGTGAAGGTAGCCTAGATACAACTTATCCCGTAGAAAATTGGCAACAAATTATTGCAGCTTGTCAACAAAAACAGCCAGATTTACCTGTTGTTGTCATTAAAGAAGCAAATAATGAGCCTTTAGTCAGATCGCTTTTAGAACATTGTCAGAATATTAAAGTTACTTCTCCCGATGATATTGGTAAGTTAACTGCCATAATTGCCGGTGCTAGTTTAATGGTATCTGTAGAAAATAGCTTCTTGCAATTAAGTATAGCAGTAGAAACATATACAATTACTTTGTTAGATTCTATAGATTCAGAAAAATTATTACCTATAAGCGAGAAAGTATTAGCTATTACTTCATCAACTGGGAAAATAGCAGATATCTCACCCCAAATAGTGTTAGAAAAAATTTGGGGAGGCTGAGTATTAATTTTAGATTTTGGATTTTAGATTGAAAAAAAATATCCAATCTAAAATCATAAATTCCATTGTTTAGGAATTAGTTTTTTCAATCATTTCAAAGAAAGCATCATCTAATTCATAACCCAGAATTTGCGCTAAAGATTTGAGTCGAGATGGACTAGCAATATCTTGTTTGTGCAACCAATCACTTAAAATAAAGATTTTGTGCATCAGAAATATTTCTAAAGCTTCGGGGTTATACTGGATACCTTCTTTAGAACTAAACTGATGAGGTACTAACATAGCTGCATACCGAGCTAGTTCTCCTGCTTTCCAGTCTAGTAAAAATGGCAACCAAGGATACTTGGCATCAAGACGCACAAACCACAGTCTGACTTCGGGAATTTCCGATAGTTCCCGTGGATCATTTGCTTCCCGCTCAAACTGAATTTCCAGACGCAGTTGCTGTTCATGGGCAGAAATGCTTCCCTGTTGCAGCAATGGTTCAATCACCGTTAAGGCAGGTGACACATCTAAACTATAAATAGAGTTGTTGTTGAGGGTGATTGTGATTGTCATGAACTGATAGCTACTTACTCAACAGTGTTGAGAATCTACAGTAGCAGCTTTTTTACCTCTTTAGGTAGACATTTAGCCGAATTTTAAGATAAAGTTGTTATGAGTTTGTTTTAGATTAAGAAAATGATAAGTTAGCAAACAGCCAAAATTTTCCTCGAATTTTGCCTAAGCAAGTTCTATCATGAGGATATTTTGAATTGATTTATCCCCAATTCCTAGAATTTACAACCTGAAATATGTACAAGCAAGGGATTTATCCTAAACCTATTTGTTCTTTACAAGATGCTTTGGATAGGTGTAAAATGTTAGGGATGCGTGTCAGTCGTCAACGGCGCTTTGTTTTGGAATTGCTTTGGCAAGCGAAGGAACACCTTTCTGCTAGGGAGATTTATGATCGACTGAATCAAGAAGGTAAGGAAATTGGCCATACTTCGGTATATCAAAATCTAGAAGCTTTATCTAGCCAAAATATTATAGAGTGTATTGAACATGGGGAAGGGCGATTATATGGCAATAATAGTAATTCCCATAGTCATGTTAACTGTATAGATACAAATCAAATTTTAGATGTGCATATAGAATTACCTGAAGATTTGTTACGTCAAGTGGAAGCACAAACAGGAATAAAGATTTCTGAATATACTATTAACTTTTATGGTTATCGTGACAAAGTAAGTGATTAGGAATTAAAAATTTAAACTAGCCTAAAAAATCAGGAATCAACTTTCTTGTAAAAATGAGCGATCGCCTTGTACAATTCTTATTAATTGACCCAGATCCAATTTTCCGTTTAGGACTCAAGGTAACACTGGAAGCTATTCCTAATTTACAAGTAGTAGCAGATGTTGCCACAGATACTGCCGCTTTGCAGGTTTTAGCGGAAATACTAACTGGAAATTCTCGGCAAATTAAATTAATTATTTTAGAATTAGATAATGAGCAAATAGGGTTAAAATTCTGTAAACAACTCAAAGCTTTATATCCCCATATACCTATATTACTTTTAAGTTCAAAATCTCAACCAGAAATGCTCATTGCTGCCAAAGAAATCGGGATAAATGGCTATTGTCCTAAAGGGATATCAATTTCTCAATTAGTCCCTATTATTCAAGAAGTAGCTAATGGTGGTGATTACTGGTTTGCAGATTCAGTAATTGTTAATTATCCCTTCCCATTTGCTAAGTTGCGAAATAACTTACAAAATTCGGGAATTAATAATATTGATCAAGCCCTTGATAAAGTTACAGAACAATTAAAATTGCCGGGAATAACTCTATTAAATAAAGCAATTTTAGCAGGACAACGACGCGAACTTTTAGCGGCTCGGTGGGTTGTTAATCACTTATTGACAGCAGAGAAGGAAAGACAAAGACTATCACAAGAAAACCAATTACCGTCCTTAGATATTTTTCCCAATCAGACTATTATTAAATCAGATCTACGACCATTTATAAACGTACCACCGATAGTTAGTTCTCAACAACTGCAATCTGAATTATTGACTTTAGGTTTAAATAAACTCAAATTTCCTTTAGATAATCTTACTAATACACCTTTAGAAATTGATATTCTTCGAGAGAATAAAAAGCGAGAGTTACTTTATATTATTCTTCAGCAATTTTTTAAGCAGTTGGAAGAAGTCCGGGCTTTTAATTTTGATAAGAATCAGCTATTTAATTTACAAAGCCAGATTTTACTAGACTTATGGCAATTTACTATTACGGAGTTTTTTGGAAATTATTCCCGAATTATTTTAGATAAACAAGAAATAAGTTTGGTTAAATTTTTATTAGATAAAACCACAGATTCGCAAACAGAAATTATCAATAAAGTTCCATTTCTATTTGAATTATTGACTTATCTACTATTATTAACAGATTTATGTATTGATAACGTTTCTTATCCAGCAGGAACGCAAGAATCTCAATCTCAAGCATTATCAATTTTAGAAAATTTATTGATTCACATAGCTAATGCTGTAATTCAACCATTACTAAATAATTTAGCAGACGAAGAAAGTATTAAACAAAATTTTTATCATTGGCACATGATTTCCACCAGAGAAATTGAGAAATTTAGAAATAACTTATCTTGGAAATATCAATTACATCAATATATAACTGAAGCGCAAACAATTTTTGAAAGTCGCTATGAATTATTTATTTTTGCCCCTCGGGGAATTTCTAAAATATCAATTTATGCTCCTCGAAATCAAGAATTAGCTCAACTTTCTGGAATTCCTTTAGGGGTAACATTAATACTAGAATTTCGGGATGCTATTTCTCCCCGCATACAATCATTAGTAGGCTTTTTAGGAACTGGAATTGTTTTTGTTCTCACTCAAGTAATTGGCCGAGGTTTAGGTTTAGTTGGGAGGGGAATTTTACAGGGAATTGGTAGTGTCTCTTTAACGGAAAAGGGACAACGGAAGAATAAGTAATTGGTAATTGGTAATTGGTAATTGGTAATTGGTAATTGGTAATTGGTAATTGGTAATTGGTAATTGGTAATTGGTAATTGGTAATTGGTAATTGGTAATTGGTAATTGGTAATTGGTAATTGGTAATTGGTAATTGGTAATTGGTAATTGGTAATTGGTAATTGGTAATTGGTAATTGGTAATTGGTAATTGGTAATTGGTAATTGGTAATTGGTAATTGGTAATTGGTAATTGTAATTGGTAATTGGTAATTGGTAATTGGTAATTGGTAATTGGTAATTGGTAATTGGTAATTGGTAATTGGTAATTGGTAATTGGTAATTGGTAATTGGTAATTGGTAATTGGTAATTGGTAATTGGTAATTGGTAATTGGATTAAAAGCCTTTTCATTAATTACGAATAATATACATCGGGAAGTGCTGTACTATAAATTCCAATCACGACGATAATTGAAAAAACCTAATAACAACTCTTGTAAAGCACGGTTTTTATTAATTCTGTGTCTATTCCATTCTCTGGCTGTTTCCATGATAATTTCGGAATAACTGGGATAAATAGGTGATAATTTTGCTAAATGCTGAATTTTAATATTTTGTGATATTGCTAAACTAATTAAATTAATTAATTCTCCTGCTGCTATTCCTAAAATAGAACATCCTAAAATTTTTCCATTTTCCAAAACTACTAATTTACAAATACCTGTAATTTCTCCTTGTATTTGTGGGGCTGTAGCTGTTTTGAAATATTGCTTAAAAACTAAAATTTGCTTTTGAGAATATCGGTTTCGCGCTTGTTTTTCTGTTAAACCAACTTGTGCCACTTTAGGTTGAGAATATATTCCCCAAGGAACAGATTCATAATTAACTTTTAGTCTGGGAAAAAATAAAGCATTTTCTATGGCAATATTAGCTTCATAATTACCAATATTCTGAATATCATAACCACCTAATATATCACCACAGGCATAAATTCGCTGGTTGGTAGTTTGTAATTTTTCATTGACAACCAAGCGGTGTTGATGCAATTTTACTCCTACGGCTGGTAAATTCAGATATTCTAGGTTTGGTTGCTGTCCAATTCCAATAAAAATTTCGTCGGTTTCAATGGCTTGATTTCCGGCTTGTACCCATTTTTTATTGTCTATATGTCGGATTTGGGTGACTTGGGTTTGTGTTAAAACCCGCACACCATCAACTTCTAATTGTGCTGTTAATAATTGGGCTATTTCTAAATCAAGATTAGGCAGAATTTGAGAATTTTTAACTATTAATGTAACTTGACAACCGAATCTGGCTAAAAATTGAGCAATTTCTATACTTTGAGGAACACCACCAATAATTACCCAATTTTCGGGTAATGTTGTTGTTTCTAAAGATTGCCAAATATTAGCTAAAGTCAGATATTTAATAGTATCTAATCCTGAAATATTGGGAATTAAGGGACGAGAACCATTAGCGAGTAAATAGGTGCGACTATATAACTGTCTTTCATTAACTGTAAAACTTAATTTAGGAGAAGATTGAAATTGACCATTACCAACAATAATATCAACACCTTGGGCAGCTAAGTTAGAAAGAGAATTTATTTGATTCAGATTTTTAGCAACGGCATTTGCATAAAACAATCCTTTTTTTAAATTTAAAAATTCTGGATTTAAGTGAATATTTTTGTCAAAAATTCCTAGATTTGCTAAATTATAAGATTGCTGAGTAATTTGACTAATTTCACTAAGTATGTATTGATAACTTGAATTATAGTGATCAGAAAAATCCGCGCTCACAATCAAGGCAACTTTAGCGTGTAACTGAGTGGCACTTAAAGCGGCATGGTATCCAGCAATACTGCCACCAATAATAACGATATCGTAATCAATATTGGGCATGGGGCATTGGGCATTGGGCATTGGGCATTGGGCATTGGGCATTGGGCAGTTGTTCGTTGTTCGTTGTTCGTTGTTCGTTGTCACCCATTAAGTTTTATTCTTCCTTCTTCCTTCTTCCTCCTGATAGCGAAGCGTGGCGTTAGCCATACTCCTGACTCCTGACTCCTGACTCCTTCTTATAAGTGCTGTTAATAGGCGTTGGTTATCAGACTGGGTACGGACTGCGACGCGAAAAAAGCGATCGCCTAATTCCTTAAAGCTTAAACAATCACGAATTAAAATCTGGTGTTGCTGAAGTAGTTGCTGTTGTAGCTGGGAAGTGGATTGTTGAGATTCTACCAATAAGTAGTTAACAGTGCCTTCGAGCGGGGTTAAACCGGGAATTGAAGCTACACCTTGAAATAGTTGGTTTCTCGCCTCTGGTAGCCATTTCCAGGTGAGATTTTGGAATTCTGTATCTTGGAGGGCGGCGATCGCTGCGGCTGCTGCTAAAGTATTTACAGGCCAAGGATCTCGCCATAATTTCCATTTTGCCAAACGGTCGGGGTGAGCGATCGCATATCCTAATCTTAGCCCTGGTAAACTGTAAAATTTGGTGAGCGATCGTAAAATCACCAAATTCTCGTATTCCTGCACCAAGCCAATTAAACTTTGTTCAGTTTCCGGTGGCAAAAAATCCATAAACGCTTCATCTATCACCACCAAAGCAAACTTTTCCAAATACGGTAAAACAGACTCCCGTGAAAATAACTTTCCCGTTGGATTATGGGGATTATTCAGCAGTAACCCAAAATCTGAAGTCTCAAGTCCTAAATCTGGCAATAGAGAAATATTCCCCTTCCCTATGCCTAAATCCACAGGAAACTCCAGAACTTTAGCGTTATTAGCCGCAAGAGTGCGGTAATAGTCACCAAACGCTGGAGTTAGTAACACTGTTGCTGCTAATTGTCCCAATTCTCTACCCACCAGAGTTAATAATTCTGCTGAACCATTACCTGGCAAAATCCACTCAGTAGGTATTTGATGAAAATGACTCAGAGCAAGTCTCAATTCACCATACTCTGGGTCAGGATAATTCCTCAGATTGCCCAGTTGGGACACAATTGCAGCAATAACGCTGTTTGGTGGTCCCAACGGGCTGATACTGGCGGAAAAATCCACAATAGCATCAGGGGAACAGCCAGCCAGTGCTGCTGCCCAAGCTAAATTTCCCCCGTGTGCTTGTTGTGGCATCAAAAATATCTTTCCTCTAGAAGAACTTACTCTTTTGGCTCTTTTGGGGGTGCTACTCTTTCTCTAAACAGTTTCCCAGCGGAGAAAGCGGGAACTCTGGTAGCGGGAATGTCCATTTTTTCGTTGGTTTTGGGGTTGCGCCCTTCACGGGCTTTGCGTTCCCGTGATTCAAAAGAACCAAATCCTACCAATGTTACCTTATCACCGGAAGAAACCGCTTCCACAATGGTTTCGATGGCAGCACTCAAAACAGCATCAGCCTGTTTCTTGGTAACACTAGCCTTTTCTGCTACCGCATCAACTAATTCGCCCTTGTTCATATCAAACTCCTAAAGTTTTGCTAGAGATTATTTCAAGATGCACCATGACTGCATCTTTACGTAAATTTCCGTTTGTAGAAATACAAAAATCGTTCCTTGAGAGTATTTACACTCAAAATCGCTACAAATACGATTGACTCGACTTTTCAATGAATCATTCTAAAGCGTTGTCGCCCTAAGTGGATAAATGAAACTATTAATTTATATAGATTTCAGGATTTTTTTTGTTTTTTTACCTCTTTACTGTATTCAAAGTACCCTATTTTTAGGAATGAATACTTAGTGGTCAGTTGTTAGTAGGGGCGAAGCATTTGGAAGATAAATTATCGCTCATTGCCAAAAATAGTTCTCCAAATGCTTCGCCCGTACAGTCAGCATTTGGAAGATAAATTATCGCTCATTGCCAAAAATAGTTCTCCAAATGCTTCGCCCGTACAGTCAGCATTTGGAAGATAAATTATCGCTCATTGCCAAAAATAGTTCTCCAAATAGACATCTCCGGTAATTAAATGTGCGTGGTTTGAAACCCTTGTAGAGACGTTCTATAGAACGTCTCTACATTCATTTTCACCAGAGGTCTAATGCTTCCCCCGTACAGTGGTCAGTTGTCAGTTGTCAATTTTCCCCTGCTCCCTGCCCCCTGCTCTCTGCGTGTATTGATGACTTGATGACTTTGCCTCTGGCTTTAAGGACTCTGCGAAGTCGGTCAGCACTCAAGTAAACTTGTCGCTCAGATGCTAGTTTTTTGGCTAGTTGTTTAGAGTTGTAAGTTTGGGGTTCTTCAATTAGACAGTTTTCTAGATACTCTAAATCATTTTCTGAATAACGGGGTTTTCCTCCTCGCCCTGGAGCATCCCATAATCCTGCTAAACTCATCTTTTCCCAACGGTGTAAGGTTTGACGGACTGTAGAAACTGCCCAGTTTAAACCTTGAGCAATTTCCTCGTTTTTTAATCCCCTAGCGTTCAACAGTAGAACTTGAGCGCGATCTTTTGTTCGTTGAGGAGCGTCTTTAGACCTTCTTAACTCTTCTAGCGTTAACTTTTCTTGATCAGTTAAAACAACTCTCAGTCGGCATCCCATAGGACTGTTATTTTGATTAATGTATTTGGTATCTGACGTGGGTTTCCAGATGGATATTTTTAATTACAGTACATAGTAACAAATGATTTGTATGTATTATCAAAAATCTATTGGCTTCAGTGTAGCCCTATAACAGTTAAGTAAGTAGACGAAAATAATTTCATGACTAAGTATTGTGACGCTATACAACAATACCTTTACCAAATTGAAAAAATCTTTAATTCGTAGGTTGGATTGATGTTAATTTTTGGTTGAAGCGAAAAAAAAGGTTTGGTCATATTACCAAACCTCCATAATTGCTGTGCTTAACAACGTACATAATTAATTTAGTGCTAATCTAGCCACATAGCATCTTCCTATGGAATGTGTACAAATTCCTCTAAATGTGATATACCATGGCAACAACACATATTGACATCATAAATAGGAATTCATAAAATTTTACCAACTACTTTAAATACAAAAAAGACCTGGGGTTAGCCAAGCCTTTATATATACCAGGTGTTTACCATATATAGCTACTTTAAACCTTATATTATTCTTATTCATCTTCCTATAAGGTGTGTACAAATTTCTCTAAATGTGATATTGCCGATGTCTATCTTGGTTTTTTACTAAAAATTTGATAGGGTAGGTCAAAAGACCTACCCTACAGCTATTCTTTCAAAACTGTCTTGGATGCCATTCTTGTCTTTTTGCGGTCAGCTTCCGATAGTTCTTCACCTGCTTGTAAGCGAGTTGCCGAAACTTGTAACACCGTGGCTGCACAGGTGTCACCGATTTGTAAGGCGGTATTAGCAGCAGTTTGTAACATTGTAACAGCACCAAGGCGATCGCCTAATTCTAATTTTGCCTCAGCCAATTGAGTTTGCCGATATTTAGCCAAAAGCAGAATCGAGTTTAGCACCTGGGAATTGAGAGCAGGTTCATAACTTTTCGTAAAATTAGCATATATTGGCACTAAGGGAGAAAGTAAACCCTGTTTATTCAGCGATGGGTCATCATAGCGAATTTGGATATGACCAATAACTTGTTTCCCTTCTGGCAATTGTCCCAGATAAATATTCGCTAAAACTACCCGTTCGGTATCCTTCATCAAGTCCCCTAACCGCACCATTAAAGTCCCATTAGCATCGGTTTCTACTGGTAATTCAATGGTATCTGGCGCAACTTGGGCGACTGGTTTGAGTTCCGCGAGACGCACAACCGGCACTAAGGATAGAAGTAAATGGGCATTTGTTAATCCCACTGACTGCACCCGTCGAAACAGCCGCGCAAATTGAGTTACAGCTTGTTCCGGGTTCTCGATATAAGCGAGAGTCCCACCCCCAGCATCAGCAATTTTTTCCAATAAATCTGGATTCCAGTCATCACCAAAACCCAGAGTGTTAATTGTCAGATTGAGTTTGGCGGCTTTTTGGGCAAGTTGCAAACACCGTTTATTGTCATTTGGTCCAATTTGCCATTTCCAAATCTGTAAACCGTTATCCCCATGGCCATCTGTCAGTAAGAAGGCTTGGGAAACCGCGCCTTTTGTGCCTTTGAGTAGTTCTGTAATGCCGAGAGATAAACCTTCGGCAATGACAGTACCACCACCAGCCTTCAGCTTGGCTTTGAGTTGGGTTTTGATGCTTTCAATATCTTGGACGATTTGGTTGGGGATAATGACCCCAGACGAGCCAGCAAAACCGATAACGGATATCCTGTCACCAGCTTTTAATTGATCCAATAATTGTTCAACTGCTTGAATGACGATATTCATGGGTTCACCAGACATAGAACCACTTTGATCGAGAATCAAGCAGAGATTTAAGGGTAAATTTTGTTCAAGTTCAGAAGGCATAGCGGAAATGGAAATTGAGAGTTGTCGTTGATTGCTTTGTTGGGCAGCATCAACGTTAGTATCATTTAGAGCCGATGTTAGTTGAACTTTCATTGGGGGGAAGCATCTTGCAAAACAGTTTTTGAGACAATTCTGGTTTTTTTGCGATCGCTTTCTGATAACTCTTCCCCAGCTTGTAAGCGGGTGGCGGAAACTTGCAATACCGTTGCCGCACTAGCATCTCCCATTTGCAGAGCAGTTTTTGCCGCAGTTTGTAACATCGTTGCTGCCCCAGCCCGATCACCCTGCTGTAATTTCGTTTCGGCTAACTGGGTTTGGCGATATTTGGCTAAAGCTAAAACCGACTGTTGTACCTGGGGATTTGGTGTTGGTTGGTATTCCCTGGTGACATGAGCATAAATTGGTAGATTGGGGGAGTGTAGCCCGATTTGGTTATGGGCGGGGTCATCGTAGCGGACTTGAACATTAGCGATCGCCTGTTTACCTTCTGGCAACTGTCCCACATAAATATTAACTAAAACTACCCGTTCTCCGTCTTTCATTAAATCGCCCAATCTCACCACCAAGCGCCCATCGCTTTCGGGTTGTACTGGTAATTCAATGGTATCTGGGGAAACTTGGGCAATGGGTTTGAGTTCTGCCAGTCGGACATTAGGCATTAAAGATAATAATAGTTGAGCGTTAGTCAACCCCACTGTTTGCATTCGACTAAATAAGCGACCAAATTCCGATACAGCCTGATCTGGGTGTTGAATATAAGACAACGTACCCATACCAGCATCAGCGATTTTTTCTAAAACCTTATCATTCCAATTGTCACCAAATCCCAATGTATTTAGAGTCAAATTATAGTTGGCGGCTAATTGGGCAAATTTCAAACAGCGATCGTTATCACCATGTTCATTTTCCCCATCAGTCAGTAAAAATGCTTGGGAAACGGTATCATGTTTACCCTTGGCTAACTCCTCAATTCCTAAACGTAAACCCTCATCAATAGCAGTTCCCCCATCAGCGGTGAGTTGTTTAATTTGCTTTTTAATCTGTTGGCGATCTGTAATTAACTGATTGGGGACTAAAACCTTGGCACGGTGGTCAAAAACAACTACACTGAGACGATCTTCAGGACTCAGACGATCTACTAATAAACAGGCGGCATTTTTCACGGTTTCCAGGGATTTCCCTTGCATTGAACCGCTATGATCGAGAATTAAGCATAAGTTCAAGGGTACAGTCCGATCTATAGTTTCACCACCAGCAGAAACGGAAACTACTAATTGACGTTGAGTGCTAGTTTGATTTGCATCTATACCAGCATCATTGAGCGCTAGTTGTAAATTAACTTTCATAATTTCAATTTCCTATCTAGTTTAGACAGATACAATTTTACAGATAACTTCAAACCGCATCCTCTATACTACGGAAAATAAGTTAATTTAGAGGATGTTTGAAAAGTTTTGAATGTATAGACTGACCCCTCTCCAAACCTCTCCCCTGCAAGGGGAGAGGCTTTAAAACCCCCATTCCCTTGCAGGGAAGGGGGGTAGGGGGGTTAGGTTTTTGGAGATTACGGGTTTGATATAATACTTTTCAAACAACCTCTTAGATGATGTTTGAAAAGTGGTATTCCGTAATTTTCATCACATTGCTACCCCCCTTAGTCCCCCCTTGTAAAGGGGAGAAACAATAAAAATCCAGTTCCCTCCCCTTTACAAGGGGAGGGTTAGGGTGGGGTAAAAAATATTTGATACATCAACCATAACTTTTCAAACAACCTCTTAGGAGTCACAGGCTGAGAATCACTGGAATAAAAGCCTTAACTTTCCCTAAAACAGAGACTGAAATATGAACAAATAAACATGAAAATTGATAGAATTTAATTATTCAAAAAGTAATTTTTCAGGGTTTCTGCTAAAGTAAAAGGAGATTCTTTAGGAAAGAAGTTTAATTTAATTCCTGTTTCTTCAGATGCTTTTAAACGAGCTTTTTCATAACAATCTGCAAATATTTCTATAAGTAGAGGTTGCAAACTAGGACTATCTTCTAATAATAATTCAATACAAATACGTTGCTCTGTAATCGTACTGCGCCAGCTTTCACTACGTTTTTCAGGTTGATATTGCCATTTTAGTAAGTGCATTAATAGCACAATTAAACGGCTCTTTAACTCCCGTTTTTCACTTTTTCCCATGCTTTCAATTTCTTCTATCAGATTTGCTAAATCAATTTCTGCAAATTTCCCTGCTTTTAATTGTTTAGATATGGTTTCTATCCACAGATAAAAATCTTGGTCGTAAAGATTATCATTGGTAATGACTGTTGGTTGATGTGTTGTCATAATGATTTCTAACCTCCTGCAATAATCTTATCAGTAAATCATTCTATTGTTTCTCTTTCTTCATAATTCACCTTGATGCTAAATATAGCATTCCCCGGCAGAACCAGGGAACGAGGATAATAATGGTTTTTGTTGTTAGGAAATATTCGCCATATATTTAACTAAATCATCTATTTGCGAAAAATCTAATAATTCTTCGGCTAAATCTTCCAGTTGAGTTAATCCCAAATTAGGAAGTTGCTGTTCTATTCTGGCTGGAATATTCCCAAAGCGGCGTTTTAACTGACGGAGAATCAATTCTAGTGCTTCTCTTCTTTTGCCTTTTTGCTCACCTTTTTGCAGAATATCCTGATAAACCCAAGATTCTTCCATAATGTCCTCCTGAAACAGTTGTTTAAGTAGATTTCTATTAAATCTTAACCCGGCTAAAAGCTGTGTACAAACGGAAATATTATCCCGTGCTTTCTTGGATTCAATTGTATTTACAGCAGCAGCAACTTGGGTTAAAAGATTTTCGGGTGAGTCGCTTTTTGCTAAAGTTGCTAATGGTAATAGTGCGGGGTTAGCAAGTAGTAACGCTGCTTCCTCTTCCCACATCCGTATAACTCTATATTTGTGAATAGTGTTGGTGTCTACATATTGACTATTAAACACCATTTCGGAAGTTGTGGCTTGCAAAAAAATCATGACTTGCTCAATTTCACAGCAATATTGACGTTTTAAGCGAGTGTAGTAGTCAAGCATCCGAAAATCAAGGGGTGTTTTCGATTTCGGTGTAGTTTGGAACTCTAAATGTAAGATTTTATTACCGACTTTGAGGAAAATCACCGCGTCAGCGCGTATGGGTTCAAGATGAAGTTCGGTTTTCAAGATTTCCACCTCTGATACTTCACCAGCTAGTAACCATCTGGCAAAATCTTGAGGATAGGTTTCCGCTAGGTACTTACAAGTGTTATCGTAGGACAAGTTATTTTTTTCCTTGAATCTGGTAATTGTTATTTACCAGATTCTTACATATATACTGATGCTTGGGTTTTAGTTTAAAAATATTTACCTGGATTAAGAAAAGCCATATTTAACAAAATTTAACCAAAACTGGGAATAATACCCACAAATAAGTGTAAAATTTAATAGATAATCTCTTGCGGATGCGATTATGTCACCAAACTACGGCGGTCAAAATCTCCGAGGACGCTCTTTTAAAGGTCAAAACCTGACAGGTGCGAACTTTAGCAAAGCTGATATTAGAGGGGCAAATTTTACCAACGCTATCCTTAAAGGTGCTGATTTTAGTGGCGCTAAGGCTGGACTACAGAAGCGTTGGGTAATTGGGTTACTAATAATTACGTTCCTACAGTCAGCGCTATCAGGGTTTTTCTCAATCTTTATTGGTGTATTAATAACATATGTTTTTGATACAAAAAGTTCTGAAAACGTTATTGGTGGAATAGTTAGCCTAGTTATAGTGACAGTCTTTTGTATTATCACTATTCGCAAGGGTTTAGTAGCCGTAGCCGTAGCCGGAGCCCTAGCCGTAGCCGGAGCCGTAGCCGGAGCCGGAGCCGTAGCCGCAGCCGTAGCCCTAGCCGGAGCCGGAGCCGGAGCCGGAGCCGGAGCCGTAGCCGTAGCCGGAGCCGGAGCCGGAGCCGTAGCCGTAGCCCTAGCCGTAGCCGTAGCCGGAGCCGGAGTTTTTGTAATTTTTAGTGCTTATATCGGCTGGCGTAGTTTAAAGGGAGATGAAAGAGATGCTTGGATTCGCTCTTATGCTATTGCTTTTGCTACAACAGGAGGCACAAGTTTTTATGGTGCTGATTTAACTGACGCTGATTTTACAGGTGCAATCCTGAAAAACACGGATTTCAGAACAGCAAATCTAACGCGCACTCGTTTTTATGAAGCGAAAAAACTTGATTTTGCTAGACCGGGTAATACTATATTAAGTAACCCTGCTGTTCTCAATTTGCTCGTTACTCTTAATGGTAGAAATAAACCTTATATTGGTGCAAATCTGAAAGGTGCAAACCTAATAGGTGCGGACTTGAAAGAGGCTAATTTTAACAATGCTGATATTATTCAAGCCACTTTTCAAGGAGCTAATTTAGAATGGGCAAATCTGACTCTTACTCAAGCTGTGGGTACTAATTTCACTAAAGCTCATATCACAGGTGCTTGTGTGGAAGCTTGGAATATTGAAAGTACAACTATATTAGATCATGTAGATTGTCGTTTTGTCTACCTTTTAGAATATCCTAAACCGGGAACAGATGACCGGGAACGTCGTCCGAGTAGTGGGGAATTTCAACCAGGAGAATTTACAAAATTATTTGAAGAAGTTTTAAATACTGTTGATTTAATTTTCCAAAATGGTATTGACTGGAAGGCTTTTGTTAATGCTTTTGATCAAGTTCAAAATCAAAATAGAGATACAGAATTAGATATTCAGAGTATTGAAAATAAAGGTGATAGTGTGGTAGTTGTTAAAGTTGCTGTTCCTGAAAATGCCGATAAAGAAAAGATTCACAGCGATTTTACTCAAAATTATCAATTAGCATTAGCGGCAGTAGAAGAAAAATATAAAGCAGTTTTACAAGCTAAAGATGAGGAAATAAATTTTCATCGTCAACAAAGTGGTAAAATACCAGAAATGATTATATCATTAGCTAATAAACCTATTAATGTTCAAATTGATAATAAAGTGGAGAATGAAAATATGACTAAGGATTCTAGCCGTAAAATTGAAATTGGTAATATTGGTAGAGATTTTAACGCCAGTGGACAAGCTTTGAATTTAGGTGAAATCAGTGGTACAGTCACAAATACTATTAATGAATTAGCAACTGCACCCGAACCAGAAAAACCAGGAATTAAAGAATTATTAACCCAATTAAAAACAGCTATTGAAACTGATAGTAATTTAACAGAAAAAGAAAAAGAAAAGGCTTTAAAACAAGTTAAATCTTTAGCAGAAGCGGCTCAAAATCCTCAAGAAAAACAGGATTTAGCAGATACAGCAATTACAATGTTAAAAGGAACAATTGCTCATTTACCAACTGCGGCAAAATTGGTTGAAGAATGCGGTAAATTATTGCCGATAATTTCTGGTTTTTTAGGTTTAAGTTAAAACGTATTTTCTAACCACCCTGTTCTGAAAATATCGTTAAAATGGGAGGTAGAACCTCCCGGAAAGCATTCCCAGTCGGAGACTGGGAACGAGGAATAAATGGAGATTAATTAAGAGGTATGAATCATGACTGCTGTAATTTTACAAATACCACAATCACTAAAATTCACAGATGATAAATTTGTGGAAATGGTCGCTGCTAATAAAGATTTACGTTTAGAATTATCGGCTCAAGGAGAATTAAGTATTATGTCACCAACAGGAGGAGAAACGGGAGATAGAAACCTAGAATTAGGTGGACAAGTTTGGTTTTGGAATCGCCAAAATGGGTTAGGAAAGGCTTTTGATTCTTCTACAGGTTTTAAATTACCTAATGGCGCTACCCGTTCCCCTGATGTCTCTTGGATCAAGATAGCAAGATGGAATGCACTCACACCAGAACAAAGAAAAAGGTTTCTGCCTTTATGTCCTGATTTTGTGATTGAGTTGGTTTCTGAAAGCGATGATTTAGCCGATACTCAAGCCAAAATGCGAGAATATATCGCCAATGGTTTGCGGTTAGGTTGGTTAATTAATCCGAAAAATAAACAAGTAGAAATTTATCGCCCAAATCAAGAAATAGAAGTTTTACAATCTCCTGCAAATTTATCTGGAGAAGATGTATTACCAGGATTTATTTTAGATTTGCAACCGATTTTTTCATGAAACATATAGCGGTTATTGGTTAGATGCCATACAATTGAAGGCGCAGACCCTGCGCCCCTAGGTTCTGCTGTACTTGGCATAATTGGGACTCAAGACCCAAATATTTTAAAATTTAGCTTTTTTCACTATCAGGGAGAAATCCACACCCTAAATTGGGTGAGCATCGCGTTAGGATGTAATACATTAACGGCATAGTTTCAGGCGATTAGTTGCTATGGATATTTCTCACCTCAAGGCTGTGCAAGCCCCCTATTCCGGCGATAGCTCCTACCGGACACCGCCGCCAGATTTACCGTCCCTACTATTGAAGGAGCGGATTGTGTATCTGGGTATGCCACTTGTTCCGTCTGTTACGGAATTAATCGTCGCTCAATTGCTGTATTTGCAGTCCGATGATCCCGAAAAACCAATTAAAATCTACATCAACTCTACAGGTACTTCTGGTTACAGTGGCGAACCTATCGGTTTTGAAACCGAAGCCTTCGCTATCTATGACACTATGAAATATATCAAGCCTCCTATCCACACCATTTGTATTGGTTCGGCTATGGGTATGGCTGCGATGATTCTTAGTGCTGGGACAAAAGGCTGTCGTGCTAGTTTGCCCAATTCTTCCATTATCCTGCATCAGCCGAAAAGCTACGCCCAAGGACAGGCGACGGATATTCAAATTCGTGCTAAGGAAGTTTTGGCAAATAAAGCTTCAATGCTGGAAATTCTAGCCCGGACGACTGAACAAGACATGACGAAAATTAGCAAGGACATGGATCGTCTTTTCTACATGACTCCCGACCAAGCTAAGGAGTATGGTTTGATTGACAGGGTTTTTAGGAAGGAAGAACTCGCTAATCTCCCACTCCCTGCAAGTGTGCTTTAAATAGGTAATGGGTAATTGGTGATTGGTAATGGGTAATGGGTAATTGGTAATTGGTAAGAAGATATAGCTTCATCTAACCACTAACCACTGACCACTGACCACTGACCACTGACCACTGACCACTGACCACTGACCACTGACCACTGACCACTGACCACTGACCACTGACCACTGACCACTGACTACTGACCACTGACCACTGACCACTGACTACTGACAATTAACTAATTACAAACGGAGTACCGCAAATGCCTATAGGCGTGCCTAAAGTTCCTTATCGGATGCCCGGTGGACAATATACAGATTGGATTAGCATTTATGACCGTCTTTACCGGGAAAGAATTATTTTCCTGGGAAGAGATGTGGATGACGAAATTGCTAACCAAATTATTGCTGTCATGCTGTATCTGGATTCCGATGATCCAGGGAAGGATATTTATTTATATATCAATTCCCCCGGTGGGATGGTGACATCTGGTTTGGCAATTTATGACACCATGCAACACATTAAGTCTGATGTGGTGACAATCTGTGTTGGTTTGGCTGCTTCTATGGGATCTTTCCTGTTGGCTGCGGGGACAAAGGGTAAACGCATGGCCTTACCTCACTCCCGGATTATGATTCACCAACCTTCTGGGGGAACTCGCGGACAAGCTTCTGATATCGAAATCGAAGCTAGAGAAATTCTGCGAATTCGGAGTCAGTTAAATCAAATTTATGCTGATAATACTACTCAACCTTTAAGCAAGATTGAAAAAGACATGGATCGTGACTTTTTTATGTCTGCTCAAGAGGCTAAGGAATACGGTTTAATTGATCGTGTGATTGAAGAACGTATTTAATAGTGGAAAATAATTCAAAATTCAAGATGTAAAATTCAAAAGTATGAATTACTCATTTTGAATTTTTAGTTTTGAATTTTGAATTTAAGTCAAATGAAGCAACATGGATCTTGAAGATTATTATCGGATATTGGGTTTAAGGTCGGGAGTTTCTTTTGCTGATGTGAAAGCGTCCTATCGCCGATTGGTTCAGCAATATCATCCTGATATCAACCCAAATGATCTCAAAGCGAAAGACAAATTTATTGCGGTGACTGAGGCTTATAAGTTTCTGCAAACTGTTTTACCACCGGAGGAAATTAAGCCTCGGACTAATGAGGTGAAAACTGATGTTTCTAGTGCTAGAGAAGTGCAAACTCAACCAGCAGCATCAAAAACAACGGTTATATCTCATCCACCCAATTTAGAGGATATAGAACAACGGTTAAAGTGGAAGACTTATGAGCAGTTACAGCGATTTTTACAGGAAAGACGTTTTCCCCAGGCGATCGCTCTAGCAGAGGCTTTACTGGCGCGTTTACCGGGGGATGGGGAGGTGCGTCAATGGTTAGCGATCGCTTATCAAATCTGGGGACGAGCTTTAATTACGGAAAAACAACTGCCAAAAGCCAGAATTTATCTGAAAAAAGCCTTAAAAACTGACCCATACAATAAAGCTTTATGGAATGAAGTTCAGCAGGATTTTCAACGTTTGGAATTGAAACTTTAGTAATGGGTAATGGGTGATTGGTAATTGATAATTGGTAAGAGTTTATTATTGATTCATACTTTATTTTTGAATTGTTTATTTCTCTGCGTGGATGTAATCTACAAAGTAGAATTTAGGGATGAATGAAAATTTCAACCACGCAGAAATTCCTACTCCTAAAAGTGCGGTAATTATTAATGGTAAACCTAGCTGTAACCGCCAATCATCAGGTAATAAAGCCACTCCAGATATAACAATTACAAAATATGCTAAAAGTCCTATTTGCAACCTTTCTAGATTTTTAACTGCGGTTCGACAACTACTACAATGCTGGGTATGTTGTTTGTATCTATCCAACATTTCCGCATGATTATCATTAATAGGTGTAGGTTCACTCACATTAATTCCTACTTCATGCCAAGGCAATTTACCCTGACAATATTTATCAAACCAATTGCGAAATTCAATTACTAATTTATCAGCATTTGTCGGTAATTTATAGGCAGTTTTCCAGCTTTCATGTAATTGTTTCTTCTGTAATAAATACTCTTGCTGATTTAGTAGCATCATATCCCCATCTAATACTAGATTTCTTTCATGAATATGATTCCACCAACGAGGAATAAAGCGATGTAAAGTCTTAGCAAAATTGCGGGAAAATTGAGCAACTATTCTCGATTTACCAGGAGATACAGGAATAGCATAAACCAGTAAACCTAATTTTTTGCCAGTATTACCAAGACTAATTGCATATTCTAATCTACAAGGTGGTTCAAATGTAATTGTTGTGGGTAAACCTCTCGCAATATCTACTTCAATTAAATCCATGGTTGATTTAACTATGTTAATAGGTATAGGTTGAGCTTTGTCTCTATTACCTTGGACTCCATGATGAGCAAAAGGGACATGACTAGGATCTGCAACATTTTCTATTAATGTTTGCCAATCGTATTCCAAATCACGAACATAATTCGACCACACAAATCCTTTTTCTGCATCTATTTGGGGTGATAATGGTAAAGGTGTATTTTCTGCTATTGCGGCTGTTTTTTGATCTGGCCACACCCAAAGTAGTTCCTGTTGTTGACGCACTGGAAAGGAAATAACACAAAAATTATCTTGATTTTTAGTGACAATTTCTGGGTTTTCTGCTTGGGGAACGCGCTGACAAATGCCATTTTCATTAAATTCCCAACCGTGATAACTACACATTAAGTTACCTGTTTTAGTTTCTATTCTACCTTCGCTTAATGGTGCGAGACGGTGGGGACATTGATCTAAAAATACCCGATAGGTTTCTGAGTTACTGGGTTTCCAAATTACTAATCTTTTGCCTAATAATGTGATGGGTTTTGGTTTTTGCGGTTCCAGGTCTTCTATGGGTATGAGAGGATACCACTGGTGAAAAAAGTTAAATTTTTCTCTCATTGTTCTTGTGTTTTTAATTAAATAAGTAAGTAGATCCTATTGTCTGCTATAAATTAAGTATATAAAAAATGTGATAAAGTTGATATTATGTCCAATGCTGCAATTACTGTAACTGTAAAGTTATTTGCTATTTATCAAGAAGTTTATGGAGTAAACGAATTATTGTGGGATTTTCCTGATGGTACACCAGTTCAAGCAGTGTGCGATCGCTTAATTGCCGAACACCCAAAATTAGGCAAATGGCGAGAAATAACCCGCTTTGGCGTGAATTTACAATTTGTTGCACCAGATACCATTCTCCAAAATGGTGACGAAGTGGTTTTAATTCCCCCAGTGAATGGTGGTTAATGAGGATATATTCAAATACAGCGGTTTCCGCTCTTATGAGGTAAAAAGTTAAATCATGAAACTCTTGTAGTGCGGGCATCTTGCCCGCTAGATATGTACCTCATAACACCGGGAAGTGCTGTATCTTAAAAAGAAATTAAAGATGATTAAGTTAATTTTTACAACAATTTTCATAGTTTTCCTCACAGCTTGTACTACTATTGCCTTATCACCAACACCGGAATTAGTGCAAAAAGCGATCGCTCTCCAACTAGAACAAACCCAACAGCAACTTAACCAACAGCTAGATCTAAACTTCCAAAAATTTAATATTCAGCGGATATCCATTACTCAACAACAACCCCTCACCATTGAAAACTTACCGGCTTATCGGGTACAGGGAAATTATGATTTTACGGTTAAATTACCAAAACGCAGTTTTAAACAACTTGAAAAACCCTTTGAAGTTTATCTGCAAATTCAACAAGAAGGTAAAAGTTGGCGGTTATTAATACCAGAAAAAAACCGTCAAGATCCTCAATCAAAATGGCAGAGTTACTTAATTCTTTAATTGGATTATTTTTGATTATGGTAATGATCTTATCGAAAATATAAAATAATTTTATAACTTGACATAACTTATCTGTACCAAAATAAATGTACATAGCTGATATAATTAAAATCCTAACCTCATCAAAAATCGGCGTTGCTGATAGCCTGCGTGGCGATAGCCATATTGAGGTATGAAACTAAAAACTCAAAATCTAAAACTTTGCGTCTTTGCTCCTTTGCGACTTTGCGCGAAACAAAATTCATACCGCCATTATGCAACGCCCAAAAATATATCAATCTCAGATTCAACCTGTGATATATGCTGGTTTAAGGTTAGACTCTAAATATATAGGAAAAAAATACTTCTTTCCTTAATTATTGTAAAATTCACTTAACAAACAAAGATTTAGTTTGAATAAGTGTCATCTAATACAAAGGAGAAATAAAAATGACAGAAAATAATCAGGATAATATCAGTAATACTGAAGAAACTTCTCAAGGAACAATCATAGTTGCTGGAATGCGTCCCATTACCACCGGGACATTGCAAGTAGTTGATACCTTCAACTCTATGGGGATTCGTCCCATAGGTGCAAACACATTCCAAGTAGTTGATAGTATTAACTTGTCTGGTATTCGTCCCATTGGTTCTAGTGCCTTGGTAGTTTCTGACAACTATTCTGTCTTCGGAAATCGGCCAATAGCGCCAAATACCTTCGATGACTCCGAACTTTTGATGGGTTTTCTAGACTAATTACATTTCCAATATTTTCATCATATCAAATTCAACCTGGTTTTATGAATAAACTAGGTTGTTTTATTAGAAGGAGTCAGGAGTCAGGAGTCAGGAAGAAGAATTAGAAGGAGATAAGAATAGTCTCAAATCTGGGAAAATGATAGCTAAATGAATAGTTTCAAAGTTTATTCCTTGCACATTATTCACATTTTATCCTTCTCAATTCATTGATTTATTTATCAAGGTTCTAGGTTTATTAAGCAAGCCCTAATTATGGCAAAATCTTCAATTTTATCAACATCTTTAAACTTTCACGAAGATTATCCATGTCCAGTATGTCACGCGGGTAAAATTTCGCAAATGTTGATGATGGAAACTATGTGTTGTGATTTTTGCAATGAAATATTTACAGTTAACTTAGAATTACAACAAGTTAAAATGCCTTCTAGAGAACCACCTTTAGTTTGGAATTGGAATGGATTAAGGTGGACCCAAGCACGATTAGGAAATGTGGAATTAGGTTGGGGTTATGGTTTGTCCGCAATTGCTTTTATTATTTTACCGACTACCTTAATAGGAATTACAGCCTATTATTTTCCTCCTCATTCTCATGTTCCGCTTTCATGGATTCCATTTATTTGGACTGTGCTAACTTTTTTGTCACACTTAGGAATTATTGTGTGGATTTTTATTGAAGTTTATCAGATTCCCATTATCGCATATTTGCGAGCTATTACCCGTTGGCAAAATAGATTAATTAGATAAAATTTATCAATTTCAACCTATTAATTTTGACTTTTGACTTTCGCGTAGCGGTACTAGTAGTCTGTCAAGATAAAAATGATGGACTGTAGTGTGAGCGTCTCGCTCATGCGGGCAAGATGCCCGCACTACCAAAAACCCGTCAAAATAAATTTGACAGACTACTAGTACAGTACAGCGTAAGTAATATAACCATTAAAAATCCCTAAAAAGCTTATACAATCTGCTTTTTTAATTTTTAATTGTTAATTTTTAATTCCGCCCTGCGGTACTAGCAAAATCCCCTCATCATCTGCTAATAAATTGTGTGCTGCTTCCAACATAGATGGCATTATTTCTTTCAAATCTTCCCGATTATTTAAGTAAGTTTTTAAAGCTGACATTGGGTCAATACTGCTACTCGCGCTTAATTCAGGAATGCGGGGTTTTGCTAACTGACTCACTAATTCAGCTTGTATAGTGTAAGTATGCGCGACACTTAAAGCTTGGTGAAGAGAAGAGTTATCAATTAAATCCAATTGTTCTGATTTCAATTTGTAAATAAGTCGCACCACATTATCTTGAATATCATATTTAGCAATTCCTTTTAATAATACTTTTTGTGGATCATCCTGCTTAGATAAATCTATCTCAATAGTCCGAAAAGTTCGCACAGGTAAAGGACAAAATTCCCAATCTGCTTTCCCTTTTTCCAAATCTATCATCACATAACCTTTGTCTTCCTTCTCTTCACTAAAATCTACCCGTTCAATACTTCCTGGATAAATTACCGGTGGGTCATTGGATTTATTTAAATTTTGGTGTTTGTGGACATGACCTAAAGCCACATAATCAAAACATGGTCTAGTTAATAAAGATAAAGGTAAGGTAAAACCTTTCCCGACTGCTAATAAACGTTCTGCACCTAAAGTGGCATTATCAGCCATTAAATGAGCTAAAAGTACAGTGGGTAAATCTGGGTCAAGACGGCGAATTTCTCCTTCGATAACTACCTCTAAACGGTCTGTCAGGAGTTGATTTACTTCAGCTAAAGAAGAACCTTGAGTTTCTTGACGAGTCATCAAAGTTGAACGAGTTAACCAAGGAAGAGTAATGATTTGCACATCTCCGCTGCGGGTAGAAATGCGATGAGTTGTTAAAGTATCACCAACCACAAACCCTGGTACTCCCAAAGTCCGATAAATATTTAAACTCGCACCTCCCAAACCCTGGGAATGTTGGTCATGATTTCCCACTAATAAGACTGTGGGGATATCTGCATCAACTAAACGGCGAAATTGATTAGCAAAGGCTTCTTGAACATAGGGTGCAGGTGTGGCATTGGGGAAAGCATCACCACCAAATAAGACTAAATCTACATGATTGGCGATCGCTCGGTCAATACACAAAGATAATGTTTTCACAAAATCCTCTAGTCGTGTGTTTAAACCTGTGGCTGGATTAACGCGCCCGTGGCAAAAACCGCTACCAATATGAATATCTGAAAGATGGAGAATTTTCATAGTTTATTGGTTGTAAGGGTTTAGATCCCCGACTTCTCAAAGAAGTCGGGGATCTATTCTAAATCTAGTAGTAGTAGTGTGATTAAATGTGAATTCCACACTCAGTTTTTTCGCTTCCTCTCCAACGTCCAGCGCGTTCGTCTTCACCTTCACCTACTTTAGTAGTAATGGGTTCGTCGCCAATGCTAGGATAACCTTCGTCATGAAGAGGATTGTAAATTACTTTATGTTCAGCTACATAAGCCCAGCTTTGTTTACGAGTCCAATTAGCTAAAGGGTTGATTTTTAATCTGCCTTTACCATCTAATTCAAATACTGGCATGGTAGCACGAGTAACGGCCTGATCACGACGGCGACCTGTAATCCAAGCTACAGTATTGAGTTCATCTAAGCCCCGTAAAAGTGGTTCGATTTTGGTAATGTCGTGGAATTTAGCAATATCTGTATCCCAGAGGGCTGCACCGAATTTAGCAGCAAAGGCTTCACGGCTATCCACGTCTGGTGTTTTATAAGTTTGTAAATCTAGGTTATAGATTTCTTTGACTTTACCAACCAATTCTAAGGTTTGAGGGAAATGATAAAGGGTATCCAGGAAAATTACAGGAACGGGATGCTGAAGTACGCTATAGAAAATATGTGTCAAGATAATATCATCTACGTTGAAGGCGCTAGTTTGTACCAGTCCTGCGGGGATATTCTGCACAGACCAGGCTAAGATCTCTGTAGGACTTGCGGTTTCAAATTGCTGATTTAGTGATGCTAAGTCAAAGGCGGTAGAAGTTGTCATGATCTTTCTCTAAAACAAAGATTTTTTTATTTTTATTAAATTTAATTTTACCTTAATAAAGTCACATACAGCGGTTTCCGCTCTTATGAGGTACAAAGTTGAATCATGAAACTCTTGTAGTGCGGGCATACTTCGACAAGCTCAGTACAAGTCTTGCCCGCTAGATATGTACCTCATAACACCGGGAAGTGCTGTATCCCCCCGATGATTGAGGAAATAGGGCAGAGCCTAGGTTGCAGGGGAGGAGGGGAGGCTAGAAAAAGATATTTCCAACCAACAACTAACAACTAACAACTGACAACCAACAACTGACAACTGACAACTAACCTAATTATGTAGTATTTTGATTGCAAGTCTGTTTAAGGATTCATCCCATGCAACAGTTACTCAAGCAATTATTTAGTAACTCAAAATACCTTGTCCGTCTCATTTTTCCTGTATTGGTAATGATGATGGCGAGTTCACTGTTTATTTTACCTGCTGCTGCTACTGGTGTATACCAAATACCCAGTTTAACGGCAGATACTTGGATTTTAGATCAAGGTGATGTGATTAGCCGATCGAATGAAGGTCAGATTAGTAAGACTTTCCATGATTTAGCTCAGGAAACTGGTAACGAAGCCAGAATTGTCACTATTCACCGCCTCGACTATGGGGAAACACCGGAAAGTTTTGCCAAGGGACTATTTAGTAAATGGTTTCCAACAGCAGCAGAACAGGCTAATCAAGTGTTATTACTTGTTGATACTGTTACTAATGGAACTGCTTTAATTAGTGGAGATCAGGTTAAGTCTCTGTTAACTGATTCTATCGTCCAAAGCGTGGCTGAAGAAACATTGGGTACAGCATTACGTAGTGGTAATAAATACAACCAAGGATTTTTGGATGTGAGCGATCGCTTGGTGGCTGTTTTATCCGGTAAACCAGATCCCGGTCCGCCAGAGATCAAGGAAACAGTCCAAGTAGAAGGAACTTTTACCAAAGCTGAAGAAACAGATCAAGGTAATGCTACTGCTTGGGTTGTCGGGCTGTTAATTGCGGCCACTGTCATCCCAATGGCTACATACTACATTTACTTAGTGTTTCAAAAACCACCCTCTCAGGAATCTGAGGAATAGGGAATAGGGAATAGGGAATTGGTTATTTTTTTCTTTCCAATTCCTGACTCCTATTTTTTATTTAAAACACTGTTTCTTCAGGAATAATTATTTTCTGTATTTTGAGAATTTTCTGACTCCAAAGTTCTAACATTGCGGCTAATTTATCTTTAGCTACTGGTTTACTTAAATAATCGTCCATACCAGCATCTAAACAAATTTTTTTGTCTTCTTCCATGGCATTAGCAGTAATAGCAATTACTACAGGTTGTTGATGTTTAGGAAAGGAACTTACTGGACGACGACGAATTTCTTTTGTGGCTGCCAAACCATCGAGAATTGGCATTTGACAATCCATGAAAATCAAGTCATAGGGAATTTTATCTAATAATTCTAATACTTCTTGACCATTGGCTACGGCATCTGCTTGATATCCTAGATTTTGAAGTTGCTTGAGAAAGACTTTTTGATTAACTAGATTATCTTCTGCTAACAGCAACTTTAATTTGGATGTATTCTTGTTACTTATTGCTTGCAACTCTTCATTGATAGCAATCTGAGAATTATTTATTTTCGATTGAGAACCTACTATATTCATAATAGTATCAAGCAGTCGAGTAGGCTTAACCGGCTTGACTAAATAACTGATAAATCCTATATCTAATGCCTTTTTTACTTTATCTATTTGATTAGTAGAAGTCAGCATAATTAAAGGGACATTAGCAATAGCTGGATTTTTCTTAATTTGTATTCCTAGAGTCAACCCATCTATCTCAGGCATTTGCATATCAATTATGGCAATATCATAGGGCATCTGCTGTGCTGCGGCTGTTTCTAAAGCTGCAAGTCCGGCAATAGCAGAATCAACTTCATCTATGTGCATTCCCCAACTGATAGCTTGGTGGTGGAGAATTTCTCGACTGATAGTATTGTTATCTACTACTAACAACCGTCGCTGACTAAGAATTTGATCATCTTGATTTTGAGAAACAGACTCTGGCTGTTTAGTAAAAGATAAATTAAACCAAAATTTAGAACCTTTACCAATTTCACTGTTGAGGCCAATTTTTCCACCCATTAAAGTTACCAATTGTTGGCAAATGGCTAGTCCTAAACCCGTACCGCCATATTTACGGGTAATAGAAGCATCAACTTGGGTAAAGGGTTGGAAAAGGTTATTTTTATCTTCAGTGGTAATGCCAATACCTGTGTCTATGATGGCAAATTGAATGGTAGCTGTATCATCGGTTTCTGAAATTAATTCTAGTTGAATAATTACTTTTCCTTGGCTGGTGAACTTGATCCCATTACCCATCAAATTCATGATAACTTGTCGCAGACGACTAGCATCTCCTTGGATATAAATTGGGACATTGGCAGGAATTAATGCTGCTATTTCTAGTCCTTTATCATGAGCTTGGGGTGCTAACAGTTCTATAACTTCTTGAATGCAGGTAGATAGGTTAAAATCTAGGGTTTCTAGCATCATTTTCCCGGCTTCAAGTTTGGATAAATCCAAAATTTCGTTAATCAAGGATAAGAGAGCATCACCACTAGTCCGCACTGTTTCCAAAAAATCTTGTTGCTCTGGATTAAGGGGAGTTTCTAATAGTAAGCTGGTCATGCCCAAAACGCCGTTCATTGGGGTACGGATTTCATGACTCATATTGGCCAAAAAACTACTTTTGGCTTGTAATGCTGATTCGGCTTCCTGTCGAGCTATTTCTAGTTCTTGACGGTGAATAATTTCTGATTCTAATAGTTTAGCTTGGACTAAGGCAATACCGATTTGATCAGCAAGCGATCGCAAGAATTCTCTTTCCCAAGTATTCCAATGACGGGGTTGAGTACATTGATGAGCAATCAACAGTCCCCAAAATTCATCTTCGAGAAAAATAGGAATCACAAGGTTGGCTTTGATGTGAAATCTTTCCAGTAATTGTCGGTGACAAAGTTGGATATTGGCTTTTTCTATATCATCAATACTGGTAATCCATTGTTGAGCATATTTATGGGCGTGTTTTTCTACAAAACAAGGGTCAAAAATCTGCTCTCCTCTGACAACAGGGATACCGGGAATCAATGCTTCTTTACGTGCAGTTAAATTGCCATTTTCTTCTAACTCTAAGATGAGGACACGATCAGCTTTTAGCAGCCTTTTAACTTCGGTAACGCTAGTTTGGAGGATTTCGTCAATTTGTAAAGAGTCGCGGATTTTTAGGGTGATATCGGCTAATAATTGTGATCGCAAATTTTGCTGCTTTAGTTCTTCTTCTATTTGTTTTCGCTTAATAAATTGACCTATTTGGTCGCCAATAGACATCATCCTTTTCAGTAGATCTGCATTTTCTAGCTGCATATTTTTACTAAAGAAAACCATGACCCCAATGTTTGTATTACCACCACGAATAGGAAAACCAAAAGCTGTTTTCAATCCTATTTGAGTAGCAATATCTGTTCGCAGAAAATTCTGATCATTACAAATATCAGTTAGCCAAATAGGTTGAAATTTAGATAAAATTCGGACAGGGAGACCAATTCCTGGAGCAAAAGTAATTTTTCTAGTAATTTCTTCAAACTGTTTAAATTCTGAACCTGATTCATACCAAATATCTAAACAACGCAGAATATTTTCTGATTTATCCATAACCCAAATTTCGCCCCAATCCCATGCCAATGTTTGACAAATTCCTTTTAAGGTGCGATGGGTGGTATTCTGAATATTTATAGCTCCTGCTAAGGCATTAGTTACCGCATATTGGAAACTGAGATATTGTTCATTTTGTTTGCGCTCAGTAATATCTATCCCTGTACTAACAATGTATTCTATTTGGTTTTGACTATCCAGCATAATAGTATTTGACCAATCAATTAATCGTTGTCTTCCATCTCTTGTTATCCAATAAGTTTCTGATTCTCTTGGTCTTTTATCTAATTTTATTTGCTCAAAAATAGCTTGAATTGATGGCTGATCTTTCTCGGTTAAAAATAGCTGCCAAAAACATCGCCCTAAAACTTCTCCACAGGTGTAACCAGTATTTTGTTCGCAAGCTCGATTGAAGCGGACAATTTGCCCTTTATCATCGAGAACCATCACTAAAACGCTGGCTGTATCCAGAACACTAGAAATGAAATTACGTTCTGTTTTTAGAGATTCCTCTACCCATTTGCGGGCAATGATTTCTCGATAAATAAGGTAGTAAACCATCGCCATAATTATGACACACAAACTGATAGCAATCTCCAATCCAAGGAGCATACTATATGTAGTATTAGTTAATTTTATTGATTGTTGCTGAAGAATTTCTTGGTTTTTTTGATTAAATTCATTGATTCTTTCATATTGTGCTAATGTCTGTTTTTGCTGATTATTTATATTTACAATTTCTTGAATATTTTGATAGGAAAATATCCCAATTATCACTAAAATTGATGATGTTAAGCCAAACCAGCCGCCTATTTTCACAAAAAATTGTTTGTTAGCGTTCTTTTGTTTTTGATGTTTAGTAGTTACCAATAGTAAGCTATCTAAATTGCGTCGTAGTTCTAGCTGTTTCATGACTTGGCAACCCAGTATTTTCAAAGCCTCTAGTTGTTCAGCCGTGAGTTCCCTTGGCACATTATCAATCACGCACAACGTTCCTAAACCATAACCCTCAGCATCAATTAGAGGTACACCTGCATAAAATCGAATATTAGGCTCGGATGTGACTAAGGGATTGGTAGCAAATCTGTCGTCAAGAGTGGCATCAGGAACAATGAAAACATCTTTTTGGCAAATGGCGTGAGTACAAAAAGCAATATCACGAGGTGTTTCTAATGCCTCTAAACCGACTTTAGACTTAAACCATTGCCGGTTTGTGTCAATCAAACTTACTAAAGCTATGGGAGTTCCACAAATATAAGCTGCTAAACGAGTTAAATCATCAAAAGCAGCTTCCGGTGCAGTATCCAGAATCTTGTACTGTAATAGTGCCTCTATTCTGGCGGTTTCATCATGAGGTGATAATTCTTTCATGTTGTAATTTTATTACTTATTAAAAAGATTTTCTAGTTTTAATAATTTTTTTGAAAAAAGTGCAGAAATGTATTATTTTTTTCTTTTTTGAAGCATAAGTAAGAGGGTGTTTGAAAAGTTATGGTTGATGTATCAAATATTTTTTACCCCACCCTAACCCTCCCCTTGTAAAGGGGAGGGAACTGGATTTTTATTGTTTCCCCCCTTTACAAGGGGAAAGGGGGGTAGCAATGTGATGAAAATTACGGAATACCACTTTTCAAACATCCTCTAAGTGGGAATTAGTAACTAATTCCCCGTCTTTGCTATTGTATCTAATCTTGAATGTATTCTTTTCCTGACACTAAAGCCATTTCAGCCCGCACAAATTCTCTACCTAAATAAGCTGCATGGTCTAAGAAGGTTACAAGACAATCTGGAGTTTCTTCAAAAATCTTAATACACAGTTCTTTGGCTGTACGGCCACTAAATACGGTAGTGTGAGTTCTTTCCACTTTACCGCGAACTGGAATCACCTGACCTGTTTCCGGATCTACTGCTAAACCACGTTCATTAATGACATTAGTGAAGTGCTTTGCATAAATTAACCTTTCATTTTGATCTATGTAGATAATAAAATAGCCCTTGGGGTCAAGATCAATATAACGCTGAGAAAGTTTATGATCAATTGCTGTCAAATCTTCAAGTAGTAAATCCTTATGCATTATCAAAATTAAATTCATAGAAACAGTATTCTTAGATTACATCAATCTGCAATATGCAGATCCCCGACTTCTTTGAGAAGTCGGGGATCTATGAGAAGTCGGGGATATATTTCCTTATTTAAAAGGTAACTCTGCATTAATAGCATCCATTTCTTTTTGTTCCATTTGATTTACTTCCCGAACCCAAGGCAAAATAATTTGTCCTAAACGGTTGTTGTAAAAGCGGTGAAGGCTGTAATTAGCAGTAGCAGGGAATCCCCGACGTTTTTTATGTTTACCACCTGCTCCTGGGTCAAAATTTTGGATACCATGAGCGATCGCCCATTCAATTGGTGCATAATAACAAGCATCAAAATGTAAGCAATCTATGTCCTGAAAACTCCCCCAATAGCGTCCATATAGTTTGTCTTCTTTGAATAAACAAAAGGACATCCCCACAGGTTGACGTGGATCTTGCTCATTATAAGCGGCAAAAAATACGACTCGATGCCGATAATTATGGTGCAACTGTTCAAAAAAGTTCTTGGTTAAATACTTACTTCCCCACCAACCAAACTTATCGCAAGTATCAGCATAGAAATCATACATTAACGGAAACAGAGAATTAGGAATTTCCTCACCTGTTAATGCTTGCAATTTTAAACCAGCCTTTTCTACAGCTTTGCGTTCCCGTTTAATATTGCGTCTTTGATTGGCATTAAATCCAGTCAAATAATCATCAAAAGTTTGAAAATTAGCATTTTCCCAAACATAATTATGATGTAGCCAAGTTGTAAATCCCTGGCGTTCTAAAATTGGTCGCCATTGGGGATCAACATAAAGAAAATGACAGCCAGAAATCCGATGTTTCACACAAAAACTATCAATTTCATGGAGCATTACCGCCGTAATTTCTTCCTCATCTTCTCCCGCAGCTATTAAAAACCGATAGCCTTCAGCCGGGGTAAATGGTGTCATTCCTAGCAGTTTTGGATAATACTCTATTCCTAAACGGGAAGCTAATTCTGCCCACTGCTGATCAAAAACAAATTCGCCCTGGCTATGTCCTTTTAAATATAAAGGTGCAGCCGCAATTAAATTTTTATCTCGCCACAAAATCAAGTGATTTGGCAACCAACCTGTATTGGCTGTAACACTTTGAGATATTTCCAAATTGTGCAACCAATCCCATTCTAAAAAAGGCGTTTTTAACGGCATTGCTAAAGCATCCCAGTCTGCTTGGGGAACATCGGCGATTGTGTGCGTCCAAACAAGAGAATAATGGGGTTTGTGTTCTTTGATCATTGTGTAGTTTCCCAACAATTTTATATTTTGAATTTACGCCTGAATCCTGACTTATGACTCCTGAATTATCCTATAGTGTAAAAATACTTCTTGCTCTATTGTGGATACTTCTAATAATTGTAACTTAGGAGCAAGATCAGCTAAAAATCCTGTCCCCTCCACAGGTGAAGGGGCAATACTACCACCTAAAATTAATGGACAAATAGTGAGCCAGATTTCATCAATTAAATCAGATTCTAGGAAAGATGCCACTAATTGTCCTCCTCCCAAAATAGCCAGACGGGTAATTTGTAACCGTGCTAAATATTTTAAAGCAGCCAAAATGTCAATTTCTTTGGCAGCAGTTTCAAAGACTAAAACTTGCTCAAACTCTGATCTTTCTTGCCAAAAATAAGCTCCTAGAGAGGTTGTGAGTAACCACCGTCTCACCGGTTGTTGAAAAAATTTAATGTCCGGATTCAGATTGCCTGAACGGGAAATCACTATATGAACCGGCTGGGGATGCTTGTCTGCTTTTTTTCTTTGTTGCAAGAGTATTGTCTCTGTGATGGTCATTGTTGTACTATAGGCACGAAGAGTACCAGCACCAAATAAAATGGCATCAGATGCAGCAATTTGTTTCTCCAGGTGTATTTTATCAACCAATGAGCCAAACCGCGCAGGCGATCGCCTAAAATCTGCTATTTTACCATCAACACTCATGGCTAAAACTACTGTGATATGAGGACGATTTTGCATGATTGGGTTGCTTTGATATTTTTTGTGAGGGGATAGATTATTGAAAAATCTATAGCTACAAGATAATTTTGAATAATTTTACACCATTAATATGAATATGCAACAACAGTCACTATTTAATCTACATTTTATAAAATTTGGTATATGGAACAATACTTTGTCCAAATCGAGAAAAGTCTTGATTTGTAGGTTGGGTTGAAGGATGAAACCCAACATGAGCGTCGGGTTGCGCTGTCGCTTAACCCAACCAACAAAAAATGAACAAGATATTGATGGAAGATTGATAAATTTATGTTTCAGTCATTAGCGAGATATTTTTTAAATTTCTAATTCTTACCTGTTCTCTCCTTTTTAACTTGGAAATTTAAATTAATAGTAAACTCATCATCAACTAATAAAATGTCTCCCTTGACTAGTGTAATTTCATATCTTTATTATTGTAGTTTGAAGATGCGAAGTGAGACAAACAATGGCTAAATCTCGTCAATCGTCATTTCGACAAATATTAGTAACAAGAATACTGCTAGTATTTATCCCAGTTTTATTAGTAGGAGAAATGGTTGCCTTGAATAAAGCTCGTTCTAGTTTGTTAAATACTGCTCAACAAAATTTAACAGAAAGTGCAGTTAACAAAGGAGAAAAAATTACTGATGATATTGCCGCTTTACGCTCCAATTTAATTACAGCTAGTCAAACTAAAGTAATTCAATCAGGTTCACCTTTCCAAATTGAACAATTTCTTAAAGAACTAAAAAAACAACTACCAACCCAAACTGATTGTCTCCAATTAACCCACATTAAAAAAGGTGAGATAATTGCCAGTAGTTGTGGTGTTCAAGAAATTATGCCATCAGGCTTATCTCTTACCAGCAATGACGTTGATATTCAATTTATATTACCATCCCAATCGGGGAAAACTGGTAAAAGAGACAAACAAAATCAACTACAATTATTTTTATCAATTCCTGTTTCTAATCAACGTGGTAATTTAGCCTACCGATTAAGCATGAAAACCACATTATATCAACAAAATCCCAATCATCCAGGCTCATTAACGGGTTTTTTGGTAGTCATTGCTGAAGACGGTAGAGTTTTAGCTCATCCATTACCAGAAAGAATCGGTACTAATATTAAAGATTATACCGATGTAGACAGAATCCAAGCTATAGTTAAAAATGCCTTGAGTGGAAGTAATAATTCCAGTAATTTATCCTTTATAGAAGGACAAGAACTGGTTGCAGGTTTTACAGCTACTACTAAACCTATCACTACAAAACCATCACAAAGATGGATTGTCCTAGCAGTTACAAGTGTAGAAAATGCCCTATTTGGTTTAGAAGAAATTAAACTAATTCTCATTGTTTTAACAGTTGGTTTAATTGGTGCAAGTTTATTGGCATCATTTTATTTAGTTCCTTATTTAGCAGGTCCAGTAGAAGAACTCCGCGACTATGCTATTAATCTTCATAGTCACCACGCAGCACAACCCATTCCCCGCAACTTCAAAATTCGAGAATTTAACCAACTAGCTCAAGCATTAGATCAAATGGTAGAAAGACTCAAAGATTGGGCTGAAGAATTAGAAATTGCTTGGAAAGAAGCTAAATCAGCCAATCAAGTGAAAAGTCAATTTCTAGCCACAACTTCTCACGAATTAAGAAATCCACTGAATATTATTATTAACTGTGTGCGGTTAGTGCGTGATGATTTATGTGATAGTAGAGAAGAAGAATTAGAGTTTCTTAAAAAAGCCGACGATACAGCAATTCATTTATTAGGAATAATTAATGATTTGCTAGATATTTCTAAAATAGAAGCTGGTAAACTTTCTGTAATTACAGTACCGCTAGATTTACGACAATTATTATTAGAGGTAATTAACTTACAATCAGTTAATATCCAATATAAAGGACTACAATTAATTTGTGATATAGGTGATAAGCCTATTCCTATAAAGTCTGATTCCATTAAACTCAAACAAGTGTTAATTAATATTATTGGTAATGCTACTAAATTCACTGATGAAGGTAGTATTCACATTACCATGAGTATTAATCGTCATCAGCAGTATGTTTTAGTTTCTATTAAAGATACAGGAATTGGTATTGATCCAGGAGAACAAGGTAAACTATTTCGTCCCTTTGTGATGGTTGACGGGACAACTACGCGCAAGTTTGAAGGAACTGGATTGGGTTTAGCAATTTCTCGGAATTTAATTGAACTCATGGGTGGTAAAATCACTTTAGAGAGTTTGGGGTTAAATCAAGGAACAACAGTAATTATTAAATTACCTTTGATTGATATGGCTTTATTACCTAATCCAGAAAAAAAAGATGTGGTCATAAATGGAGTTAGGAGTTAATTCTGGCTCTGAGAAATGTTCCGCAAACAATAAAATTCAAATTACCACCCTCCTAAAATGAAGCGATTTTTTTCAAGTATTTTTGTAGTTACAACTTTACTATTAGCTCCTGGTTGTTCATCTAATACTAAATCTACTGAGACACAAGTTTCACCTAGTATAATGACGAATCATGATGGACATTCCATGGAAAATATGAATCATGAAAATAATTCACAAATAACTACCAAAGTTAAATTAACTGCTCCGAAAAGTTTATCACCAAATCAACCAATTAACTTAGTCATTGATATTCAAGACTCTACTGGAAAACCTGTTAATAAGTTTGACATTTTCCAAGAAAAAATCATGCACTTAATTGTTGTGAGAGATGATTTACAATTTTTTGATCATATTCATCCCGAATATAAAGAAAATGGTCGCTTTGAAGTAACTGCAAATTTTCCAGAATCAGGAAATTATACACTTTTCAGTGATTATAAACCTGCTGGAAATCAGGAGAATGTCTCATTAATGAATATTACAATTCCTGGTACAGTTCCATTACCAAAAAATTTAGAAAAGTTCACCAAAACTAAAACTATCTCAGATACTAAAGTCAATCTGAATATTTCTGCACCAAAAATCAAAGTCGGTCAAGACATTAACTTAACTTTTGACTTAAAAGACAACAAAAATCAACCAATTAAAGATTTACAACCTTATTTGGGTGAAAAAGGACATTTAGTAATTATTAAAAGTTCATCTCCCCTGACTTCATCTGATTATATCCATGCACACGCAATCAAAAATACTCCAGATGGAAAAATCGAATTTCATACAAAATTCCCCAAACCAGGAACATATAAAATGTGGATGCAATTTAATCGCAATGGACAAATCAAAACCGCAGATTTTTGGGTAAATGTAGAATAGAAAATCGTAGGTTGGGTTAAGCGACAGCGCAACCCAAAAACAATTTTAATGATTTTGAACAATGTTGGGTAACATACGTCAATCCAACCTACAAAAATTAAATTAATATTCTCTTCCGCAAGGGAGCGATAGAACCGTTATTGTTTAACTTTGAGCTTTTCTTCTGTCATACCTTTTACTTCGGCATTTTTACCAACTTGATCACAAAATCCCTGAAACTCATTTTTTAGTAATTTAGTTAATCTTTGATACTCTAAGACAGATAGCACTACAACTAAATCTTGTTCCTGACGCTGAATTGTTATTGGTTCTTTTTGAGCTTTATCTAAAAATTATGTAAAATTTTGTTTTGCTTCTGTGGCAGATAAGTAAATCATAATATACCTCCTTTCTCTTTATCATAAGACCTCGCGGTAAGTGGGAAACGAGCGTGGCTTGGCTCCCAACAGAGGGAAGCGACACTTCGACAGGCTCAGTGCATCGCACGAGGGATTTTAATCCCTGTGGTATGCTAGAATGAAATCGTGAGTAAGAACAATAAACATCTACGTGTTGAAACATCCTAGTACGGAGAAATCCCGGCTCCTATGAAACAACGGTTAGGTTCAAGTCCTAGCGGCAGTATTGACAAGAAATAGCAAGTAATGGCAGGTTGTGGAGCGTACCGCATCTTGGCTTAGTGATGGACTCACAAAAACACTGAAAACAATAAAAGTAAGCGCAATTTCGACACCTTGATTGGTGGTTGTATTGAGCGTCCAGGCGGCGTTTGACGGTCGCAGCGAGATTAGATTAGGCTAAACCTTTAATCTAATTCTGTCAGTAGAATCTCAGTGGCTGTCTTCCCTGAGAGTGTCAAAACTTAACTTGGTTATTTGACTCTAGCTACCTCTTTAATTCATGAAGAGTAAGAATTAGTGTCAAAGGCTATCAAAATCCATTCTGAAGCGGAATCAGACCCAAGGAAACCCAACATTTATACATTTTACGTTGGGTTTCGTTCCTCAATCAAAAATTAAAAAGGTGGTAATTCCTTCAGAATCGTGAAGCGAATATGGTTAATAGCTAAGTCACCCAGGGAAACCTCTTCTTTCGTTAAGCGAATTCCATCTCTGGTTAAGGTTTCAAAAGTGATACCCTTACCAATTTCGATATGATACCAGCATAAGCCCATAAAGAATCGTGTAGGATATGGTCCACCTTCTTCCAGATCATCAGGATTAGATTCCATTGGCAACCAACCAATTCCCGGAATATAAAACTCTAACCAAACATGATTAAAATCGGGTTGGAGGGGAATTCCCTGATGTTCGGCATAAACTGGACATTTATATCTACCAACGGTGCGGCAAGGAATACCATTCAGGCGACAAAGTGCCAGTAATACACCTACATATTCGCCACATGAACCAGTACCCCGATCTAAAGCTATATCGGGTGAATCAATATGAGGTTTAATGGCATAAGACAATTGATCATAAACGTAGTTGCGGATACTGTACATTTTCCGTAACAGATTAGTTTCTGTACCAACGGCTGTGCGGGCTGCACGGATAACAATATCGGTATCCATTGCTAGGTCGTCATCATCTACCAGATAGCGGGTTTTTAATTCTGGTGACAGTTCTGGAACATCTTCGACATCTTTAGGGGTGATGCGATGTTTAATGCCGCGTACTTCTACTAATGCCTTCCAGCCAAATATGTGACGTTCACCGGGGGCAAGGGTATCAAATTTAAAAACGGCTACTCTTTGTCCGTCAATGATTTCTTCTGTGAATGGTAAACCAATGGGTTCAACTTGTTGGACTTTTTGCCGTTGGGTTTCTGAGGGTAGGGCTATGCGCCATTCTATATCGGCTAAATAAATTTCATCAAGGGGGGAAATTTCTTCAACATAAGACATTTCTATCAGATAGCCATTAGAGAGGGCGTAGCGTTTATCCTCTTGGTAATGATATTGTAGAGAATGAATAAATGTGCGATCGCGGTACGTTAATTCAAAACAAGGGTCAGCATTGGGATTATCCCGAATATAAGGCTCTTCGCTGGAGTATGCCACATAAATACGATCTTTGCCTGTGTCATCCTGCCCCTGAACTGCGATACCTGTAGGAGAATCAAAAGCCGTGAGAACACTGAAACGCACTTCTCCAGTTGCCCTATCCATAGAGTAAACTGTTTGTTCCGTGCGATCGCATACCCATAAAGTTTCTTTACTAACTGCCAAGTTTTCGATACCGACACCAGGGGCATAAAATCTGGTGATTTCCTTGCGGGTATCCCGGTTAAAAATCAAAATATAGCCAAGTCTTTGACAACTAACATAAACGGTAGATTCCCAAACGGCAACACCATCAGCGGGATAGGGTAAAGTTACAAAATGCTCTAACCCTAAAGATGCCAATTTACATAAATAGACACTATTATCACGAGTCACCCACAGATCATCTTCCCACACAGCTAAACCGGTAACTTCTTTAAATTCGCGGACTTGGTGGGGATTGATAATTTTGCTGTTGTCGGTAAGAGGGTCAATTTCTAATAAATGACCTTTAACCGTATCAATAGCAATAAGTCTATCCTTGATAAAAGCAATACCGTACAAGGTAGCAGCAGTAACTGGTCTGATTATTTTTTGCCCAAACATCTGGTTCACCGTCAAACTGGGTACTGGAAAACTTATATCATTAAGCATATTAGTCATAAATTATTATTTATTAGGGAAGAGGGAACAGGGAAGAGAAATATTTTTTTGCAACTAACAACTGTACGGGCGAAGCATTTGCAGAACTATTTTTGGCAATGACCGATGATTTATCTTCCAAATGCTTCGCCCCTACTAACAACTGTACGGGCGAAGCATTTGCAGAACTATTTTTGGCAATGACCGATGATTTATCTTCCAAATGCTTCGCCCCTACTAACAACTGTACGGGCGAAGCATTTGCAGAACTATTTTTGGCAATGACCGATAATTTATCTTCCAAATGCTTCGCCCCTACTAACAACTGTACGGGCGAAGCATTTGCAGAACTATTTTTGGCAATGACCGATAATTTATCTTCCAAATGCTTCGCCCCTACTAACAACTGTACCGGCGAAGCATTTGCAGAACTATTTTTGGCAATGACCGATAATTTATCTTCCAAATGCTTCGCCCCTACTAACAACTGTACGGGCGAAGCATTTGCAGAACTATTTTTGGCAATGACCGATAATTTATCTTCCAAATGCTTCGCCCCTACTAACAACTGACAATTGACCAATTCCACATTTTCGGACACCACTAAATTATGATCGAATTTTGTAACCATTTCCTGTAACTTACACGATGTCTGCTCATTCTTTACCTGAATCTACCAACCTTTGGCATGGTTTAGAAGTTGATAAAGCCTTAGAAATGCTGGATAGTGACGCAAATAGCGGCTTAACCTCCCCAGAAGTTGAACAGCGTCGCCAAAAATATGGACTTAATGAACTCGAAGAACAGGTCGGTCGTAGCCCTTGGCAAATTCTGCTAGATCAGTTTACCAATATCATGTTATTGATGCTGATTGCCGTTGCCCTCATTTCTGGCCTTTTGGATTTGGTGGCTTTGACTGGGGGGACATTAAAACCCGGTGAAGTGCCATTTAAAGACACAATTGCCATTATGGCTATCGTTATCCTCAATGGTATTTTGGGCTATGTGCAAGAAAGCCGGGCTGAAAAAGCTCTAGCAGCCTTGAAAAAACTATCTTCTCCCTCAGTCCGAATCCTCCGTGATGGTAAACTGGCGGATATAGCAGCGAAGGAGCTAGTTCCAGGGGATGTGATGTTGCTGGAAGCTGGGGTGCAAATAGCTGCTGATGGTCGCTTAATAGAACAGTCTAATTTGCAAGTGCGAGAATCGGCTCTTACAGGTGAAGCCGAAGCTGTCAATAAGCAAGCCATACTTACACTACCAGAAGATGCACCCTTAGGCGATCGCCTCAATTCAGTTTTTCAAGGTACGGAAGTTGTCCAAGGTCGGGCTAAGGTGCTGGTAACCCACACCGGAATGCGAACAGAACTAGGCAAAATTGCCGCTATGTTGCAGTCTGTGGACGGTGAACCTACGCCTTTACAGCAACGCATGACCCAATTGGGTAACGTTCTCGTTACTGGTTCTTTAATTCTTGTAGCCATAGTAGTTGGTGGTGGACTTATTCATGATCTAACTAAAGGAATAGGTTGGAAGAATTTACAAGAACTGGTGGAAGTTTCTTTAAGTATGGCGGTGGCGGTAGTTCCTGAAGGTTTACCTGCGGTAATCACTGTGACTCTGGCTTTGGGAACTCAGCGCATGGTCAAGCATAATGCTTTAATTCGCAAACTCCCAGCGGTAGAAACTCTTGGTTCTGTAACTACTATTTGTTCTGATAAAACCGGAACTCTAACTCAAAATAAAATGGTGGTACAGTCGGTGTACACCAATAATTCTCCCTTTCGCGTCACTGGAGAAGGTTATACTCCCATTGGCGATTTTCAGTTAAATGGTGAAAAAGCCAATTTAGATGAATGTCCAGAAATTTCTGCTTTGCTTGTTTCCTGTGCGGTTTGTAATGATGCTGTTCTGCAACAACAACAAGGAGAATGGGCAATTTTAGGCGACCCCACCGAAGGGGCTTTAGTGACTTTGGCAGGAAAAGCCGGAATTGAACAAGACCAATGGAGTAGTAAATTACCTCGTGTGGCGGAATTTCCCTTTTCCTCAGAACGGAAGCGCATGAGTGTGATTTGTCAATTAGAAGCTGTAGCTACTGGTGATACTTCTTTAACCGCCATTGACCCAGCTATTGCTGGTTTTGTGGAATCTGAACAATACTTAATGTTTACCAAGGGTTCACCAGAATTAACTTTGGAACGGTGTACAAAAATCCATTTAGGTAATCACTCAATTCCTATCAATGACGAACACCGCAGCCAAATTTTGGTAGCTAATGACCAAATGGCGGGTAAAGGTTTGCGGGTGTTAGGTTTTGCCTATAAACCTTTGGCTGAAGTTCCCCCAGATGGTTCAGAGGATACATCTGAGGTAGATTTGGTCTGGTTGGGGTTGGTGGGAATGCTAGACGCGCCTCGTCCAGAAGTGAGGGCGGCTGTGCAAGAATGTCGCAAGGCGGGAATCCGTCCGATTATGATTACTGGCGACCATCAATTAACTGCTCAAGCGATCGCTATTGATTTGGGAATTGCCCAAGCAGGTGATAGAGTCCTCACTGGTAAGGAATTACAACTTCTCAGTGACCAGGAATTAGAGGAACAGGTTGACCTAGTGAGTATTTACGCGCGAGTCTCCCCAGAACACAAATTAAGAATTGTCCAAGCCTTGCAACGTCGCGGGCGATTTGTAGCTATGACAGGCGATGGGGTAAATGACGCTCCCGCCCTCAAACAGGCTGATATAGGCATTGCCATGGGCATCACAGGTACAGATGTGAGCAAAGAAGCCAGCGACATGATCCTCCTAGATGATAACTTCGCCACCATAGTTGCTGCCACGAAGGAAGGTAGAGTTGTTTATACCAATATTCGCCGCTTTATTAAATACATTTTGGGTAGTAATATTGGGGAAGTTCTCACCATTGCGGCTGCGCCATTGTTGGGATTAGGGGGTGTTCCCTTGAGTCCTTTGCAAATTCTCTGGATGAATTTGGTAACAGACGGTTTACCAGCTTTAGCATTAGCTGTAGAACCCCCTGAACCTGATGTGATGGAACGTCCCCCCTTTAGTCCCCGTGAAAGTATTTTTGCTAGGGGTTTAGGTTCTTACATGGTTCGCATTGGGATTGTTTTTGCCATCATTACCATTATTCTCATGGAATGGGCTTACCATCATTCTCATGTAGCCGGGTATCAAGGAGATCCAGATACTTGGAAGACAATGGTATTTACTTCATTATGTCTAGCGCAAATGGGTCATGCGATCGCTATTCGTTCTAATAATAGACTTACCATCGAAATGAATCCTTTTTCTAATCCTTTTGTATTGGGGTCAGTCATTGTCACCACGATTTTGCAATTGATGTTAATTTATGTTCCACCCCTGCAAAGTTTCTTTGGAACTCATGAACTCAGTTTAGAAGAATTAGCAATTTGTATCGGTTTTAGTGCTTTAATGTTTGTCTGGATTGAAGGTGAGAAGATATTCTTTCGCTTGATGGGCAAAAAAAGTGTTTAATTGGTAAATTGTCAGAATCAGGATTTACAGGATTTCATTTCATTATCTTTGTATTTTTTATCCTGATTCTGATATTTATTACCAATTAGTCATCAATATGTATCTAAAAATCAACTTCGACGAGATAAGAAAACCCTTTGGGTGCAGGGACAATTCTAGTATTAATTAGGAGATAGCTATCATGGGTGAATCCAAACGGAGAAAGCAGCAAGATCCCAACTACGGGAAAGTTAAAAATCCTGTCAAGAAGCTCATGAAAGTTTTTTGCCCGTTTTTTGAGGATTACGATAATTTATCTCATCTCGATGGTGATAGTATATCATTGATGATCGCTAAGGAAGGGTACAAAGAAACGGGTTTGAAAGGCATAATTGTCACAGGATATCTCGCTGAACATTTATTAAAAGACTATCCTCCTGAATCTGAATTAGTCAAAGCTTTCAAACAACATGGAAATATTTATGTTACTTCCACATTAGCCCTAGCGTATTTGGAAAATGATATAAACAAAGAGGAAAATCTTAGGAATTTTGATACATACGACCCATTAAATGACTTTATATGTATGAAAAGCGATTCTAAAAAGTACCAAGTAAGTTTGGTAACAGGATCTTAAAAAAATTTTCTCATCTCCCGAAAAATTCCCAAAAGATCCCCGACTTCTGAGAGGATGTTTGAAAAGTGGTATTCCGTAATTTTCATCACATTGCTACCCCCCTTTCCCCTTGTAAAGGGGGGAAACAATAAAAATCCAGTTCCCTCCCCTTTACAAGGGGAGGGTTAGGGTGGGGTAAAAAATATTTGATACATCAACCATAACTTTTCAAACACCCTCTGAAAACAATTTTCTCATCTCAAAGATAACTTATTATAAAAGTCGGGGATTTTGAATCTTCAGCTATTATGTACTTAAAAACTTTACACCTCAAACAATTTCGGAATTACCAAAACCAAAAAGTTGAATTTACCGCTGCTAAAACAATTTTAGTTGGTAATAATGCTCAAGGAAAATCGAACTTGTTAGAGGCTGTGGAGTTATTAGCAACATTGCGATCGCACCGCATGGCACGCGATCGTGATTTAATTAAGGAAGGTGAATCTACAGCCCAAATTCATGCCACCCTAGACCGGATTCATAGCCATAGTGATTTAACTCTCACCCTCCGTCGTCATTCTCGTCGCAGCGTGGCTATAAATGGCGTTACAGTCCCCAGACAAATGGATTTTCTGGGGGTTCTCAATGCGGTGGAGTTTTCAAGTTTGGATTTAGAATTGGTGCGTGGTAGTCCTGAAATTCGTCGCAACTGGCTAGATACACTCTTAATTCAATTAGAACCAGTTTATGCCCACATTTTGCACCAATATCACCAAGTTTTACGCCAACGCAATGCTTTTTTAAAACGTTATGTAAATACACCAGAAAAATCTCTACAATCAGAATTAGCTATCTGGGATGCACAATTAGTGACTGCGGGGACAAGGGTAATCATCAGAAGAGATAGAGCTATTAAAAGATTATCCCCCATAGCTTCTGCATGGCACGCTAGTATTAGTGGAGCATCCGAAGTTCTGGAAATTAATTATGCTGCTAATATTCCCTTAGAAAAAACTTCTCCTCAAGAATTACAAGCGGCTTTTTTTGCTAAACTTCAACAAAGAGCATTTGCAGAACTACATCGAGGTATAACGTTAGTCGGACCCCACCGCGATGAAGTAGAATTAATTATTAATCAAACTCCCGCTCGTCAATATGGTTCTCAAGGACAACAAAGAACATTAGTTTTAGCTTTAAAATTAGCAGAATTACAATTAATTGAAGAAGTAATTAATGAACCACCATTACTATTATTAGATGATGTTTTAGCCGAATTAGATCCATCTCGCCAAAATCAATTACTTGATGCTATTCAAGACCGATTTCAAACCTTAATTACTACCACTCATTTGAGCGCTTTTGATGTTCAATGGTTGAAATCTTCCCAGATTTTATATGTCAATGGGGGAAAAATTGACAACTGATACCAATTTTATAGCAATTCCCAAGCTCAAGAAATACCCCCCTTAATCCCCCCTTGCTAAGGGGGGAAACAAGAGAATCCAGTCCCCTCCCCTTGGGGGAAACAAGAGAATCCAGTCCCCTCCCTTTGGGGGGAAATAAGAAAATCCAGTCCTCTCCCCTTGGGGGAAACAAGAGAATCCAGTCCCCTCCCCTTGGGGGGAAATAAGAGAATCCAGTCCCCTCCCCTTGGGGGGAAATAAGAGAATCCAGTCCCCTCCCCTTGGTAAGGGGAGGGTTAGGGTGGGGTAATTTATATCTCACTAGAGGGGAAAAGGTGATATATGAAGTAGTTATCTCCCATCACCAATTAACACAAATGGCGACCAGAAATAAGGATGAACATTATTGTTAATTTGACTTAATTTTGCTTGACGTAATGCTTCATCTTTCCTCATACCTTTTTGCAGATTTTGGTAAAATTGCACCATTATCTCCTTAGTTTCTTCATCTGCTGCACTCCAAAGACTAGCAATTACAGCTTTACTACCTGCACGTTCAAATAAATAAGCTAGTCCAGAAATTTCTGTACCATTAGAATCTGCTTTTAAAGCTGTTTGACAACCACTTAAAGTAATTAAATCTACATTTTTTAATCCTAGTAAAGCAGCATCCTGAATATTAAACTTTGTATCTGCAAATAGCAAGGTATTTTCTTTTAATCCTAACTTCTTACAGCCACCTTTTTGAAAACAGCCATGAGTCGCTAAGTGCAGTAAAGAAAAACGGGGAATTTGACTTTTAAAATTTGCCAATGTTGCTTGACTTTTAATAAAAATTTGGGTACCTGGGAAAATAGGAATAATACTTTTAACTTCATCCTCTGCACCCTTGAGTGCTAAAGGAGGCCGAGGAATAGGATTACCAACAGCGAGGATTTTTTGATTAGATGTTGATGGTTTTGTTTGTAGAGAACGACTAGAAAGACGAGTGAGGTAACTAATGGGATATTTCTCAATTAGATATTCATTACCGTTATGTAATGCTTCAAAAGGAATATACCGCAGTTTACCAGTGGCAATAATGCTGATTTGTTTAGGTTTGGTAGCTGCAATTTCTGTTTCAATGGGACGAATTAACAAATCATAAAGTGGTTGTAAACTATTCAGGTAATTAGTGGTATAGCGATTAGTTAATGAGGTGTAGGTATTGGTTAATAAACTATCAAATTTAGCGGGATCTATAGGTATTTTAATTGCTTTGAGTTTGTCTTTTGTGAGCAAAAACAAAGGAATTGTATTCGGAACATTTTTCTTCTTGATTAACAGGACAGGCTGAATTACTGTTGTACCTGCAGGGATATTTGCTCTTAGTTGGGCAATATCTGTAGGTTTGGTTTCAAATAATTCTGCTACTTCTACAGAGCGGTTTCTGATCTCTTCAGCTTTTTTGTTAAGCTCTGTCTGTAATTGATTAACCTCTTGAGATAATTTTTGTGAAACCTTTTGTGATAGTTGTTTTCGCAGACTTTCTAGTTGCAGGTTCTTTTGATTCCATTGGTCAATTGCCTTTTGTACTTCTGGGTCAGCAACTTTGGCATTAACAAGGCGAGAATAATCAGCTAAGTCGGCTACGGTAGCTAAGTTTGCCCATTCAAAGGCACGTTCTGGCTGGTTTTGATCGATCAGTAAGTCAATAAGAGCAACTGCTCTACCTAATTTACTTTCTAAAAATGTTTTACGATTTTCTCTGTCTAGACTGCTACGAATTTGTAAAGTAATAGTAACTGATTGTTCTAAATATTTGATAGCTTCATTGGGTTGTTTTGTATCTCGGTAGACTGCACCAATGTTATTGAGGGTTGTGGCTTCCCCATATTTGTCGCCGATAGTACGACGTAAGAGTAGTGCTTCGTTGTAGGATTCGAGTGCCTTTTGCTTTTCTCCTAAAGCGGAGTAGACCCCACCAATATTATTGAGGGTGTTTGCTTCCCCTTTTTTGTCCCCCTCAGCACGACGTAATGGCAGCGCTTGTTTGTAATATTTCAACGCTTCTTCTTTTTCTCTTAAAGCGGAGTAGATTCCACCAATATTATTGAGGGAGATAGCTTCCCCTTTTTTATCGCTCTCAGCACGACGTAATAGCAGTGCTAGTTTGTAATAGTATAGAGCATCTTGTTTTTTTTCCAAAGCGGAGTAGATTCTACCAATATTATTGAGAGAGGTAGCTTCCCTTTTTTTGTCCCCCTCTGCGCGAGATAAGTGCAGTGCTTCCTTGTAATATTTTAATGCATCTTGTTTTTTTCCCAAAGCGGAGTAAACTTCACCGATGTTATTGAGGACGCTTGCTTGACCTTTTTTGTCCCCCTCCGCAATATATAAAAGGCGAGCCTCGTTGAAATATTTAAGTGCCTTTTGCTTTTCTCCTAAATCCTTGTAGACTTCACCGATGTTATTGAGGGAGATAGCTTGTCCTTTTTTATCATCCAGTAACCGATACAGCGATAAAGCCTCCTCCCATTTTTTAATAGCTTGTCGCAATGAGTCCGCTGTTCCTTGCTGATAAAGTTTCATTCCCTCATTAAAAAGCCGTTCTGCATTATCCGTTTTTGCTGTTGATGATTGGGCAATTTTTCCTAAATCATCCTTGGCCAAAACACGGGTAGAGTCAACACATACCCCACAGCACAATAAAAAACCAATACCAAAAACAAGGTAAGGATGTTTTAGCCCTGATAGCAGCCAATTGTGTTGTTGATTTTTCACCATCTTCACCCCCTCACACCAATTATTTACATAAAATAAGAAACCACCACATTTTTAAATACTATCAGGATCTATTCCCAATTCTCTCAATTTTTGAGCTAGTAATTGAGCGCGTTTTTGTGCATCTTCCTTTTCCAGTTTTTCAGACTCAGCAAGTCTTTTCGCTGCTTCTTTTTCTAGCTTTTCCCGTTCAGCCCGTTCATCACCAGTAGCTACAACCGTTCCATCTTGATGACACCAACGTAACCAAGTATCGCGCCTACCTTCAAATTCTCCTTGCCAAAAAGTCACACCCAAATTAATATCTTCTAACCAAGTTTCCTCGGTTTTTGCATAATGTCTTCCTACCAATTTATAAATAGTTAATATTTCTGCTCCTAATTCTTGATTAGGATCATAGACTAGATAATAATTGGCTTTCATTCTTTCATAAATCTGCAACTTTTTAGTTAATTCTTCACCTTCCCGATTAGAAACAATTTCCATTACCACTTCTGGCGATTTACCAAATTTCCACATCATGTAACAACGATTTTGTTTTTTCCACCAATCTTCAGGAGTTTGGACATCAAAACTAATAAACACATCGGGAACAATTGCCGGTTCACCGTCTGTATGATAAATACCAACATTAGCCTCAACTAAAAAAGGCTGTGATTCTAAAGAACTATAAAGAGAACTAACTAAAAGCCGTTGTTGTTTAGCAGATGCAAAATTATCCACAGGTGTGTCGTCTTCAGTGATTAGTAGATTAGCGTCTGGAATATAGTAATCATCATCAACTTTGTCTAAAAGTTGTTCAACCATGATTTTTATTCACTTATTCAATAGCATTATGTAGATCATAAATCATCGCCCTGAGAATTTAGATATTCCTAGTAATCTGTCAATCCAAAAATGACGGGTAAAGGCAAGTAGGGGGAGAAGAGGGGTAGGGGGAGTAGGGGCGGGAAAACAGAAGTTTTTCCTATTATTACCCGTCAAAATAAATTTGACGAACTACTAGAAAAGTAATGATGTTAGTAGAGACGTTACATGGAACATCTCTACAAGGATTCTAGGAAACTTATTTTTTCTTATCCGCAGGTGTTACCTTAATGGTAATCTTACCAGTAGAACTAAACTGAATCTCATCCGCTATATATAAACTCTTCACAGCTACAGATTGAATTTGAGACAATTCTTGAGGTTTTTTAACAGTTGCTAAATCTACCTTAGCTTGTCCTCGTTGGGAGTCCACCAACTCAAAAGCCTGAAGAGGAAGATTGGACCATTCGCTTTGTGTAGCTTTGCTGTTATCCTCACCCCGAATCACCAGACTACCCGTAGCAGTATAAACTAAAGAGTCTTTATCTTTCCTAAAAACTACCTGTTGTACTTGGGCAACAGGTAATGATTTAGAAGTTTTACCATAGGAAAACTCAATTTTTTTCCCTTTGGAGTCAAATCCTGTGACTCTAGCAGTCATAGAATCGCCATTTTTCAGCTTGATATCGGCTTTTATTGGTAATGCTAAGGGTATGGGCGAATTATTAACTTTTTTCTTTACTTTTCCTGGAGTTTGAGCTAATTGTATATTGGCGGTAACTGGTTTGAGGTTTTCTGTCATGCCCACCAATGCCAACACCAATACAAAACAGAATGTTTTGAGAACAACCTTCATATAGTTATGGATGAGTATTAACACAGAATTAAAGTAAGTTATTGCTACTTTACCATAAAATCATCTATAACCGTCCAAATTCCTGAATTTTCTGACAAATAACCTATGTCACCAGATCCTCAAAATCCAACCAGTATCAATATCCTTGGTAATTTCGCTGGACTCATCGGAGTCTTAGGCATTTTTATTTACTTTATTGGTTGGGTCTATCGCTGGGCTTATTTTGGCTTTTTTGCATTAGAACTTAATACCCTCAATCTACCCCATGAGTCTTTTTTAATAGTACCAATACAAATTATCTTTGGTAATTTCTGGATATTTATCCGGGCTGTCATAGCCATGACTTTAACAATATCTTTAATTCAAGTTATATTATGGGCAATTTCACCAAAAATAAATCATCAAAATATCCCTAATAAAATCCAAACACTGATTAAGAGAATCCATGATTTTCCATTACTTAATATTTTGCGTTCTCTTGCCAAACTTTTACCCTCGTCATTACGTCAAGAAATTGTAATTGTGATTTGCATTTTAGGATCGTTGTTTTGGTTAGGACGTTTCCAAGGTCAGGCTGATGCTTATCGAGATGCCGTTAATAATACTTCTACTAGACCAATAGTTACGCTTGTGACTGCTAAAGATAAACTACCTTTGGGACGTAATTTAGATGATGTATTCACACCTCCCTCTCTGAAAGAGTCTCGTATTTTTGGGGATTTAGAACAGTTCAATACGACTTCTAAAGCAATAAATGATGATACAGATCAATCTATTGTTTGGCGGCTATTAATTGAAAGTAATGATTGGGTTTATGTATTCCCATCTATGCCTTCTGATGCACAATTTAATCAGCGCCCTCCCGTATTGGCTATTAATACAGGTGATGGTGGGGTACAATTGTTAATTATCAGCCGTCCTAATCTGCGTGAAAAAGGCAATTAATGTCATACCTGGAAATTTTTCTGTTCACCTATTAATTAAATTTTTCCAGTCTTTTAAAAATGTGTAGAATAATTACAGTTAAAATAGCACCCATTAATCCTAATTGCCATAAACCACACCCAGCCGCAATTCCCAAAGCCGCAGCTACCCAAATCGCAGCGGCAGAAGTCAAACCATGAATTTCCGGTGATTTTGATGTTTGGGAAGATTCACGTAAAATTTCCCCAGCGCCTAAAAACCCCACTCCAGCAGCAATACCTTGAACTACACGACTAAGAGAATCAGCACTAAGTTGTGTACCACCCGCTTGGATAGTGATGAGAGTAAATACGGCTGAACCCAAACTTACTAACATATGGGTTCTTAAACCTGCCGGTTTATTTTTTAGTTGTCTTTCTAAGCCAATTAAAGCTCCAATAAACAAGGCAAAACATAAACGAAGTCCAGTGTTTAGCCAGTCACTACCGGCAATATAATAAGGATTGATCAATTTTTTTCGGTGGTAAATAGTTTAATAAATGAAATCGGGGCATTGTTCGGACTAATTGGTAATATAGTAACAAAAAGTATGTAATAAATATTATTTAATAAATTGAGTGGATAAACTCTATTGGCTTGACCAAATTAAACTACAAGACCGCCCCAAGGTTGGCGTGCAGGCGTTTTATTTAAGTAAGATTAAACAGCAGGGCTATCCTGTTCTTCCTGGTTTTGTAGTAGAAGCAGATGTTTTACGGCAATTTCTAGAAACTCTCAATAGTTCAGAGTCGTTAATCGCTGATTTACCCCATTCTTCGCTACATTTAGATGTACATAATTGGCGACAACTGCAACAGGTAGCCGGACGCTTACGTCAGGAAATTATCTCAGCGACTGTGCCACCTCATTGGGTGAGGACAATTTTTCAAGCTGCGCGACAATGGCAAAGAAGCAGTTTAATTTTGCGTCCCAGTTTGGCAATATCAAATAACCAAGAAATGAAAAATGTATCTGGGTTATTAGAACCAGTATTTTGCCCTTGTGAAGAAGAGGAAATAGGTGAAGCTTTAAAGCTGCTTTGGAGTCAGTTATTCCGAGCCAGAAGTTTACTATATTGGCATAGTGCGGGGATTAGTTTGCCCAGCATTAATTTAGGGGTGTTAGTGCAACCAGTTGACAATGCGATCGCTTCTGGTGTAATCAATACTAAATCATCGGCATGGGATATTGAAGCTACTTGGGGTTTAGGACTAGCAATTACCAACGGTGAAGTATTACCAGATGTTTATTACATAGAACCAAAAACCGGCGCAGTCGTAGAAAGACAATTGGGTAATAAAATGTTGGCGTATCGTCTTCATCATGGTAATGCTTTTACAGATGAACAACTGCAACCAACATTAGATACTGATTTTTTATTAGCTTATATTTTAGAAGAATCCCAACAACAAGAATATGCTTTGCCAGAAGAATTTTTGCAAGAATTAATTACTGTCAGTAATCAAATAGTCAGTGAATTAGGGGCAACTTTAACTATGAAATGGACAGTTGCCAAAGAATCTTTAGCCACAAAACTCTATATTACAGAAGTCACTGTTCCCCAATCTGTAAATAAGAGTGTGCAATTTATTCAAGGCATTGGGGCAGCCAGAGGGAGAATTATTGCTAATGCCCATATTTTTAGTTCATCACAAAAAGCAATCCAAGTTCCTCAAGGTGTAATTCTCATCGCCCCAGTGATTACTCCTGATTGTTTGCCCTTACTACAAGGAGTTGCGGGGATTATTACAGAACAAGGGGGATTAACTAGCCACGGGGCGATTTTAGCCAGGGAGTTGGGTATTCCTGCGGTGGTGAGTGCCACAGGTGCAACCACTCTTTTACAAGCAGGTGAAAAGTTATTATTAGATGGTAATAAGGGTGAAATATATCGTTTCACAGAAGATGAAGAAAACTTTCCTAGTGAGGAGATAGAAGAATTAATCAAAGAGGAAAAAATTGTCAATTATCAGCCGATAAATTTACCAATAATTGCCACTAAGTTACTCGTAAATTTGAGTCAAGGACGATTAATTGAACAAGTAAAATGTTTACCTGTAGATGGGTTAGGATTATTACGTTCAGAATTGATGATGTTAAATATTCTGAAGGGAGAACATCCTCAAGAATGGTTAATAGCTGGAAGAAAAGCGGAATTATTAGAGTTATTATCTGAGCAGATTAAGCAATTTGCTCGCGCTTTTTCACCCAGACCTATCTTTTATCGCTCTTTAGATTACCTACCCCATGATTTATTATTATCACAGTCATCAATTTATAGTGAGCGAAGTCGAACTATTCTTGGTGACAGGGGTGTTTTCAGCTATATGCAAAATCCGGCGGTTTTTGAATTGGAATTGCAAGCTTTAGCGATAGTTCAAGCGTCTGGTTATAGAAATATTAATTTGCTATTACCTTTTGTTCGCAGTGTTGAAGAATTTATATTTTGTCGTCAAAAAGTTGAGCAATTTGGGTTAACACAAATATCCCAGTTTCAATTATGGATCATGGCAGAAGTTCCTAGTATTTTATTTCTATTACCTGAATATATTAAAGCTGGTGTGGCAGGTATTTCTATTGGCACAAATGATTTAACTCAATTATTATTAGGAATAGATAGGGAACAGGGAAAATTAGGGAGAATATTTGATGAAAGTCATCCAGCAGTAATGGGGGCAATATCTCAATTAATTAAAATGTCTCAAGCTGGAGGTATTCCCTGTTCTATTTGTGGTCAAGCCCCGGTACTTTATCCAGAAATGATTGATAAATTAATAGAATGGGGGATTAGTTCTATTTCTGTAGAACCGGAAGCGGTGGAAAGGACTTATCAAGCGATTTCTCGTGCTGAACAAAGATTAATTTTAGCAGCAGCACGACGACAACTTAGCAACTTAAAAAATTAATATCGGCAAATAGCCGCTACTTTAACTCCACTAGGCATTGCTTCTGGTTCAAGAGTATAAACTTTACCACCATTTAAGATGGTGTGAATTACCGCAAAATCTAACATATCTTCATCATCTGGTGCTGGTTCTGGATGTAATTCAACTGTAGCAGTTGGTAAATCAAATTTACCCCATATATGTTGTTTTAGAGGCACAAACAAAGTATCAACTCTTTGATAATATGCAGCCGGAATAATTGCTTTGATATCATTGGCAATTTTGTTACTTTCTTCCCCAGATAGTTGCAGATAAACAGCCATTAGATCTTCATATTCCTGTTGAAATAAAGGGTTAACAATTTCCCAAGCTGCATGATTTAATTCTTGCATTTTGAGGATTTCTGCATTGCCAGTAATCCCTGTTTCTGCTAAATATGGATAAGTATTAGCTTGTCGGTAAATTGGTAATAAATATTCTACTCCTGCTAATATTAAAGGTGCTTTTTCACCTCGCAATTTTTTATGTAATGCACTATCAACAGCATAACAAAATTGCAAAATATCTTCTTCATGTTTCTCCCGATCTGGATTACCCTGTCCATGGACAGAACCAGGGTGTTGAGCCGCAGAAGTCGCACCTCTAGGGATACCAATTCTATGCTGTACGCCTTTTTGAAATTCATCTTCTAAGAGAGTTTCATCCAAACTATGAGGCATATTTTCTACTTCTACTTCATTAATTTGGTAGCGCGTGCCTGAGTAAAGTTTGACATTCTTTTGACTTAAAGCCAAAATGTAGAATTTTCCATCATTATTAATCAGATTTAATAAGGGTTTGATATGAAAATTCTTGCCAACAACCACTAATTGGGGAAAAGAAATTGGTAAACAATAGTAACGAAATAGATTGGGGGAAATAAAAATTACTAATCCCTGGTTTTGAATTTCCCAAAAATCAGTATTGTCTAATTCCATCGCTGGTTTGAGCAAATTTACAGTCTCAGTATGACGTAATCCTGTTTCATCTAAGCGGTTTTCAGCTTCTCGAATTAAATTTTTAAACCGAATCGGATTTTGTCGCGTATCTCCTCCTAGTTTTTCCATAGGTAGATAGAGAGAAACGCATGGATACTCAGGATTTTGGACTAAATTTTTAAGTTCATCAAGAGAAAATATAGTCATAGATTTCATCCCCGTTGAGGATAATTACAGAATCTAGATTCCATTCAACTCTTGATGTGGAAATTCTGCATCTTGCTTTTGACAAGAAATTAACTACTTTCTATTCCTTTTTATAGATATATAGCAATTCGTATTTGATTTGTGATAGTGTAGCGTGCCGTAGATATACATTGCAAGAGTCAGATCCCCGACTTCTCTAAGAAGTCGGGGATCTGATATTCAAGTGGGTTATAAATGGGTGTAGAAAGAATTATTGCGGTTTGAGAATACTGGGAATTGTAGTGAGGATGCGTGTGACAATTTCTTCTGGTGTTTCGGTCGCGCTCATAGCAATATGTAAGTCAGCTTGGGAGTACATTGGTTGACGTTGTTCCAAAAGCGATGTCAATTTACTTTCGATATCGGCATCTTGTAAAAGTGGTCTGGTATTGTCTTCCGCTAACCGCTGTAAGATTATTCCTATTGGTGCATCTAACCAAATTATCAACCCATGATGGAGATAACTCCAATTCTGCTGCTGCATGGGAACACCCCCACCCGTAGATATAATCAACTTAGTATAAGCACAAACTTGAGCTAAAACATCACTCTCTAATTGCCGAAACTCCGCTTCACCATTTTCGGCAAATATTTCATTAATAGATTTACCTGCGGCTTTGATTATGACTTCATCTGTATCTACAAATCTATAACCAATTTCTGCGGCTAATAACTTTCCTACTGTTGTTTTCCCAACTCCCATCATGCCAATTAAATAGAGGTTGACTCCTTTTAATATATCAATCATCAGTATTTTTCTCCTGTAAAATTATTAATTATTATTAAAGCTTAAATTAGCGTTTTTGTGGTTTATTTTCGTTGTCATCCTCAAAATCATCATCTTCAAAAAAATCCCAGTCATCATCATCTGTAACTTGAGTTTTGCCTGATTCTTGGTAAGGAGGAATAATTACCCGATAATCAGCATCATAAACAGATTCGGTTTTACCCACAGCAGTATTTTTCGGTGATTGGGAACTATAGGAATAAACGGAACTATTGCGGGAATTAGAACTTTGTTGACTTGGGGAAGTTTCTGTTACTGGTTCTGAATCTTCTCTATCATCCCAATCATCTTGATTGCGATTTGTGTCCCAATCGTCAAATTCATCATCAACTTGATTAACGGTTGGTGGAGGACTTTGAGGAGGTGGAGTATTTTGTCTAACACGGGGTGGAGTGGGAATTGATTTGGGTAGAGGTTGTGGTGCTTGTAAATTTAAATCAGTCGCAAATTTTAACAATCTAGTAATTATTAAAGATGTGAAAATACCAGCAGTGATACTTAATAAAATCCACAATGCTAATGGTAATGCTTGAGTTCGCATCCCCAAAAACATTAATGGAAGTGAGGGCGACAAATTTTGAACTAATATTATTATTAGTCCCAGCATTGCCGTCACCAAGATAATTAAGCGAATTACAGCCATAAAAAATTCAAAATTGCAGCAGGATTCTAAGAATACACCAGGAAAAAACAGATGAATATAGCTGTTGCCACAAAAGAGCAAAATAGAATTAAGAATTAAGAATTAAAAATTTAGTTTTTTAATTTTTAATTTTTAATTTTTAATTGCTATAAATGACCTTGCCATCGTTCAATTGGTATACAGTCAATATCTAATTGATCCAGAGCGCGAGCTACAACAAAATCAACTAAATCCTCAATGGTTTGTGGGTTGTGATACCAAGCAGGAATAGCGGGGACTATTCTCACTCCAGTTTCCGCTAAGGTCGTTAAGTTCCGCAGGTGAATTAAACTAAAAGGGGTTTCTCTGGGGACAATTACCAGTTTACGTCCTTCTTTAATTTGGACATCTGCGGCTCGTTCTAGTAAGTCGGAACTTAGCCCCCCAGCAAGTTTTGCGACTGTACTCATACTACAAGGGATAATGATCATCCCCAACGTGCGGAAAGAACCACTGGCAATACCCGCACCAACATCACTCCAAGGATGACAGCGGAGTTTACCTTGTTCGGGAACTCCGGCTTGTTCTCGCCAAAATTGCTCTTGTTTTTCTGGTTCTCCTGGCATTCGGATTTCCTGTTCTGCCTGCCAAACTGTGTAAGTAGATTTAGATGCCACCAGTTCAATTTGATATTCTGCGGCTAAGAGAAATTTAAGAGCGCGAACGGCGTAAATTAGACCAGATGCACCTGTTACGCCCAAGATTAAAGGTTTTGTGTTATTAGTCATTTGTCAGTGGTCAGTGGTCAGTTGTTATTAGTCATTTGTCAGTGGTCAGTTGTTAGTGGTCAGTGGTCAGTGGTTAATATTTAAGAGCAACTAAGTAGGTGAACACAATAAAACCAATCTGTATAAAGAAAAGTAAAATCGCCCAAACCCTCTTCACTCTTGCCTCTTGACTTTTGCCTCTTGCCTAGTGCCATAACGACGATTTTCAATGCTAACCTACTTAACAACGGACAACTGACCACTGACTATTCTTGATCATAAGGTTCTCTGTCAAAAGATATGGCTTTGCCACGCAAGCTATCGCTTTGATTTTGTGGATAAATGTCTCCTGTTTCCTCATTGCCAGTATTCTCGCTCATGGCTTTAGGTAAACCATCAGCACCAACTGTCACTAAATCAATTTGTTGACGGTAGTAATCAACACTTTTGACTTGTACCATACAGCTATCGCCCAATCGGTAGGAAGCCCGATTTTTTCGCCCAAATAACGCTTGTTGTCTGGCACGATATTCATACCAATCGTCTTTGAGGGAACTGACGTGAACCAGTCCTTCTATTCGTAAGGTATTAGCGAGATTACCTTCTGTGGGCGATTCTACTGGGACTTCAATTTCCACAAAGAAGCCGTAAGATTGAACACCAGTAATTACTCCTGGAAATACTTCGCCAATGCGTTGTTTCATTAAGGAGGCTTTTTGGAGTCCGGCTAAATCAGCTTCAGCTTCTTGGACTTCTTTTTCTCGGTCATTAATTTGGACAATGACCCTGGTTAAGTCGCTTTGCAGTTCTTGTTGGAGTTCTGGGGGGAGAACGTTCCAATTGATTTCTTCGTGACAATTGGAATGGCGCAGGTTTATCCGATCTTTGACGCGGGTATTCCGGCGATCGCGCCCATGCTCTAGTAAGTTATGATACACCCGTTGCAAGAGGATATCTGGATAACGACGTAAGGGGGCAGTTATGTGGACATATTGGGATAAAGCTAGTCCAAAGTGAGAACTTTTGGTAATGCTATATAAAGAAGGCTTGAGAGTGTCTTGTAATAAATAGGTGAGAACTTGTTCCGATGGGGAATCGGCAAAAGCTCCCGTCAAGTGTTGATAATCTAGAGGTTGGATTTCTAATTCTGGATCAAGTCCTAATTCCACACCTAAATTAACGGCTAGTTTGAGCATTTCCTGAACATCTTCGGGATCAGGTGTGCCTTGAACTCGCCATAAACTGGGAACTCCCAAGGCACTGAGATGATCAGCCATGAGTTGATTAACTAATATTACCAATTCGGTAATGAGCGATCGCCCAGGTAAGTCATTAACCACCACCGATCCCATTGCTCCTTCGTCATAGTAAGGGTTGTGGCTGGGTGGGAGATTTAACCGTAAGCTGCCCCGCTGTAGACGTACCTGCTTAATAGCAGTAGCCAAAGTCTGCAAATCTGGTAATTTCTCTTGGACTTCGGCTGCCACTGTGCTGCTTTCACCGGCAAGAATAGCTGCTGTCTCTACTTGACTAACAGCTACATCTACATTAATGACACTAGGTTGAATTTCCCATTCCTCCACTTCTCCTGATTGGGGGTTAATGGTGATGATAAAAGAGAGAGCCAAGCGATCGCTACCAGGGACTAAGGAACACCGTTGTATCACCACTGCTGGCAACATTGGCAGTAGTAATTCTCCCAAGTACACTGACTTACCCCGCTTGAGGGCTTCCCGGTCTAGAGCCTCATCGGCTTGGATATAGTGGGAAACATCTGTAATGTGAAATAATAATCGCCAATTATCATCAGTAGTTTTTTCTACACTGAAGGCATTTTCAACTACAGATTCATCACTGTTGACACTCTTAATGGTGAAGGTAAAAACCTCACGTAAATCGAGACGATTTTTCAGGTCTGCTTTCAGGAGTCTCTTGGGTAACTTTGCCGCTGCATCGAGGATAGGATCAGGAAAAGTTCGGGATAAATCATGTTTACAAGTTACCAAATCTATATCCGCTGCGGCTTCAGCATCACTACCCAAAATTTGCACTACTCGACCCAATGGGGGATATTGTGCGAGGGGATAGCGAAGAATTTCTACATGAGCTAAGTGATCAATTGCTTCTTCCAACTTCATGCTGTTGAGTTGTAGTTTCAGTTCAAACAGCAATCTGTCATCCAAAGGGACAGCCCGAAACCCTTCCTCCACCTGCTTAATTCTGGCGAGTAAGGTGTGATTAGACCGCTCCATAATCAACTTCACCTCACCTTCCGGCGATCGCCTGCGACTGCCTTCCTTGAGGACTCTTACCAAAACGCGATCGCCATTCCAGGCATTACTCAAATGACTTTCACGGATGTAAATATCCTCTGAGCCTTCGCTATCTTGAATCGCAAAGCAAAAGCCCTTACTAGAACAACGTAATTTAGCCTCAATCAAGCCTTCTTCGGTAACGCGGCGATATTTCCCCCGTTCCTTCACCAAAAGCCCGATTTTTTCCAACACATCCAAAGTAATTTGGAGTTTTTCTAGACTTTCTTCATCCTCACAACCCAGTTTTTTTTCTAGGACTTTACGAGCCACTAATTTATCATCTGTAAAATTGGCAAGAAGTGTAGCGATTGAAAATTCCATGCAGTGAACCGACCTTTGGTCAAAACATCATTTGTTGTCGAATCTGGCTCTTTACTGTATTCCCTCGCGGTTTACAGACACTTGCTTACGAATTTCGCCTTTGCGTAGTGTTTCGTAGAAAAGGCAAGTCCGCTCATCGCGCAGCGTGGCGTTAGCCATAGTCATTGTCAGATGAAGCCCCTGCGTTGACTTCTCACTGCACGACAATCTCAGCGTTTGCTTACGTGACCCTTGACTTGATCTAAACAATCTTGACCATGCACTCCTGATACCTAATAATTAAACACTACGTAATTTAGATAATGAGTTAGTGAGAGACTTGGTTTGGAGAACTCTCTATCTCACCCACAACCCACAAACTACAAACTGGTTTAACTACAGGTGTTTGATAGTTTAGATGTAAGGCAAGTCCACGACATCAGTATCTGATAGCATAGCGTGGTGTTGGCCATGTCTTCACTAGAAGGAACCGCTGAAAAACCCAATTCTCCCTTATGTAGAATCGGTAACAATCAGGTAAGCAGTAAAACACAGGCAACGAAGGCAAACCTTATCTTTATTATTGTAGATTTAGAGCGCACTTCTTTAAAAATACTTCTAGATATCTAATTGGTTAATTAGTATAGCATTTAAAGATAGACGACAATTTGTGATCAACAACTGTTAGTATCAGGACATATTTAACGTCGTGAGTGCTTAGTTCTCAGTAAGACTTTATATTGAAATATAGGGTTTTGTCTAGGGGATGGTCAGTTGTCAGTAGGGGCGAAGCATTTGGAAGATAAATTATCGCTCATTGCCAAAAATAGTTCTCCAAATGCTTCGCCCGTACAGTGGTCAGTTGTTAGTAGGGGCGAAGCATTTGGAAGATAAATTATCGCTCATTGCCAAAAATAGTTCTCCAAATGCTTCGCCCGTACAGTGGTCAGTTGTTAGTAGGGGCGAAGCATTTGGAAGATAAATTATCGCTCATTGCCAAAAATAGTTCTCCAAATGCTTCGCCCGTACAGTGGTCAGTTGTCAGTTGTGCGCTGACTAGCAATTTATGTTATTAGGAAAATTTAGATAAAAATGGTTGAAAGTATGATGTTGGCACAATTCCAGAATTTGTACCCCAACGGCAGTATTATCTCAGAATTAATAGAAATTTTTCAAGGGAAATATATCGTCCGTGTCAGTATACAACTCGAAGGTATCACCAGGGCAACGGCGATCGCAGGAGCAGAAACAGTAGAAGCAGCAGAAGACCAGGCTAGAAACAGAGCTTTAACGGTTTTGGGGATCAAAAATACACCGGGGGAAGTCACAAAATCTGTCTCCCCATTAGTTACCACTCCACAAATAAAACCCACTTTCCAGGAATCAAAACCTGTTCCCCCTGTTAACAATACACAGATATATACACCACCGCTACCAGAAGAAGAAATTGATCCCAAATTTCCAGAACCAGAAATATTTTCTCATCAAGAACCAGAATATCCACCTTTATCAGAAGTCCCTCCTAGTAATGTCACGCCATTTACACCTCGCAGTTATACCCCTTATGAGGATACTGGTGTCCAGTCAGTCGTCGGTAAAAAGAAAAGACATAATGAACCAGTAAATTTATCTGATGTCATTGCCCAAACAGACGTAGAAATCGAGCGATTAGGCTGGACACCAGAACAAGGTAAAGATTATCTGGTCAAAACCTACAGTAAACGAGGACGTTCTCTGCTGAGTGAAGAAGAATTACGAAATTTTCTCACTTACCTCAAATCTCAACCAGATCCAATTGCGGGATTTTAGAATCAGGAGTATGGCTAACGACACGCTTCGCTATCAGGAGTATGGCTAACGCCACGCTTCGCTATCAGGAAGAAGGAAGAAGGAAGAAGAAAGAAGGAAGAAGAAAGAAGAAAGAAGAATTTTCTCATTAACCACTGACAACTGACAACTGACAACTGTACGGGCGAAGCATTTGGAGAACTATTTTTGGCAATGATCGATAATTTATCTTCCAAATGCTTCGCCCCTACTGACCACTGACCACTGACAACTGACAACTGACAACTGACCAATAACTAAACTAGAGGTACAGGACGACTACCGGCGGCATGACGGTCAATTACTTGGTCAATTAAGCCATATTCCTTGGCTTCGGCAGGAGACATAAAGAAATCACGTTCGGTATCTTCAGAAATCCGCTCAAATGGTTGACCAGTATGATCAGCGAGAAATTCGTTTAGCCGCTGCTTGTGATACAAAATTTCGCGGGCTTGAATTGCAATATCAGTTGCTTGTCCTTGAGCGCCACCGAGGGGTTGATGAATCATAATCCGTGAATGGGGTAAACTCATCCTTTTACCCTTTGTACCCGCGCTGAGGAGAAAAGCTCCCATACTGGCCGCCAATCCAGTACAAATTGTACAGACATCAGGGCGAATATGCTTCATGGTGTCAAAAATACCCATTCCCGCTGTCACAGAACCACCAGGAGAATTAATGTACATATATATGTCCTTCTCCGCGTCCTCAGAATCTAAAAACAGCAGTTGGGCAACAATCAAGTTAGCCAGATTGCTATCAACCTGTTCTCCCAAAAAAATAATCCGCTCACGCAACAGCCGTGAATAGATATCAAAGGCGCGTTCGCCTCGGCCGGATTGTTCAATAACGATAGGAATCATTTAGTGTGTTTTAGCTATTTTTCATTTATTCTATCGGTGACAACGGCTAATTGTGTTGAAATTGCCAATTAAGATTAGGACAAGCCGGGTGAAGAGAGCAGATAGAAGCTCATGTAAAGAAATATATTTTACGCAAATATCAGTATTATTACGGTTCTTGCCAATCGAGTGACTGGAGTAAAACAATGATATATTCCCAGGGATTTAAAAATAAATTTGGATTTTCAGGACACTTTTTGGGAAAAACAAACGTCCACGTTGTTAGGTATATATAAAGAGAGAACTGGATCACATTTTTTCACAGATTTCTGAGCTATTCTCAAATTATATTCACCAAATCCGATAAACCAATAACACAAAGTGTATTGAGAATAACAAGTTCCTATGGAAGTCTCATCCATATAAATAAAGAGAGGGATATTATGCTAGAAAAACTTATACAAGCGGCCTTTATTACATTTTTATTGCAACTCATCGCCGTATTGAGTAAAACTACTCCAATACATCCCAAGGCAGTCTCACCTCTTGCGGAAATGTCGGGTCCTGTAATTAGTTCGACTTTTCAGGTTTCGGAGTAAAATGCAGCCTAGACGGAACAGGGAACAGGTAAAAATTTTAATCTTTTCCCTGATTACCAATCTTTTCAATCTATTATTTTTAATTCCGCCCTGGGGTAGTAGTCATTACTTTATTTTTGCTATTCTGATTATCTCCACCTGTGATACTGCGGAAATATAGCCCACCAATACTGATGAGAAATATTAAATATCCCACGGCTTGAACAATATAGATTTTGTCTCTATAACCAAATAAGGACTTGAGAATGATACCTGGGAACTGTTCGTCAGATAAGATTTTTTCAGCATTCCAAACCATTGGACCTAAGATACAAGAGTGAATTCTGGTAAAGTGTTCATAATAGAAACAAAGATTTTCTGAAGAACGACTACTCAAAGCTAGATTAGCTGTGGCTTCATCAAAATGTTGTAAACCGGAAACTACTAAACCAGAAACAATTAATATTAATAAAACGCCCATAACTTGAAAGAATTGGCGAATATTAATTTTCACACCCCATTTAAATAATAAAACGCCAATTACTGACGCTGTGGCTAAACCACCCAGTGCGCCTAAAGTCGGTAATAAACCTTGTTGAAAATTAGCTGCAACGAAGAGAACAGTTTCAAATCCTTCGCGGACAATGGCGACTAGAATTAAACTAAAAACTCCCCAAGCTGCATTGGAATTTTTGCCTATTGCGTCGGTAACTGCTCCCTCAACTTGTGCTTTCATAAATCTGGCTTGTTTTGTCATCCAGATTAACATCCAACTCAGCATGACTATTGCTAAAACACTAAATACACCTTCCAATGTTGGCTCAACAACAGAGGTATATTGAGGATTAATAGATCCTAAGAATTTAATGATCCCCGTAAATAAAATACCGATTAAGCCACTGACAATAATACCAACAATTACGCCAGCATAAACCCAAGGGTTGAGTCGAGATTGTTGGGCTTTTTTTAATAATGCGAGAACAATACCCACAACTAAAGCGGCTTCGACACCTTCTCGCAGGGTAATTACAAAAGTGGGTAGAGCGGTACTAAAATTCATTTTTATTAGTTAGTTGTCAGTGGTCAGTGGTCAGTAGGGGCGAAGCATTTGGAAGATAAATTATCGGTCATTGCCAAAAATAGTTCTCCAAATGCTTCGCCCGTACAGTGGTCAGTTGTAGATTTTATTTCTCCTGAATTCTGACTCCTGACTCCTGCTTTATTAGCTAAAATCGCGTAACATTTTCTTGAGTTCGAGATTGTGCATCTCTTCTTGTCCGATCATACCACGGCTGAATTCTTCTAAATAAATACTGGCATTGTTGACAACTGCTAGAAGACTTTTGTACATATCTAAAGCTTTCTTTTCATGGGATAAACTTTCTTGCAAAATATCCTTAACGTTATGTTTGAAAGTTTCTTCCATTGGGGCGATTCTCAAAGTAGGATGTCCTTCTAAGCCTGTGAGAATTTCTCCCACTTGTTGAGCATGAAGTAAGGATTCTGTGGCTTGCGCTTTGAAGAATGCCACAATAGGTATACGATTTGGACCTGTTACCATTAAGGAATAATGGGTGTAGCGAACTACCCCTGCTAGTTCAAATTCCATAATGGAGTTGAGAATATCAATTGTTTTTTGGTGGTCGAGTTCTTGCATTAGTTGTTAAGTTGAGCAAAATTACATCAGGAGAGGATTTAGCTACCAATTATTAGTGAGCAGTTATACTTTTTTTAAGGTTTGAAAACCCTAACTGTTTTCACTCTTAGTTTTTAACTATTTTCTCTCTTATTCATCATTTTAAACTGCTTATTCTGGACTTCCAATGGTGTGAAAATACTAACTTTGTGCTTTAGTGCTGGTTTTTTCTCGCACTTTTTGGGTATTTTCCTCGATGATTTTTACTAGCTTGGTAACATCTTCTGGAGTGCTAACTGCTTGCGCTGGGGGGATAGCAGTAGGCCAAACTTTCACTAGTTCTCCAAAAGCTGTATCTATGGCTTTGTGTGCTTGAGGATGTTCTTGGGTCATTTGGCTAGAAATACTTTTATATAGCTCCTGAGAATAGACGACAAAACCACGAGAATCTTGATATTCAATGGGGGCAGTAATTTTGCCATTCGCAATTGCTGCACCATATTCTGAGTTGGCTGCGTCTAGTAAACTGGTGATTACTTGCAGAACAAATTCGGGTTTACTGCGTTGTTCGGCTGGTAAAATTGCGATCGCACTATCAACGGCTTGCACAGAAGTGGTAAAGTTAGTTTTTATTTTGGCATCCTTGGGATTAGATTTCACTAAATCAGTTAAACTGACTAAGTTGCTTTTAAATTCTTTAACTTTACGTTCATCTAATTGTTCTTCAATATCAATATAAATCTCCTCAACTGGATGTCCAATATGGGGTTGAGCTTGTTTGGGTTGATTTTGATCTAATAATTCTTTGGCTACTAAAAGATGTCCTTTCATTAACCCCAATTTGGTCATGTAGTCAATATCTTTAGCTTCACCTGTAAGTACCACTTCCTCAACTGTCACCATGTCTTTAATTTGGTCAAACTGTGGTTGAGTAATCACTTTTTTACTGACTAAATCCGTTGGATTAGCGTAGGGACGATTAGCTTGGATTTTGTTGGATAAAGCCGGAATTCCTAATGTAGCTTCTAATTTATCTAATTGGGATAAAATTGCATTATTGATATTAATTTTAGCTTTACCACTATGACCGCTATGGCCGCTGGTTTCTGCAACTTGGGCTGTACTTGGTGTTGATTTAACGTCTGCTGTCGGTGTATCCTGGGTACAGGAACTCAGGGAAATCATGGCACAAGCAGCGATAGATAAAAATAGGTAACGGAATTTGATCATTTTTACTCCAGGATTGTGGATTGGGTCAAAGTTTTTTCTGAATATCCAGTGAAAAAACTAATAAGTATTAGTAATAGATGTTTATAGATATTTATCATAAATGAAAGTATTTATCAACTGGTTTTTATAAACTGAGTATAATTTACACATTTTTTTAAATTAAGGCTCTAAATTCAAAGCATTAAAGCTTATAATCAAATGAGGTACTCATTCCCAGGTGGCCACCTGGAAACGAGAAACTAAAAACAAGAAAAACTAATTAGACTCCATTGCAAATGCTTGTATCAGAAGCTGCATGGGGTCTTTACTTTGCAGACCCTGAGTAATATTTGCCTTCAACTGGTAAAGACTTAACATGAAAGCCTTTAAACTTTTCCTTCTGACTAACGCGCATCATAGATGTAGGATAAGTAACAGCTAAGAGAGAAAAAATACCAATTAATACCCAGATATATTTGTGTAATTCTCTACCTGATGTTCTTTCTCTAGTTAAATTTTCTGTTGTTTCTATTTGCATAACTCACATCCTGGGTTGATTGATTTATTAATTATGTCAATGGTAAATAGGGGAACAAGGGGTGCCAACTCATTGCAGTAGCAGCAACCATTAAGGTAAACATCCAGAAAAATATCGTTCTGGATTTAATTTTTTTGTTTTTCCAAAGTACGGAAAGAATAGCCCAACTAACCAGCCAACCTATAAGTAACATTGTTTCTTTGCCAGAATAACTGCCAATATTACCCCAAAGTTTACTAGGATTATGACTGCCTGGTATCCAACTACCAAGTGACCAAAGCATTTGTTCAATGTTTTTATTTGTATCTGAAAAATGGTGCGCCACCATCATTGTAAAACAGCCAATTGATGCACTAATCAAAGCTGCTGCTGCTGGTCCAGAAACAGTTGGTGGATTATTTGAACCTTGAGATAAAAAGTTAGGAAAGCCTTTTAATGTTTGCCAAAAGCGACTATATAAAGGCTCTAATTCGCTAGTAACTTCAGATAAATTTGGTTGTCTAGTCATAGAATTATCCTCAAATATTTAATGACAAATTAATTACAAAGCATGGATTTTAGCAATACCAAGCCCAGTAACTAATCCACCCATAGCGTAAAACATCATGGCCATTAAAGCCACGCAGGTAGCAGTAAGAACGGGGCGGTTTTGTTTTTCTAAAATTGAGTCACCATATTGCCATAAAATCCATGTACAAGCTACCCCTAATGGCAAGGTAAATAAAACACTAAATTCGTGGTACTCCATGAGTACATATTGCACTAAAGGGGAGTTTTCTTTAAGCCAAGCTCTTGCACCACCAAATTCGATTCCTGCCCGGTAACGCATATAGACTAAATTACCTGTAGCAATGCCCAAAAATGCGATCGCACTTGACCAAAATGTTAAGGTACGCATTTGGGGTAATATTTTGCTTGATCCTCGCAGTAAGGGAAAAGCTAAATGTCCTGTATAAGTAGGTCGGCGTTAAAAAATCAATCTATGTAACGAAATATAAATTAACGAATACCTTATAAATAGGGTGTTTCACGGTTTTTACAAAACTAAACATATATCGATTTTATTGGGCCGACTTACTTACACAGCCACAACTGTTGCCAACAATGCTCCCACGCCGTGAATTGTTCCTATTGACCGCTGCCAGGGGCTAGGATGTAAAAGATTAAAAAATGGCAAAAACAGAAACATTCCTGCTGATAAAATACTCAATCCATATACAGCAGTTTTAGCAATATCCAACTGTTTAGGAAATGTTTTTGAACCTGAATCAATACCCGAATCTAACACTCTTATTGCTCCTGTATTGGTGTTGTGAAAAAGTTATATTAGCAGTATCAATAAATACACTTTGTTGGTAAATTATCCAGTGAATTGATTGATACTGTCTAAATTAGAACTCTATCACATAAATAAGAAAAATTCTCAATATATAAACAAAAAATATGTTGAAGATTTGACAATTAAGAATTTATGTTAGCTTTCCAGGGTTTTTGGAGTCTATGACTTCAAACTGTCCCATACACCCGCTTTCAGCGATTGCATCTTGGTGAGGATGAAACATATATTTTCCTGGATAGCGAAAAGCAAACTCTAAAATGTGCCTTTCTGCGACACCCATTGTTAAAACATCGGTTTTTTCACTGGGAGTCATTGTCATACCGAAACGATAAACATTGAAGAAGTTAGCGTGAAGGTGAAATGTCACAGCGGGATCAAATTCAATAATATTCAAAACATAGACCCGAATCAACTGATTTTGATAAATCTGAATGGGATGGTGCATATAATGATGCGGCATACCATTAAAAGCATAATATTCATTGCGATTATCATCATTTATGTCATACCCAGACATGATTAAAACAATTTCATCAGCAGGAGGACGGGGTTTAGGAGGGTCAATAATAAACATCCCATATAAACCTTTAGCAATATGACGAGTAACCGGAGCAATGTGACAATGATACAAATGAACGCCATAGGGTTCGGCATCAAATTCGTATATAGTCGCTTTACCATTACCCACAGGTTTTATTCCATCCATTTCAGCGGGATGAACTCCGTGAAAATGCAGAGAATGGGAATGTCCAGCATTGTTGAGAAAAAGTATTCTTATTCTTTCCCCTTCTTTAGCCCGGAGTGTTGGTCCAGGAATCCGCCCATTTAAATCCCAAATGTTGTAGGAGACAGCACTATTAAGCTGAATGGTGGAAGTACCAGCAGTTAGCTGAAATTCGCGGACTGTACGCCCATTTTCCTGCTTAACTGTCCCATAATCAAAATCTCGTAACACCTGCATGGGGTTAGTAGCACCATTAGATGCTGCCATTTCCATTGGTGGGATTCTAACACTGGCATGATTTTTGACATTCAGTATCTGCCAAATTGCTCCCGCACCAATGACTCCAGCCCCGGATAATCCCAGTTGTAGCAATTGGCGACGACTCCAAATTTTATCTTTACTGAAAGTAAAGTTGTCAGACATGAGACTAATAGGGATATGGGTATGTAAGAAATTGCAAATTATTTGCAATTAGCTTTAGGTATCCTATCCAACTTAGGAATTATTGTCAATAACTTGGAAAAATAATTTTTAGGGGTTTTTGGTAGTGCGGGCATCTTGCCCGCGTGAGCGAGACGCTCACACTACAGTCCATCATTTTTATCTTGACAAACTACTAGTACAGTACAGTGTAAGTAAGATAACCATTAAAAATCCCTAAAAAGGTTATACAATCTGCTTTTTTAATTTTTAATTGTTAATTTTTAATTCCGCCCTGCGGTACTAGTAAATGGAATAAGGTGCTAGGATCGCTCAGGTAAGTAATAAATTAGACTCAACTCCATTTACTTTAACTATAGCGGTTATCGGTTGAATGAAATACCGCTATAATATCCTGTAAATCCTTAAATCCTGGATATCCTGATTTAGACAAGAGGTAGCATCTGGGAAACTACAATTTCTAAATCAGGAAAATCTAAAGGAGATATGTTTTGATGTTCTGTGATAATTTCTCGATTTTGATAACCTTCTATTGTAGGATTTCTAAATACAATTAATTCGCGTTTCACTACATCTAATACCCAATAATCCTTAATTCCTGCTTGAGAATAAGCTTTAGCTTTTATTTCTGTATCTAGTTTTAAACTACTATCTGCAACTTCGATAATTAAATAAACTTCTGCTGGGGTAGGATGATGATCTGCATAGTCTAGGGGATCTATTTTTACTACAGCAATATCTGGTTCTGGTTCAGACCTTTCATTTAATTTTACAGGGTCTTGAACAGCTATCCAAGCCTGATTTCCTAAACGATTTTGTAATAATTTATTGGTTCTTCCTACTGCTGAACGGTGGGCTATTCCTTTAGCAACCATCCAAATTATTTTCCCCTCTAATAATTCTACCCGTTCACTTGGTTCAAATATTCCTGCTTCAGCCATTCTGTGGTATTCATCAACAGTCCACAGCCGCAATTGTAAGGGAGATTCTGTGGTTTGCATAGTTAATTAAGGTGAATATTTATTCACTATTATATGATATTTTATTTGTCAGAATCAGGATGTCCAGGATTAAAGGATTTACAGGATTTTTTATGAAATACTTTAATTCACCCTTGAGAATAAGCCTTGGCTTTAATTTACTAGCATATTCAGTTAAAATAATCATAAAAACTACTTTGATCAAAATCTTCTAAATAACCATAGTCTGATGATCTGTAGTCATCTGATTTTTGCATATCTTTACTATAGTACATATCATCATATTCTTCTTGATAAGAATCATCATAGTCATCATTATTATTTAAATCCTCTACCGAATAATTATCTTCATAATCATCACTAACTTGAGTGTTATGTTTTGTTAATGGCTCATATATTGTTTCGGATTTGATATTATACATTTTACAAATCTCAAGGCGACGGACAAGGCGACGCAATAGATAGTCATCAAATCAACCCTTCACAAATTCGTAACCAACACCCTCTTGCCAACCTAACCAAATTCCCCCCACACTGCCTGGGAAATATCCTTGGGGTGCTTTAATCCCACATTCCGGACTTCAAAAAGTAGTATACAAAAACTACATTTACGACTAATTAAAAACTAGAATTTTAAAAAACTAAGTAGCCACCAATAAATAAATTACACACACCAAAAATCTAGCTTTTTTATTATGTTTAAAAAGCTAGTAAGACAGTTTAATTTGAATTTTTCAATCAGTTATGCAAATACAAGACTATGCGATCTGACGGGATGACAAAATAGTCTAAAAAGCTTATCAGATAAAGATTATACCGATTTATGGTAAAAAAAGATAGAAGCACTTTTCTCAATAAGGACTATCTATTGATAATGTTACCTGAATTCTACAAAACACACATAAAAAATCAATTAAATCTGGCAGAGTATATCTTGCTCAAAATTATGATTATTCTGCTGCAATCGCTGAAAAAAGTAAGTTTAGAAACTTTGGCTACTGCTTTACCAATTCCGATTAAATTTGAAAGTAGAAAAAGAAAAATACAGAGATTTCTATCCTTGTCAAACCTAACAATTGAGAAAATCTGGTTTCCGATTGTGAAAACATTTTTAGAAACATATTTGAAGGATGAAAAGTTAATTTATGTAGTGATGGATAGGACGGCTTGGGGACGCATAAATTTATTCATGATTAGTATTATATTGATTGTAAAAATGTAGTCAAAATGTAGGTTGGGTAGAGCGATAGCCAAACCCAACACAGTTAGAACTTTGTCGTTTATGAATGTTGGGTAACATACGTCAACCCAACCTACTATGGTTTGACAGTTGCGCGTAAACTATAATTACCAGTTTCCCCTCTTTGTGAAGATTTGGCAACTAAGCGTAGCATTACTTGTGACAGCAGCTTAGTGATTAGACGTAAGTAGCAAATATTTTGTTTCTATGGAAATCCAGTAGCTATTTATTTCGAGAATTTTTAGGCTCAAATTTCAAATATGTTCCTCCCAATCCTTCTACAATTGTTCTTGTATTAGCAGCCATCATTTTCTGATAGGTTTCTCCGTCACTTCCTGGTTCACCTAGTCCGTCAATATAAAGTGGTCTTTGAGAAACCTTTACTTTCGATGCTGTCGCTACAGGTGCGAGTAAATTAGAATTGGTATTTGTATCTGTAAAAATTGTTGGTACTTGATATTTTTGAATCTCTCTAACCAAATTTTTAACTTTTGTATCTGTCAATTTTCCTGTATTTTTGACATTACCTAAATTGACTGAATAGGGAATATCATAAGCTTTGACATAATAAATCATTGCTGAATTTGTTGTCACTAATTTTCGATTTTTATCAGGAATACTAGCTAATCTGCCTTTAATCCAACTATTAATTTGATTGATTTCTTTAGTTACTTTCTTGGTATTTTTATTATAAATATTTTTATTTTCTGGTGCTAATTTAACTAAGCTACTATTAATTATTTCTACCATTTTGATAGTATTAATAGGATTATGCCAAACATGAGGTTCAATAATTTGCTTACCATTTTTTCTGATTTGGATGGAATTTACACCCATAGTTTTAGCAACGGCAATTTTTAATTTAGGTTTTTTAATCTCTTCAATAATTTTAATTAAACCTGGTTCAAAATTATAACCATGATACAATACTAAACTAGCATTTTTAATGGCTTGATTATCTTCTGGTATGGGTTTATAATTTATGGGATTTATCCCAGGAGGAATTAAACAAATCAGATTAATTGTATCTCCAGCAACTTGTTTTGTTAAATCGCAAATTACGCTATTAGTTACTACGACAAACGGTAAATTATTATTAATATTTTTATTAGTGGTATTATATGTTGTATTAATAGGTTTATTTCCACATCCAGATAAACCCACCATTAAACCTAAAATGGTAGTTCTCAATAAATGTGGAGATAGTTTTTTTGCTGACATAATTGATTGTAATTGATGAATATATTAAAAAGTCCAGAAATAATTATATAAAGTAATAAAGACACAGACTTGCTGTGTCTTGTAAAACATTTATTGTTCTAATTTATTAAATTCCAGCCATAGGTAACTTACCTTGTAATTTCTGTAAATTAGCTTGAACACAATTAGTGCAATTGCAACCAATTTGTTCTATTACAGAATGTGTGATGCTATTTATTTGCGGTGTAGCTATATCAAAATTTGCTTGATTAGATGTCACCACAATCATTTGTACAGCGGGTGCAGCTTTGAATTTGGAAGCGTGTGCTGGGTTAACTACCAATAGCAGAGATGCTAAAAACATAGGAAAAGCCAGCAAAATCAGTTTGACTATTTTCATAAGTTGTCAGTTGTCAGTTGTCAGTTGTCAGTAGGGGCGAAGCATTTGGAAGATAAATTATCGGTCATTGCCAAAAATAGTTCTCCAAATGCTTCGCCCGTACGGCGAAGCATTTGGAAGATAAATTATCGGTCATTGCCAAAAATAGTTCTCCAAATGCTTCGCCCGTACAGTTGTTAGAGGATTTTTCTACCAGTCAATACTTCTCGGACTTCTAGCATGGCTGAATAGGTGGGGAGAATGTGTAAAGTTTCATTCACTGGTGTATGCTCTAGAGCAGTAGCGATCGCTTGCTGCAAATTTGACTCTACAATCAGATTGATGTCACTGTCCAGAGACTCCTGACTATAACGCAGACGTAAAGCCATATCATACACGCGATCGCCACTGACAATCAACGTTCCACCCCGTGCTACTAACTTTTCTGTATCCACATCCCAAATCCATGATACATCAGTACCATCTGGGGTTCTGTCATTCAACACCAATAAAGTAGTTTTATCGGTACTTTCAGTGACGACGCGAATAGTTTCATTTGTTCCTACAGGGTTTTTTGATAATAAAATTCTTACCCGTTTACCATCAATCACCAAATCTTCTGCACGACCAAAAGCAGCTTGAAAATTATTAATTCCACCTCTAATACTAACTTCATCAACTCCTAATTCTTTTGCTGCTGTGGCTGCGGCTAAAGTATTATATTTGTTGTACAAACCCACAAGAATTTGTGACCATTCCTGGCTTAATAATGCGGGTTGACTTTTAGTAAAACCACAACTAGGACAAGTAAAATCTCCCAAATGGGACAAATAAACCCCTTGATAATCTAAAGCATGACCACAGCTAGGACAATAAATAGAATCCACAGCATGAGGAATAGCTTCTAAATAATTTTCAGGTTCATTTAAACCAAAGAATAAAACCTTTTGGGGTAACTGTTGACCCAAATAGGATAAAGTCGGATCATCAGCATTGGGAATAACTACCGTTGTTGTTGGTAAAGTAGCAATCACCTTAGTCCACCGCTTACTAATACTATCCACTTCCCCATATCTATCCAACTGGTCACGGAACAGATTTAAACAGAGAATAATTCGAGGTTGTAGCGGTTTTAAAACCTTGGGAACTATATTTTCATCAACTTCCAAAATTGCATAATCTACATTCAGGTTTCCTAACAGATTCGCATTATCTATCAAAGCCGTTGCTAACCCATTTTCGAGATTTGCACCTGTAGAATTATGGGCAATCCGAAAGCCCTTCCGTTCTAAAATGGTGCATAATAGTAAAGCAGTAGTCGTCTTCCCATTCGTCCCCGCAATGAGAATTATCCCATTTTTCACTTGCTGACTCAATAACTCCAAAATGCGGGGTTCTATCCGTCGCGCAATCGAACCTGGTAAGACACTAGCAGCACCAAGACGCAGTGACCTCACCAAAAACGTGACACTTTTGGCCATTGATACCGCAAAACCCAAGCGGAGTCTATCTATAACTTTTATTTTCTTACCTACAGTCATGATTTATAAATAACCTATAATTGCAAAAAGAATTTAAACTTGTAAGTTTAACTAATTAGAAAAGATAGCATCAAAATGAGTATAGTCTCACTAACAAATAATTTTTTCTCTGAAAACACCATGTAAAGGTTATCTTAAAAAATAGTGCATGGGTGTGATTATTATCCAAACCAGTTAACATCAGTTCAGCACAAACTCACAAAAAATAGTAGCAAAGACAAGGTTTCTGTTAATGAATAGCATAAAGTGGCTTTTTTTACAAACTCAAATAATTGCTAACGGTCGCCGGTTAGTGTCAAAATGCTTATTGCTGCTTGTTTGTCTATTCGTAATTAGTATGCAGCCAGCATTAGCAGGTATTAAAGATGACCGATATGATGGCAATATTTTTGTAATTTATGCTGGTAATGGTTCTCTAGTTCCTTCCAAAGAAACACTAGCTCAGACATTAGCAGAACATAAACCAGCGATAGTGACATTCTACACTGATGACAGTAGCGATTGCAAAAAATATGCGCCGGTTGTTTCCGAAATGCAAGCATTCTATGGCCGCGCAACAGAAATCATTCCTATCAGCGTTGATACTCTTTTAGCTGACAAAACCTATCAACCCACAGAACCAGGATATTATTATGGAGGAAGTGTGCCTCAAGTTGTAGTTTTTGACCAGTCGGGTAAGGTAGTTTTCAATAAAAAAGGTCAAGTCCCTTTTGAGGAAATAGACGACAAATTGAGAGAAGTATTTGACTTATTACCCCGCACTGAGTCAGTCGAGTTAAAACGACGTTCACCGAGAGAATTCAGTAGTCAGTTAGAAGATCAATAGATATCTCCAAAAATTAAATGTGCGTTTCCTAGAACCCTTGTAGAGAGGTTCTATGGAACGTCTAACTCTCTCTAAGGAACGCAAATTTAGTAACCTGCAATTCTGATTTGACCGAAACTAGTGCGTTACTCTTTGCTTTAGCGCAGTTATTCTCGCAGATATTTGCATACCCTATTTTGGTAATTTAAACTAACCTTTAGGAAATTTAGAAAAATAAATATATGACAACCTGTCATATTTGGCATTGATTGTATTTAAAATGAGATCAGAAAAATAAACATACTTCCACAGGACAGAACCATGAAATCTATCGCAGCAACTTTGCGACGCTTAAGCCTAGCTGTATTAACAGTTATTGTAATTTTTGGTAGCTTTGCGGTATTTACCCCCACTGCATCTGCGGAAACATATACAGTTAAATTGGGCAGTGACAAAGGTATGTTAGCCTTTCAACCAAAGCAGTTGACTGTTAAGCCTGGTGACACAATTGAATGGAAGAACAACAAAGTTCCCCCCCACAACGTTGTTTTTGATCCTGCTAAAAACCCCACTAAGAGTGCTGATTTAGCTAAATCTTTGTCCCACAAGAAGTTATTAATGAGTCCCGGACAAACCGAAACCACCGTTATTCCTGCTGACGCTGCTCCTGGTTCTTATACTTTCTATTGCGAACCTCACCGTGGTGCTGGTATGGTTGGTCAAATCATCGTTGAAGGCTAATATATAGCTATTAACCATCCCTATGAATAGATGGGGATGGTAAAAGCCATCCTTTTGACAGACAATAAAGACATAAAAATACTTTTATAATTGTAGATAAAATTTTTTATATTTAATATGAATTTAATTACACAGCCAATTTCTGAAAAACTGGGACAGCAAATCATTAACCAAGACGATAAAAGTATTTTGGAAATAGACAGGGAAAAAATTATTAGTCTATTTAAAGAATATGGAATTTTGCTATTTAGAGGATTTACTGCTGATACCGGAATATTTAGAGAATTTAGTAATTTATTCAGCAATAATTTTTTAGATTATGCGGGTGGTGCTTTTAATAGAAGAGTAATTAATGATGATAAAACCATTTTAAGTGTCAATGATTTCCAAACAGAGATTAAGTTACATGGAGAAATGTACTATCAGAAGAACATTCCCCTGATGTTGTGGTTTTTTTGTGCGAATCCTGCTGCAAAAAATGGTGAAACAACAGTTTGTGATGGTAGACAATTTTTCGCAGAACTGAGTAATTCAACCAAAGAATTATTCAGTCAGAAGCAGCTAAAGTTTACTGCCAAAATGAATCAAGAGGAATGGCAGAGAAAATATAAAACTGATGATGTTAATGAATTAAAGGAGATATGTCAAAAAAATGATACACATCTGACTATATATGAAGATCAATCAATTCTCATTCAATATATTTGTCCAGTAGTTATTCCTAGCAGATGTGGAAAATATCAGATTTTTATTAATAGTCTTCTACCAGGAATGCAGTTAAATCCTGATCTTTGGAAGTTTGATGATAATTCAAAAATTCCTGATGAACTTATGAAGGAATTAAATGGAATCGCTGAGAGAATTACGACCAATATTGACTGGAAAAAAGGGGATATTTTAATGATTGATAATACCAGAGTAATGCACGGTAGAAGGGCTTTTACAGATGAAACGAGAGAGATTTATATCCGGTTATGTTCTCCAAATTTTCAATTTTAAAAAAATACTCCCCTCCTGATAGAGAAGGGAAAGTGTGGGTATTACTTCATATCATAACCAAACAAATTCGGATCAACTTCTCCTAATTGTAAATCCGCTAAACCGTATTCTTGCCAGCGTCTTTCTACCATTGCAGCTATATCAATATCTGATTTTAATGGTTCACCCCATTCATGTTCTGTTTCTGGAGGAATTTTTGTAGTGGCATCAATTCCCATTCTCCCACCTAACCCTAATTTCTCACTAGCAAAATCTAAAGTATCAAAGGGAGTATTTGGTAAAATAAATACATCTCTGGTAGGATCAACTTTAGAACTTATTGCCCAAACAACTTGACGAGGATCACGAACATTGATATCTTTATCAACGACAATCACAAATTTCGTGTAGGTAAATTGTGGTAACGCACTCCAAAACGCTAAAGCTGCTCGTCGTGCTTGTCCAGGATAGGCTTTATCTATGGAAATAATTGCGGCTTTGTAACTTAACGCTTCCATGGGTAGGAAAAAATCAACTATTTCTGAGACCTGTTGGCGTAAAATGGGGGTGTAAATCCGGTTAAGAGCGATCGCCATCATGGCTTCTTCTTTCGGTGGCAAACCGCTAAATGTGGTAAGATAAATTGGGTCTCTGCGGTGTGTCATGCACTGAAACCGCACCAAAGGCGAATCTTCCACACCGCCATAATATCCCATGTGGTCGCCAAAGGGTCCATCGGGTAAAACTTCCCCCGGTGTAATTGTCCCTTCTAAAACAAACTCGGAATCTGCGGGAACTTCCAAATCTACGGTTTTACACTTGGCTAAGTTGACTCCCGAACCGCCATACAATCCAGCAAATAACCACTCTGATAAATCTACAGGAATGGGTGTGGCTGCTGCCATAATGATTAAAGGATCAACACCCAGAGCGATCGCTACTTCTAACTTTTTACCACGTTCTGCCGCTTTCCGCAAGTGTCTCGCCCCTCCCCGCACCGATAACCAATGTACGGTCATTGTATTTTGAGATTGTAGCTGTAACCGATACACGCCTACATTGGGGATTCCCGTCTCACAATCCTTAGTAATTACCAATCCTAGCGTAATAATCTTTCCGGCATCTCCCGGATAAGGACGTATTAAAGGTAACTTATTTAAATCTAAATCATTCCCTGCCACTACCACTTGTTGACAAGGGGGAAAAAAGTCCCTTCCCGGTTTGGCTTTGATTACGTCAAACAGCACTTTACCAAAATCTATGGCTTGGGAAATCTTTTTGGGTGGTTTGGGTTGCTGAAGCATACTCAGCTTCTTTCCCAGGGTTTCCAACTCTTCTGGTTTTTCCATGTTCATAGCCCAGCATATCCTTTCCACTGTCCCCATTAAATTTACCGCAACGGGGAAAGATGCACCTTTGACGTTTTCAAAGATTAAGCCTGGACCACCTTTTTGCAGCATTCGGTTGGAAATCTCTGCAATTTCCATATCTGGGTCAACTAAAGCCGAAATTCGCTTTAATTGTCCTCTTTCTTCTAGAATTTTAATGAATCCCCGTAAATCTCTCGCCATTGTTTTGTTTTAATTATGAAGAAGTGTAAAGCTATTTTTATCTTAGTCTTGATTTGGATAAGTTGATTTTTTAGTACGAATATACTATAATGAGGGAAATATGGATTTTCCTCACGCAGAGTCGCAGTGAACCAGCGCTGTAGAAGGGTTTCCCTCCGTAGGCGACTGGTGAACCCTAAGGGAGACGGGGAGAGGAAAATTGAGTTTTTACCTAATAAAAGTTAGGGGGTTTTATGTCGAAGTTAAATCACCAGATTTCCCTGTTAGAACTTATCCAAATTTTATCGGCATATCGTCAAAATATCATTTTGAATTTACATAAGTTAAAGGAAGATTACCACCGAACTGGTATTAAACGGGTGAGAGGTGTGAGAAATATTGATGGTGATTTGATTACTCCTTGGTTAGAAACTGAGGATGTTTATGCTGGTGATTTTGTGCAAATGGGTGTATTTGCTATAAATCGCAATACGGCTACTATTAATATGTTGATAAGCCGGAAGGTTAAGCTGGTGAAATCTGAAGATAATACCCATATTATTGAAGTTGCGGGTTTGCTGGCTCATGATTTGGATAATTTTAATAATTATACCATTGTTAAAGATGGAAAAGTTCATGTTTCTGCTTTAAATATCAAAATCAGCAACAAGAAAGTATTTGATTTATTACAAACTAAAGGTGTAATTATTGCTGACAAGTTTGATTTTAATTCTGAATATATAATTCAGTTAGATACTTTACCATTAGTTCCTGTTAATATCAAATTTGGTAGTATTGATGGGTTATTTACTCAATTAGCAGAAATCAAAGTTGTTATGAGTATTTTGTCTGCTTATTTACGCCATCAATCAGATGTATTTGTGAGTAATCAGGTAGAGGAATTAAAACAACATTATTTGTCAAAAAATCTCTATCTGAATTTTCCTAAAACTCAGGAATATCCAGATACAATTGATTCTCATATCAGTTATAAAATTGAGTTTGGTAATCAGGATATTCTCAATTTGAGTAAATTATATGCTGCTAATCAATTTTTAGCGCGAAGATATGAGGTTTATGACAAAGAAACTGGGGAGATTTTCCCTAAACCAACTTTAGAAATGGGTTTAAATCAAAATATCGGTTTTCGACAAAAAGCCCTTTCTACAAGAATGAAACTGACTAAAGTTGATGATTTGATGAAACCCATTTTTGACGACTTTCTGGGAATTAATATCAATGGTAAAGTAGGGGAAATTCTCAATAAAGTTGGTGATCATCGTTTAGCGTTGCTATTATATGCTCAACACGCTGGTAAATCTGTCAATGGAGAAGATTTGATTACAGCTATGACGACAGCTTACCAAAAATTAGCAGCTTATGTTGAGCAAACTTACCAAGAAAATATTTCCCCTATGGTATTTTACATTGGTGTGACAGGACTTTTACCAAATAAAATATCAGCTAAAGCCATGACTGCTGATGAATTAGCTGCTAAATATCCCCATTTGCAGTTTTCTAAACATGAACAAGCAGGAACATTTTTTGAAGTTGGAAATACCATTATTAGCGTTTACCCGCAAACCGAATATTACAGTAAAAATTCATTAGCAGTTAGTTAGTTAATTAATTAATTTTTTAGGGGTTTAGTAATACTAAACTCCAATATTTTTGGCGGTTGATATGGTAAAATATCAATACAGCAGATTTCGCTTTAATGAGATACAAACTTGAATTATGAAACTCTTGTAGTGCGGGCATACTATGGCTAACGCCACGCTGCGCTATCGACAAGCTCAGTACAAGTCTTGCCCGCTACATAAGTACCTCATAACACCGGAAATTGCTGTATAAGATACTATGAATTACTTCCCCAATTCCTCAATATTTTTCATCGCTTGTTGATATAAATCCTTATTTCCTTCCTTATCAAAAATCGCTGCTGCCCGTTGTAAATCTTTTAATGCTCCCCGTTTATCACCAATTGCAGCATAGGCGTTACCGCGATTATTGAAAGCAGCACCGAAGTTAGGATTAATGCGAACTGCTTCATTATAATCCGATATTGCTTTTTGTGGTTCTCCTCTTGATGCGTAAGCATTACCACGATTATTATAAGCTACAGCATATTCTTTATTGATCCGAATTGCTTGAGTGTAGTCCTCTAACGCCGCATTCTTATCACCTTGGTTTGCACGGGCGTTACCTCGATTATTGTAAACTTCGGCATAGTTAGGCGTAATACTAATTGCTTGATTATAATCCGCAATCGCTCTTCTGTAATCTCCTATAGATACAAAAGCATTAGCACGATTATTGTACGCTTCCGCATCCTGAGGATTTAGACCCAATGCCTGATTATAATCCGCGATCGCTCCCTCTTTATTACCAGTATCAAAATAAACTAAACCCCGACCTTTAAATGCTGGTGCATATTGAGGATTCAGACTAATTGATTTACTATAGGCAGCAATAGCCGCTTGGTAATTACCTTTAAGATGTTGAGTTTGTCCCTGAACATAAAATTCCCCAGCTTTAGAGGTTCTCCCTATCTGTGGATTTGGGGGACTTGCTCCTCTTTCTGTCACCAAAACATCTTGATTATTACTGCAAGAAACGCAAATAATCCCGCTAAAAATAGTAACCATCGCTATAGTGAATGCTCTGTTTACTTCTCTGTGTTTGTGTCTCAATAACTGCCATTTCATAATTTACTATAAATCGCCATTATACCTGGAGTAAATCATTCACTAAATTGCTTACTTACTTAGGAAATACTCTCGCTTTTTGATTAATATTCAATTCAAATGATAAAATTCCCTGAAGTTATCGGAAATAAATAAATTTATCCAGCCAATCACCGCATATTACTAAATACTAAAAAAAATCCCTGATAGCTATATTTCTATTATTACTAGACTACCGTTGATAATTCTGTTAATTTTGTTAGCAATTTGAGAAAAATTTCCATACCAGTATCAGGAAATAGACTCAAAACTAGTTCACAGAGTTTCTCAGTATTCCTCACCTTCTTGATTTTTAGGCGTTATTTTCCAATAAGTATTTATATCAACATTTACAGTCAATTTTTCCAAATTTACCCCCAAATTTTTGCGAATATCTTCGGTTAGAGTAATTGTAAAATCTAAATCAACACCTTGATTTTCTACCAAATCTACCAATTCCTGAAACTGAGTCTTGATAGTTTTTCGCTCATAACTTGTAAGTTTGCAAGATGATGTTTCAGAAATATTCTGGACTAACATCGCTTGTTTTACCCGTTCTTGTAAATGCTCAAATTCTGATTTGAGTATTTTTTGTTGCTGTTCAATTTCTATATATCTAGCAGTCAATAAACTTAGATCTTCCCTAATTGGATCTATCTTTAAGTTTGCCTCTAATTCTAATAATCGTAAATGTACTTGAGCTAAATAAATACAATCAAGATAAGCATATTCTATCTGTTCTTCAGTTAATGGTCTTTTTCCCCAATCGCTCGTTTGCTCTTGTTTATTAATATCATGAAAATTACAAAGTTTAGTAGCTAGGGTTTTCAATTGATAATTAGGTAATGGTAGTAAATAGACGGGAATTTTCTTCGCCATTTCTAAGGTACAAGTAATATTTTTAGCTTTTTTAGCTCCCAAATATTTCACGTCATAACCAGCATTATGAAAAACTTTTTCAATAGCATCATTAACCATAATCCTCTCCACAAAATCAGCAATTACATCTGATTTATCGAGAACATCTAATAAATAAACACTATTACCAGTCATATCTTCAGGATTAGCTAACACCTGAATCAGTGATAATCTTGGATTACGAGTTTTATAATCAGCAACTTCTGTATCTATCCATAAAGTTTTAGCTGTGGTATATTCAGTAATTAAGGAAAGAATTTCCCTCGCAGCAGTAAGATAAGGCATTGGTAAATGTCAGGAAGTGTAAATTAGTTATCGCTTCCCAAAGTAACATTTTATGACTAATCATGCTGGCAAGTGCTACATGATCATTATTTTTATAGAAAATTTTCCATTAAAAAAGCTCAGGTATTAATTCCTGAACTTCTATTCAACGTGACGTAGTCCACACACTCCCTTTCAGGTGAGTGTGGGCAACGAGCGTGACTCCTCTATGAGGACATTAACTGAGCTTTAAGACCGTGCGCCCCACGGTTCTTTGGTTTTGAGATTTGTTTTTTGTTTTGTAGGCTGCATTTGGAGCATTTAATTGGACTACACCTACTCTCTTATAATAACATAAAATCAATATTTTGTTCATTTCGTCGCTGTAGCCTTCTTTGTTTTCGCTACGCTCAAATACAATTCTGGCTACGCAACTCAACTCACGCGCATTCATCCCACGCTCCTAAGAGTGAGACGTGGGATGAATGCTGATTAAGCTAATTATCCTAGATGCGGATATTTGTTAAGCTTTGGTCTATGGATATTAGTAACGGTTTCCACCGCCGCCACCGCCATAGCCGCCGCTACGGCCACCACCGCCGCTACGGTTTCCACCACCAAAAGAACTACGTTCTTCTCTGGGTTTAGCTTTGTTCACTTTTAAATCACGTCCCATCCATTCAGCACCATCAAGGGCTTCAATGGCTTTTTCTTCTTCTGCATCTGATTCCATTTCCACGAAACCGAAACCGCGAACTTTACCAGTTTCCCGGTCGGTAGGTAGCTGAACACGTTTTACCTTGCCATACTCCTTAAAAATTTCGCTCAAACCGTCTTGGGTAACTTCATAAGAGAGGTTGCCTACATAAATTGACATAGATTTTCTCCAAAATCATAAGAGTGTAGAGATTTAGATTTCGGAGAAAAGTCTGTAAATACCAAAGGGAAAAAGCCTATCAATACTAAAAACAAACGTGGTCCACCGAATTACTTCTCACCTCCCATTATGGCATAGAAAATAGATATCTAGGCAGTAAATTCAAAAAGTTTATAAAATATTTTTTTTATACCTTAATTAGCAATGGCAGCATCAGCTTTTTATGGCATTCTCTCGTTATACTTAGTTGAAGGATTTTTAGGGGTTAATTCGGGGGTTTCAGCCTATTTTCTGATAAAATTATCAAGACTGAATCTAAAGGCTCAATTTTAGGTTTCTTTGTTCATGTTGCACTTTAAACATTCCTCAATTATTAACGCACCAATAGAAGTAGTTTGGAAATTCCACGAAAGACCAGACATACTCCAAATACTCACCCCACCTTGGCAACCTGTACAAATAGTCAGACGGGAAGGAGGACTATCAGCAGGTGCAATTACAGAATTTCGGCTTTTTTTGGGTATTTTACCCTTAACTTGGTTAGCGCGGCACACAGACTATGAAGAATATCGTCTGTTCACCGATGAACAGATATCTGGACCTTTTGAGTCCTGGGTACATCGTCATGAGTTTACAGAAGAAAATGGCAAAACTAAATTAACCGATAATATTACTTATTCTATGCCTGGCGGTGATGGAATAGAATTTATCAGTGGTTGGTTAGTGCAAACACAGCTAGAAGCAATGTTTCGCTATCGGCATTATGTGACTAAACGCGAATGTGAAAAATGAATACAAAAAAACGCCCCCCATGATTGGAGAGCGTTTTTTATGTAACTAAACTTATTAACCGTTGATTGCAGGAGCGCTTAAAGCAACAGGAGCAACGTCAGCAGCAGCCAAGTCTAGAGGGAAGTTGTGAGCGTTACGCTCGTGCATTACTTCCATTCCTAAGTTAGCGCGGTTGATTACGTCAGCCCATGTAGCGATGACACGACCTTGAGAATCCATGACAGATTGGTTGAAGTTGAAACCGTTCAAGTTGAAAGCCATTGTGCTAACACCCAAAGCTGTGAACCAGATACCAATTACAGGCCAAGCAGCTAGTAAGAAGTGTAGTTGACGGCTGTTGTTGAAGGAAGCGTATTGGAAAATCAAGCGACCGAAGTAACCGTGAGCAGCAACGATGTTATAGGTTTCTTCTTCTTGACCGAATTTATAACCGTAGTTTTGTGATTCGTTTTCGGTTGTTTCTTTAACCAAGGAAGAAGTCACAAGTGAACCGTGCATTGCAGAGAACAAAGAACCACCGAAGACACCAGCTACACCTAACATATGGAAGGGGTGCATCAAGATGTTGTGTTCTGCTTGGAACACGATCATGAAGTTGAATGTTCCAGAGATACCTAAAGGCATACCGTCTGAGAATGAACCTTGACCGATTGGGTAGATCAAGAATACTGCGGTAGCAGCAGCTACAGGTGCGGAGAATGCTAGGCAAATCCAAGGACGCATTCCTAAGCGGTAAGAAAGTTCCCATTCACGACCGAGGTAGCAGAATACGCCGATCAAGAAGTGGAATACTACTAACTGGTAAGGACCGCCGTTATACAACCACTCATCTAAAGAAGCAGATTCCCAAATAGGGTAGAAGTGTAAACCGATAGCGTTGGAGGAAGGAACTACTGCACCGGAGATGATGTTGTTTCCGTAGAGTAGAGAACCTGCAACTGGTTCGCGGATACCGTCAATGTCCACGGGAGGAGCAGCGATAAATGCAATTACAAAGCAAGTAATTGCAGCGAGGAGGGTAGGGATCATTAATACTCCGAACCAACCGATATATAAACGGTTGTCAGTGCTGGTGATCCATTCGCAGAAGCGATTCCATACGTTAGCACTTTCGCGCTGTTGTAAGGTAGTTGTCATGTGTTTATAATTGCGTTTGAGTTATGTATGTTTTGGTAGGTGTTTCTACCTCATGAATTTATATTAAGCGATATGTTTCGATTTGTAAAGGGGTTTTCGTAATATTTTTTAATAAATCTAGAAAATTGGGTTATGGAAAAGGTTATATTGTAGACAGGCTGTGGGTTTCAGGCATTAATTATTTTTGTGATAATTTCTGATTTTCTGGGAACGCAACTCCCTACTTCATTCATAAACCCCTGCATTTTTGGGCGCAGACGCTGCTCCCTACTATATATGTCTCTATCTAGTCAAAATATTGTTACCTATAGCCCTGCTTATACTATTGTTCCCACTTATGAGTGCTTTAACCGCTGTTCTTATTGCAATTTCCGCACTGAACCGGGTAAAAGTCCTTGGTTGACTCTTGGGGAAGCTAAAGAGATTTTTTTACAACTTAAAAAACAAAATGTCTGTGAAATCCTGATCTTGAGCGGTGAAGTTCATCCCCATTCAGCCAGACGGGAAGCTTGGTTTGAGCGAATTTATGATTTGTGTGCATTAGCATTGGAAATGGGATTTTTACCCCATACCAACGTTGGTCCACTAAGTTGGGCAGAAATGCAAAAACTAAAAACTGTGAATGTGTCAATGGGGTTAATGTTGGAGCAGTTAACACCACAACTATTAAATACAGTCCATCGTCATGCACCGAGTAAATTGCCCCAAGTGCGATCGCAACAATTACAATGGGCAGGAGAGCTAAAAATCCCCTTCACCACAGGGTTACTTTTAGGAATAGGGGAAACAGAGACAGATTGGTGGGAGACTTTAGCGGCTATTTCTGAATCTCATGCACATTACCATCATATTCAAGAGGTAATTCTCCAACCCCACAGCCCCGGAACGGTGCAAACCTTTGACGCACCACCATTTAACCCTCATCAATTACCAGAAATTATCGCCAAAGTGCGGGAAATTTTACCAGCAGACATTACAATCCAGATTCCCCCGAATTTAGTTAAAGATGAAAATTGGTTACTCGCTTGTATAGCCGCTGGAGCGAGGGATTTAGGGGGAATAGGTCCCAAGGATGAAGTTAATCCTGATTATCCCCATTTACAGGAACAGGAACTCAGAAACATCTTAAAATCTGGGGGCTGGGAGTTAGTACCACGTTTACCACTGTATCCCCAGTTTGATGATTGGTTGGGTGCAGGTTTACGACAAAATGTAGAAGAATGGCGAGAAAGATTTAAGCTCTAGACACTGAGCTTTACGCTTACCGGGTAATCCTGTAGCATTAAATATGCTAATTAATTTAATATATTCACACTGTAAACCAATATGGCTACTAACACATCCTCTAACACATCCTCTAACACATCCTTCTTGCTCCAGTTAATAGGTATAATCTGTATATTGTTCTTCTCTGTAGACTGTCTATTTTTATTATTCCCTTTCCAATTTACAGATAAACTCTGGCAAGTTAACTTGTGCAGAAGTCTTGTAGATCAGGGTATTATACCATTGCTTGGTCTGGGAGCAATTCTAATTGCATACTGGGTTAATAAATCTAGTGGATCTAGTGAAAGTAGTCGTTCCTCGTCTTCTGGTCTAAAATTGCCAATTTTTATCCTCTCTAGTTTGTTAGGACTGATATTTTTGTTGATTTTTCCCCTACATCTGAGTAACGTCAATCAAGTAAAGGCAGAGGGGTTAGCACGGATTGAGAAAGAAGCGGAACAGTCAGAAAACCAAGTGAAAAATCAATTAGCACAACTCCAAAATCAACTTGGTAATGATCAGGTAAAAGCATCTCTAGAGAAACAACGCGCTGCATTAAAAGAGCAACTCAGAACCCAGCTAAATGAACTGGTTAAGGATGACGAAAAGTATAATCAGGCACTTAGCAATAGTCAATTACCTGAGGCACAGAAGGATCTACTCAAGCAGTATAAAACAAATCTTAACTCTCTTGATAATTTTATCGCCCAGCAAACAGACCCTCAAAAACTAGCAACCCAAAGACTTAACCAAATTCAGACTCAAACACAACAACAGTTGCAGAAAACCCAGGAAGATGCCTGGAAGGAATTGCGAACTGGTATTAATAGTTTATTATTGTCAATTGGTTATATCGTCATCGGCTGGAGGGGATTAAGAGGTATGGGTATTTTCAAAAGTAGTTCTAGGGTTTAGTAAGTAGGTCGGCGTTAAAAAATCAATCTATGTAACGAAATATAAATTAACGAATACCTTATAAATAGGGTGTTTCACGGTTTTTACAAAACTAAACATATATCGATTTTATTGGGCCGACTTACTTAGCTCGTTAGTAATTTGCTAACAAATAATAATGTAACCCTGGTTAGTATCCTATGTACACGCTGTTTGGTAGAATGTCTAGGTTGTTTAATCTCATGATCTTCATCTTTGAGTCAGTCAATAGATACTATTAAACTCGATACCTTAGCCCAAGAACTAGCAACCATCCAGCAAACAGGTTCCAAGCGGATTGCCTTGCTAGGTTCTCGTCATGTGCCAATTACCCATCAGAACCTCATTGAAATGATGACTTATGCCCTGATTCTATCGGGCAACCGCATCATTACTTCTGGTGCTACAGGCACAAACTCTGCGGCCATCCGGGGCGCAACCAAGGCTGATCCCAACTTACTCACGGTCATTTTACCCCAAAGTTTGGAACGTCAACCCCAAGAATCGCGCCAGCAATTAGAACAGGTTATGCACTTAGTGGAAAACCCCAGTAATGATAACTTGTCCCTAGCTGAAGCGAGTTACCTATGTAACAAAGAAATCGTCTCTCGTTGTCAACAACTAATCTGCTTTGCATTTCACGATAGTCGCACTTTGCTACAAACTTGTAGTGATGCCGAAGACCAGCGAAAAGTGGTAACACTCTTCTACTTTGACTAGAGTGAACGGCAGTTTTTGCAAAGCTAATGATAGAGATGGAAAATCATTGGGTAAAGGGTAATGATTTCACTAAATTACCCCTTATCCATTGACAAAAATGATCAATACCTGACCAAGTACCCTATTAAATTAGTTGAATGTCTTTATCTCTATTACCAGTACCTGCTATTTTTTTATCCTCTATTGTCGTTGCGGCTATTCTCATTTATCTACCCTATTTATTAGTAGCTTTTGCTAGAGTGCAAGTAGGATATGATTTGTCTGCACCTCGCGCCATGTTTGACAAGTTGCCTCCCTATGCCCAACGGGCAACATGGGCCCATGAAAACTCCTTTGAAGGGTTTATGGTTTTTGCCGCAGCCGCACTAATGGCTTATGTCACTGGAGTGAATTCTCCCCAAGGAGTGAATGCAGCGATCGCTTTTCTGATTGCTCGTTTGCTATACTCTATTTTCTATATTGCAAATATACCTTTGTTAAGATCACTCATGTTTGGTATTGCTTCTTTTAGTTCGGGAACTCTGTTTTTCCTCAGTCTCATGCAAGTTAAATAATTAAGCTGAGGGAATAAGGATTTTTAATTTTGCCTCTTCTCTCTTACCAATTACCAATTACCAATTTTATTTATGGCTGCTTCTTTTTCCTTTGATATCGTCAGCGACTTTGATAGACAAGAATTAGTTAATACTATTGATCAAGTCATCAGAGACGTTAAAAGCCGTTACGATCTTAAAGATACTAAAACCACAATCGAATTAAGCGAAGAAAAAATTACCGTTGGTACTGACAGCGACTTTACCTTAGAATCAGTCCATACCATCCTGCGAGAAAAAGCCGCCAAGCGGAATCTTTCTCAAAAAATCTTTGAATTTGGCAAAGTTGAATCTGCCAGCGGTAGCCGTGTTCGTCAAGAAATCACCCTGAAAAAAGGCATTAGCCAAGAAATTGCTAAACAAATTTCTAAGATAATTCGGGACGAAATTAAAAAGGTGCAAGCCTCAATTCAAGGTGACGCTGTGCGAGTGATAGCTAAATCAAAAGATGACTTACAACTCGTGATTCAACGGCTTAAACAAGAAGATTTCCCCGTCGCTTTGCAATTTACAAATTATCGTTAAAGAGTTATTGGTCAGTTGTCAGTTGTCAGTTGTCATTGGGAATAGATAAAAGGAAGGAATAAATTCTTACCAATGACCAATGACCAATGACCAATGACTAATGACTAAATTAGTTATCTTCCCCCGATGCTTTTTTGAAATGCGGGACGTTCAGACATTGACTGAATATAGTTGACAATTGCTGGGTAGGCACTCAAATCTAATTTGAGCATAATGGGGATATAAGAGAGAATTGATCCCACAGCCACATCGGCAACGGTAAAATCATTACCCAGCAAGAAAGGCTGTTTTGTCAAAATTTCATTTAAAGGAGTCAATAATCGTGGCATTTCTCGTTCACGATTGGCTTCTATAAAAATACCTGTTCCTAAGCTAGAATTGGCAAATAATACCCATTGGGTAAATATAGCTTTCTCTTCTAACGAATAAACGATTTTACCATATTTTTCCGCCAAATAAAGCAAAATAGCCCCTGATTCCCAAAGCTGGAAATCACCATCAACTATCGCGGGAACTTTACCCATGGGGTTAATTTTGAGAAAATCAACCTGGAGATGTTCCCCTGCTTGCATATCCAAAAGTACAAATTCATAAGGAACTTCTAGTTCCTCTAAATACCATTGGACAATTGCAGCCCGACTACGAGCGCCGCCGTAAACTTTTAACATAGTTATCTGAAATTAAAGAACTTTTTGAGTGTGGGAATGTTGTTTTATGTTGTCGTCTTTGGTGACAATTCTAGCCGCATTTAGTACCCGTTTGCGCTCTATCGAATAATTTAAGATGTGGGAATTTGTTTACAGATAGCTTCTAATGCGGCTGTAGGAATGGGTTCTATCACTTCAATTTGCTCCACTTCCCCATCTTCTTTATATAAGCACGTAGATAAACAAAGCATAATATATTCATCAGTATTGAAAGCGGTAGCATCAGCATAAGCAATTATTGTTGTCATGAGAAATGTCTCTTCTAGAATTGGTAAATAGGGGTTGGTTAGTTGTTAGTTGTCCGTTGTCATTGGTAAAACTCTTATTGCCTATTGCCTATTGCCTATTGCCTATTGCCTATTACCTCTTCCCTCTTCCCTCTTCCCCTGATCATTAAAATTTACACTTCAATTCTTCAGAATTTTACTGATTCGGGAATTGAACTTGGGTATGAAGTATACATTATTAGATTTATGGCTCATCTGTTGTTGGATGTAAAATCCACGTCCTTCAATCATCCTAGAGTCATTAGGACACAAAAACTGTAACTTTATTTGACAAACCAAGTAAACCAAATAGGCAAAGTATGAATAAGCACTCTTTTTTAAATTCTGGTATTCAAAACAATCAAGTATGTCTTTCTGATCAAAACAATCCTTGTCATCAATGTGCGCCGTTACAGGATGGTAATGAATCAATGTTGGAAGAACGTTATTTACGCTCTTGTGCTTTGAAGTTAGCACAACAAGGGGATTATACTAAAGCGATCGCACTGTTAAGTCACCTGATTGACCATCATCCCGAAAATGCGGTCGATTACAATAACCGAGGGCTGATTTATTTTCAAAGTGGTGATAGCCAAAAAGCTATCTCTGATTATAACAAAGCCTTAGATTTAAATTCTAAATTAGCTAGTGCCTACAATAATCGGGCTAATTATTACGCTGCTTGTGGTGAATTAACAGCCGCATTGGCTGATTATGAACAAGCATTAGATCTAAATCCCCATCATGTTCGGGCTTGGATTAATCGCAGTATTACTTTACGCGACTTGGGAGACTATGCAGAAGCTATTGAAAACTTAGAAATTGCCATGCTGTTTGGTCAACTCAAAGGCAACATTTGGGCGGAACAGGGACGGACTTATCATCTCTGGGGTGATTGGAATTGTGCAATTGCGAATTATCGTCGCGCATTGGCAGAACTACCATCTTTAAATCATCAAGATGTTTCCGGTTATCGCTTACGGTTACAAATCGAAAATTGGTTAAACGAGTTGCTCTTTTTTGAAGACTAATTTAGTAGATGGCTTAATTCAGAGTTTTAGCATTCAATTTGTAAAACTGACTCAAAAATTTGAGTTTCATGACTAAATATAAAGTTGTATCATTTGGTAGTCACCCTAATAACCGTGATGATTAATATATTTTCTTGCACTTTTATGGTGCTGAGTTAGATTGTTCCGTTCCAGTCTGCTCTTGATTCATCAATATAACTGGACGCTGATTAGGGTCAAAGCGAAATGATTTTTGTTGCATAATACTTTTAGCTTCCCCAGGATCAAAGTTGCGGCTAAATTCTGTCTGCAAGTTTTGCACACGCCCTTCCATAACTTTTACTTCGGTACGAACTGTTCGCAACTTATCCTGTTGTGACCAATGATAAGGTAATAATTGTACTAAAGCAGATACTGCTGCTGCACTAATAACTATATTAACTGCTACTTTGGCTGTAGTTTCCAGTGCCATTATTTGATAAGCACGTTGGCGTAAATGTCGTTTAGGTCTGGGTACAGTTCGGCGTTGTTCTACGGGCTGTAGAGGAGGTTTAGATGGTTGAAACGCATTCATGGTGCTAACAAAAAACTCGCTGATTTACGGTAATTACCGTCAAAAGCAAACAGGTGCTAATTGCGGCTTAATTTAGCTGCCATATTACTCCATTTTCTGGAAATTTATACAAGTATGAAGATGAATAAAATATTACCTAGTAAAGTAGGGGCGATTTCTAAAATTCCCATAGTTTAGAACTACAAGTATTTGAAATCTACTCCTACTTATGGATTAAGCACCTGTAACAGCCTTACACTGGTGTTATTTGTATAGTTCTGTAGCTAAACGCCAAGCTAGAATTCCTGGAATTAGCGCTACAGCTAACGCAATGTAAACTTGGGTATCTGAGATAGGCATGATGGAAATCCTCCTAAGTTGAACTTGATTTTCAAGACTCCGTTTACTACTTTTCCCTGTTTTGCCAAAATAAGGAAACATCTTGTTACAAGATGCAACAAAAACTGGGGATTTGTCAGTTGTTCATTGTCCGTTGTCATTGGGAAGAAATATTCCCCTACTTCCCCTACCTCCCTTAATTTATGACTTTATCGCTTGGTATTGACTTTGGTACTTCTGGCGCACGGGGTGTGGTAATTGATGAAGAAGGTCGGATTCTGTCCGAAATGCGCCATTGTTGGCAGGTTGGGACTGTTGATTGGGTTCAATGTTGGCAACAGGCTTTATGGAGTCTATTAGGGCAAATTCCGGGGGTGTTAAGGGGGGAAATCGGAGCGATCGCTATTAATGGGACTTCTTCCACTATTTTACTGACTGATGGGGCTGGAAAGCCTGTGGACGCGCCACTATTGTACAATGATGGTCGGGGTGCAGTGGTTTTAGAACGATTGAGCAGGATTGCGCCAGCAAATCACACTGTATTAAGTGCTACATCTAGTCTAGCGAAACTCCTCTGGATGCAAGAATTACCTGATTTTGCAAAAGCCAGATATTTATTGCATCAAGCCGATTGGCTGGGATTTCTCTTGCATGGAAAGTTAGGTATTAGCGATTACCACAACGCCTTAAAATTGGGTTATGACGTGGAAAAATTGCAATATCCAGCATGGTTGGAACAGCTAGAAATTCCCCTCCAGTTACCGCAAGTCTTAGCGCCGGGTACAGCCATTGGTGAATTACTTCCCCAGATTGCGGCCGATTTTGGCTTTAAAGGCGATTGTTTAGTGGTTGCTGGCACAACAGATAGTATTGCGGCTTTTCTAGCCAGTGGAGCTAAATTTCCGGGGGAGGCGGTAACTTCTCTCGGTTCAACTTTGGTACTAAAACTTTTAAGTCGGCACAGAATCGAAGATGCGCGATATGGAATTTATAGCCATCGTTTAGGAGATTTGTGGTTAACTGGAGGTGCATCTAATACAGGTGGTGCTATTTTGAAGCATTTTTTCAGCGATGTTGAGTTGGTGAGGTTAAGTGCGGAAATTGATCCAACTCAAGCCAGTGTGTTAGATTATTATCCATTATTGAAACCAGGCGATCGCTTTCCCATTAATGATCCCCAATTATTACCCAGACTAGAACCACGTCCAGATCAACCTCAAGAATTTCTACATGGTTTATTAGAAAGTATGGCTAGAATAGAAACTAGAGGATATGAACTATTACAAAATCTAGGTGCAGATCCTTTAACTCATATTTATACAGCAGGTGGTGGTGCTGCTAATTCTACTTGGACGGCTATTCGTCAACGTTATTTAAAAGTACCTATTGTTTTATCAAAGAATACAGAAGCAGCTTATGGAACGGCACTTTTGGCAATGGGGAATAAATTAATAGAAAAACGAACCACAGAGGACACAGAGGACGCAGAGGAATGAGGAGGGAAAGAATTATTTATAAGTTGTAAAGTTAAGTTTAATTCAGTATTCAATTGTTAATTTATATGGTTATGAATCTAATCACTAAGCTAGTTTCCCAAATGTATAACAATTTCAAGTTTCCGCAAATCTTGGTCTTTGGTTTGATTATTACCAGCTTGTTTGCCTGTGGTTTAGATGTCACTGAAAATAGTACATCTGCAAATGCTAAAAATCCCGAACAGTCACAATTAAACCAAAATACTTTACCTAAATCTATTTCTCAAAAATTGCTAAGGGATGCTGCTAGAGTTTCTGGGGTGAAAGTTTCTAATTTGCAAATTACTCAAGTTACATCTACTATTTTTAGCAATCCCTGTAATTTTCAATTTGGGGAAGTTTGTACAAGGGAATATAATCCTATTCCCGGTTGGATTGTAATTGTGCAAGTCAAAGAACAATCTTGGACTTATCATGTGAATAAATCCGGTTCACAAATTCTTCTAGATCCGAAAATTAGCAGTAATCAATTACCCAAAAAAATTGCTAATGCGGTTTTGAGTGATGCTTCTAAACGTTCTGGTTTAGCAGTAAGTTCTTTGAAAATTACCCAGTCAATTCAGAAAACTTTTAGTAATTCCTGCGTTTTTAATTTTGGTGAAGTCTGCGCTCAAAATTTTGATCCCATTAAAGGTTGGGAAGTAATTGTCAAAGTTAAAAGCCAGTTTTGGACTTATCATGTAGATATCACTGGTACACGCATTGTTTTAGATCCTCAAGTTACTAAGATTTAAGAATCAAACACATTTTAACAACGCTGCTTTAAACTCAGCCGCAGTTTGAAAATAAATTTTTGGCTTTTCTGTTAAAGCCAAATCTATCACTTCTGCTAATTTTTCAGGAATACTACTATCACGTTGACGAATGGGGACAGCCTCATTTCTTAGCACACAAGTCCAAGGTTCACCGACAAAATCACGGGGGAAATATCCCGTTAATATATTATATAAACAAGCAGCACTTGCCCACACATCAACCTCTGGTAAGGAATTTTTTAAATCTAGCAATTGTTGACGGCACATAAACGCAGGAGTCCCCATTTTCGCACCTGTGAAAGTGTGTCCACTTAAACCTGCTAAATCAAAAGCTTTGGATAATCCATAATCTCCAATTTTTACTATCATTTTACCATTAATATTAGTAATAAAAATATTATTCGGTTTTAAATCTCGATGTACTAAACCTTTACCTTTTCCTAGTCTTCCGTCGGCTAATTTCACACAAGGAACTTCAACGTTATGGGTATATGTTAAACCGTCGAGAACTTGCAGAGTAATATCAACAGCTATATTAACAGGTAAACGTCCTCCTAATTTCTCCATCAAATCCCAAATATCCCCACCTTCGCAATATTCCATTGTAAAGAAAAAGGTATTTTCCCCATAGCCATAATCTAACATCTGCACTACATGAGGATGTTGTAAATATTTGGTGTTTTCTGTTTCTCGCAAAAACATTTTTACCCCCAGTTCTTTAGCAGCAACTTGAGGTAACATTAATTTTAATGCCACAAGTGTTTTAGTTTGGGTATGTTGGGCTAAAAATACTTCTCCAAATCCACCTTCACCTAAAGATTTGATAATCTGATAATTAGAAATTACCTTCAGATTTGAATTACCTTGATTGGCTAAATTCAAGAGGTTTTTAATAATATCAAAAAAGTTCGGTTTATTATTTTCTTGTTCGACTGGAATATAAGGATTTTTCTGTTTTTCCAGTTCTATTTTTGTACTAATATCAAAAATAATATCTCCTACCGCTACCTGATCATTATTAACTAAATCATATTCGGGAAAAACTATCTTTAATGCTTCTTCTGGAGATTCTCCTGCTTTTCTTTGTCCGATTTTTTTACCATTAACAATCGTACCGTTTAAACTTCCTAAATCACGGATTCTCATTTCTGGAGGATTGATATCTAATAAGCAATGATAGCGAGAAACTGTCATATCAATATTATCCGCAATTTGCAAATTGCAATCTTCACATCTACCGATAATACAAGTGCTGCGACTATCAAATATATATTGTTTTCCTGAAAGTTTTCCTGTGGTAATGGTGAGGGTAATGGTAGATGGCATTTTCCTAATAATTAATTATTTGAGGTTGTGGTAAATATTATACTCTGTAGGTTGGGTTAAGTGATAACGCAACCCAACAAATCCAGACAATTAAATTTTTATGATATTGGGTTTCCTTATGTCAGTATATAAGTTATTTGTATGGGATTTTGACAAAAAAGCACTTTCTCAATTATTGGTGGTCTATTCTCATTATTATTGAGAATTTTATCAATAATGTAACGAGTTTTGGTAATTTCAGCTAGGGGGGTTGACAGTGTTCCGAGTTTCGGGTATGCTTATGATATGGGTGGGAAAGTGTGCGCCCATATATATAGAGTTTTTATTTATCAAGATAATTATTTCCCAAATAAATCCCTCCAAGCAGGGAAATAAGAAAATAAAATTTGTCCTCATAACCAAAATACGAAAACGTTATCTTGTATTTTAGAATTAAGATGCAATTACAGTAGATGTAGAACTGGGAAAGATGGTTAAAATCAGCAGATAAATAAGTAATAAGAAATTTCAAAATCAGGAATAATGCACACAGACACGATATTTTATCAAATCTTCCTCACTTTTCACACCCTATTATTTGAAATTCTGGGAGAACCTACAGAAAATGCCAGAGATTATAAATTTACCTCTGTGGAAGTGAAGGAAAAGGCATTTCGATTTGATGGGATTTTTATGGCAGATAGTCTAGAAAAACCCATCTATTTTGTAGAAGTGCAATTTCAACCAAAACCAGATTTTTACTGGGAATTAATCGCAGAAATCAACATCTATCTTAATCAATTTAAACCTGTACAAGATTGGCAAGGAGTAGCTTTATTTGCGAAACGGAGTTTAGATGTAGGAGAATTGACTGCTTATCAACAGGAATTGATTAATAGTGGGAGAATTAAACGAATTTATTTAGATGAATTACCACCGGGTTCAATTGGTATGGGGTTAATTGAGTTAATTGTCAGTAAGGAAGCACAAGCACCGGAATTAGTGAAAACTCTCTTGGACAGAACTAAGACAGAAGTTGAGAATGACAGAGAAAAACAAGGTATTATAGAATTGTTGGAGACTGTTTTATTGTCCAAATTTTCACAATTAAGCCGTCAGGAGATAGAAGCAATGTTTTTAGTGAGTGATATTAAGCAAACAAGAGTCTATCAAGAAGCAAAGCAGGAAGGTAGACAGGAAGGGAGACAGGAAGGTAGAGAAGAAGGTAAGCAGAATGGTGAGATGATTTTATTGATACGTCAATTATCGAAGAAATTTGGAAAATTGAAAGATATTTACATCGAAAATATAAACAGTTTGAATATAGAACAACTGGAAAAGCTGGGAGAAGCATTGTTGGATTTTACGGATATTAATGATTTGGAAACATGGTTAAAATCTGAGATAGACAAGTAAGTTTATTTAATTGTCTGATAGCGAAGCGTGGCGTAGCCATATCAGGATTTTCAGGATTTTAGGATTTACAGGATGTTGGTTTGCGTTGAAGTTTTTTGGATGTCAGGATTTTTGTGATGTGGGGAATTTTTTGGATATTATTTGATTGATGATCAAAATTCTCAGTTAATAAAACATCTATTCTGCGAATAAAGCTTCTAAATCTTGACGACCATTCACGACTCTAAGAATTTCCACATTATTATCAACAACTTGATAAAAAATGATATAACCATTTAAAGGAAGTCCACGCATTCCCTGTCTTATGTATTCGTAACTGCGTCCCATATTAGGAAATTGCAGTAATTTTTCACACTTTTTTGTGAAATCTTGAAAGAGTATTTCTCCCGCTTCAATATTTCTGTTTAAAAAGTATTCAGAAATGCTATCTAAATCTCGAATTGCTAGAGGTGAAATCAAACATTGATTCATTTTTTTTCCTCTCGCGCATGACGAAATTTTGCCTGTATCTGTTCAACAACTGTTTCTAAAGGAACTCCTTCTCCTCGTTCTAATTCTGCTGCGGCTTCATTCACTTTAATTCTCACATCTTCTACCCAGTCTTCATATTCTCGCTGTTTTTCTTGTAAAAGTTGTAGAGCTTGATTAATGACAGCTTCAGCATTAGGAAACTTCCCTTGAGCTAACTGGTTGTGAATAAACTGTTCTTGTTCTGGTTTTAGGGTAATATTCATTGTCTATTTCCTATAACTGATAATTTTCATTATAAACGTAATTGTCAGAATCAGGATGTCTAGGATTTTAGGATTTACAGGATGTTGTTGGATGATTTTTGGTGGGGAGTTGGTGATTTTTTTTGTCTGAATCAGGATTTCCAGGATTTGAGGATTTTCAGGATGTTGTTGGATGATTTTTGGTGGGGAGTTGGTGATTTTTCAGGATGTTTTTGAATGATTGTTTTTGAATAATTTAAACCATCTAAAAATTACCATCCTGTCAATCCTTTAATCCTGGTTATCCTGATTCTGACAAATACAACTTTCATCACCAACAAACCATCTAAAAATTACCATCCTGTAAATCCTTTAATCCTGGATATCCTGATTCTGACAATTGAGAATTTCAGATACCCGACAACTTTTAACAATCTTCTCATTTATCACATTAATTATCTCAGAAGTCGGGGATCTTTAGATGCAAACTAACATTCTGTAAATCCTTAAATCCTGGATATCCTGATTCAGACTTAATATTTTTCTGTAACCCTTAAATGTTACAATTTACAAGTCTCGACGCGAGAGAAAAACCGACAACCCATACCCAGACACTAAGTCCAAACTCATCCGCACCACCTCATAGGGGAAGTGTCCTTCTGGTGCTTTCTTGTCAAAATCACTGTAGTGGAACCAGCTTCCTCCTTTTCTCCATCCTACCTTGTCCCCGAATTTTTCCCAGATGTCTCGGTTAAATTCTCTCGTTCCACCTAAACCTTGATAAATGCGTTTTTGTAGAGAAAAACCAAACTTACCATCACTGTATTTTACCCACAACTGGTCAATTGTGCTGAGGTCTTCACAGGGAAAATTATTAATATGCTCTTCATCTAACCAACCTTCCAGTTCCTGTTTCGCAACTGCTAACATTACCCGCGCTGTTTCCTCGTCTGCTTCTTCGGTTGAGTCGAGGGGGAATAGTCGGGTAAGGTTCAAGCGTCACCGCTCTCCCCTCCCCTAAGAACCGTGCATAAGACTTTCGCACTTACACGGCTCAAGCCTTACTTCAAGCGAGTTGACTTGGTTTTAGAATGTTCCTGTTTGTGACAAGCATGATGCAAGTGCTGTAGGTTTTCAATGCCGTCTTGTCCACCTTGAGCAACGGGAACTATGTGATGGGTGTTTAATTCCTCTCCATTGAATAAAGGTTCACCACAGATAGGACATTTCCAATTTTGGTTTTGAGCGATTTTATACTTCCAAGAGTTTTTCTCCCAGTAGCTCTTTCCATATTTCTGGTGGCGTTTTTCCCAGTATTCTTTGAGTGAAGGGTCATCTGGCGACGCTTCCCCCTTGACCTTTACATGGCGTTCGATGGGCGTGTACGCTATCGGAAATAGGATTATATCCTTTTCTTTCCCTCTACGGTCGCTAGTTATCGTAGCGAATGTCCATTTATTACCATTTATTGTCTTGAAGTAACGCTTCCGAATCCATTTTGTATTTTTGTTGGGATGTCTACGTTTAGCCCAACACCAAAGGTATCGCCATGTTCTACTTTTGATATATTCAAAAGTTTTTTTACTAACAACCCCTTTGTAATAATTGGAAAATCCACGAAGAATTGGATTAAGTCTTTTTATAACTGATTCTTGTTCGCACCCATTCATTGCTCTGATTTCTCGCCCAATTCGTTTGCAGAAGTCCAAGACTTTCTTCTTCGAGGGCTTGATAAGCAATTTGCCATTGTAATGGCGGTGGTTGAATCCAAGAAAGTCAAAACCATCCTCCATCGACGTGATTAACGTCTTTTCCGCACTGAGATTCAGTCCTCTTTCTGATAACCATTGCTGAATCTGGATTTGGGCTTTTTCAAGACTTCCTTTGTCTCTAGCTGTGACAATAAAATCATCAGCATATCTAACCACGCCAAGTTTGGAATTAGTGGATTTTATATAGTTTTCTAATCCATGCAAACCGATGTTGGCTAGAAGGGGTGATATTACTCCTCCCTGTGGTGTGCCTGTCTCTGTTGGGTGATATTTCCCTTCAAAGATAAATCCAGCTTTTAACCATCCTTTTATTAGGTTTCTTTTAGGGAAGTTTCCTAATCGCTTGAGGATAGATTCATGGATAATGTTATCAAAGAAACTTTGAATATCAGCTTCTAGAACCCAAGTATTTCTAGCATTTGGACTTGCATTTAATCTTATCCAGTTTTGTGCTATAGCGTCTTGACAACTTCTTCCGGCTCTGAACCCATAGGAATTTGGTTCAAATATGGCTTCCCATTCGGGTTCTAGTGAATTAACTATTATTGCCTGTTCGATTCTGTCACGCACGGTTGGGATTCCGAGCGGTCGTTTTTTACCGTTGGATTTTGGAATCATTACCCGTTTTGTGGGGTCTTGATTGCCGCCTTTCCAGTTGTTTACCAGCTTCACTCGCTGCTCTGGGGTATTGATTATTTCTTTGTCAATTCCTGCCGTTGCTCTGCCTTTGTTGGTCTGAGTGATTTTCCGAACAGATAATATTAGGTTTGCGTAGCTTCTTTGCATTAACTTTTGGAGACTTCGCAGTTTCTTCCAGTTACCAAGTTTTCTCGCGAGAAAGATTCGTTGACGCAGATTCTTAACCGCTTTATTAATCTGTTTCCAGTTGACCTGATTCCAGTTTTCTAGCGGTTTTCTTAGTCCGTTTGTTGTACTTGCATACACCATCTAACTTGTCATCGAATTAAGTTTCTTTTGTTTAGTCTCTTTCTCATAAGACCCAAGAAAAGTCTGCTATTCCTTTCGGTCAGGGACAAAGTTTGAATCCCTATCCCATCTATTACAGACGGGCGTTCGCTTTTTCTCTCATCCTCTACCCTCCAGAGAGTTCTATCTTCCTCACGGTTGACTTACTATGGGATTTCGACCTTTCCATAGACTCTGTAGGGCTTACCTTGTCGTTTCATTTGGTGTATGTTCTCTGTTAGATGTTGATTTTCCTGCGGTGGGAGTTGTATTCACACGATTCATAGAAAATAAAACTATAAATCTACCCACTTACCTTTTGGTTAGAGCCTATCAGCCTTATTTGGCTCTCTGGGCGATGACGCAGTTTAGACATCAATTCACTTTCGTTCATCTTAGGAGAACTCCCTCTTGCTCCTTACCACGTTTTAGGCTAGTAGTTAAGGCTACGTTTGTGGTCTGCACTCCGCCTGTTTCGTTACCTACTTGGGCGTGACCAGACTCTGAAAAGAGTCTTTTTACATGAGGGTAGAGAGTGTGAATTCTCTAGGAGAGTCGGCTCTCCGTCCTAAACGACCTTTCAAGTCGCGCTTATTTCCCGCCCCTCTCTGTTAAATCTGGGCGTGCGACTTTCACCGCACCCGGCTCCCGATGTTCTTAGCTTTCGCTTTTGCTCATGTGTATGTAATCGTGGCAGCTTTCATGAATGGCTAGAAGGTTTTTAGTTTTCCAGTTTTGGTGGTTTCCATCAACATGATGTAAATGTACCTTCTCATCACTAAGCATTTTTAGCCCACAGTAAGTAAGTCGGCCCAATAAAATCGATATATGTTTAGTTTTGTAAAAACCGTGAAACACCCTATTTATAAGGTATTCGTTAATTTATATTTCGTTACATAGATTGATTTTTTAACGCCGACCTACTTATCCACATTTATGGTTTTGCCTTTTAAGGGCTTTAGAGGTATCGTTGTTATAGAGCTTACTGTTGCGCTCGCTCCAATAACTCAAATCTCCGTCGTAAGGCGACTTTTCACCTTTGACATTGATGTGTTTATTTTCGGAGTAAGGAACTGCTGGGAACGCCTTATCTAGTAATTGCTTGCTAGTGTAGCGGTTCTGTTTCGTTTCCTTGTTGAATACCCTGAATGCTCTTGTTTCGATGTGGTATAGCGAGTTGCGCGACCCGCTCATCTTGCAAAAGCGGTGGTAATTCCTCCAACCTCTAACTACAGGGGCTAATTTCATAGCCTTTGTGGTAGCACCATAATTCGAGTTGTTGACGATGGCTTTCACTTTCTTACGAAAGGCTTTGTAGTTATCCACTGAAGGGACACTTCTGAACTTTCCGTTTTTCTGGACTTTAAAGTTCCAGCCCAGGAAATCAAATCCATCTGTCGCGGCGGTTAGCTTTGTCTTTTTCTCACTGACTTTCATTCCCCGCTCTGCTAGGAACTGACTGATTTTGTCAAGTATGTCTGTGGCATCGTCTTGGGGTCTGAGTATTATTACCATGTCATCCGCGTACCGGATGGATGGCTCTGTTACTCTATTCCGAGCATCCTTGCATTTATGGATGCTTTCGATACCGTTTAAGGCGATGTTAGCTAATAGTGGACTTACTACACCACCTTGGGGTGTTCCTTGTTCGGGAAACTCTGGATTGACTCCGGCTTTGAGACAGCGGAATATTCCCTGTCTTATGCTATGAGGAGCGATGAGTCTATCCATTATGGCGGTGTGGTTTATCCTGTCGAAGCATTTTTCAATATCGAGTTCTATAACTCGTTTTTCTATTCCATTGCTTGTTGACCGTAAGTTGTCAAACAGGTATTTTTGCACATCGTGTGCAGAGCGACCCGTCCTAAACCCATAGCTCCTAGCGTGGAAGGTTGCTTCATGCGCTGGTTCTAATGCGTATTTGATAAGGCATTGATATGCTCTATCTGCAATAGTGGGGATTTTGAGAATGCGGGTTTTGCCATCCTTTTTGGGGATGGGTATTTCGCGTAATCCCTGGTGTTTCCAGTTGTTACATTCGGTTCTAAGCTTTTCACTTAGTTCAAACCTTTGCTCGAATGAGAGCGCGGTTTTCCCGTCTATTCCTGCTGTCTTTTTCCCAGCATTTAGCTGTGTTACTTGACGAATAGCCAGTAATCTTGCTGCGGTTGATTTCAGAATCAGCTTTTGTAGTGACTTCGCTTTGCGCTTGTCTCCAACTTGAACCGCTTTGTACACTCGTTTTTGTAGGCGAAATAAGTTACGGCGGAATTGCTTCCAAGGTAACGTCTTCCAAGATTCACTAGAGTTGTCTCTGTGTCTAATCATGCTCTGCTCCAATTTGTGTATTCTGAACACCTCAGACCAATTACGGTCTGTCCTACCCAAATTGAGGGAATTCCGCTGCTCGTCCAGCCTACTTAGGGTTCGACCTCCCTTAGACCCTCAACTCGTTTTTATTCGTTCCCTCGGTTGATTGTTCGTTCCGTTAGGTGTAGCCAATTCAACCACTGGATTCCCTGGACTCTTACCGCTATTAAATAAAGATGCGGCGGGAATTTTACTCCAGTAAAGTCAGGATTTTGGTGTTGTGTCCTGCTTCAAGGTAGGTTGCTTTTTGAGGCTCGGTTTCACCGTAGGAACTCCCCGTTAACGCCAAGTGTCACCCCACAACGGATGTCTGATTGCGTCCTGTTCCCAGCTTCACCCTCCAGAAACCGAGTCTGGTCAGTGTGGGCAGGTAAGGAGTCATACCTGAGTCTGGTAGATGGGACTTTCACCCATATCAGACCGAGAGTTCAACCTTTTCCATGATTGGATTAGGTTGGTTAGCTTATGTACGGACTGATTACCGTGATTCAGCTAACAACGAATCGCACTTACTTCCTTTGTGCGAGGTAGTCACGCAGTTTCCCGTAGTCCATTCCACAGGATGATTTTAATGCTACTTCTTGGTTATTTGGTGGTGTGTGTAGAGACGTTCCATGGAACGTCTCTACATTATTAATTGGTTGTTGAATATCAAAATTAACAGGTGTTGATGTAGGAATATTCACAACAGGTTTAACCACCAAACCCAACAACTCCCGAAACTCCCGCACTGTTTGAGTCCGGTTAACAGGTTCTAACTCCATGCCTTTGAGAATAGCAGCATTTACCTTGTCGCTAATCTGCTGATTAAATTTTTGCGGTGGTGATAACTTGACATCTTCCTCAGCGCGATAATTAGCAGGAATGGGAACTCTATTCGTTAATAAACTATATAATGTCGCAGCTAAAGCATAAACATCTGTATAATAACCAAAATCTCCACGCCGTTCATATTGTTCTATCGGTGCATAACCTTCCGTTTTCGTCGCTGTCATGCTTCTGATTTTTCCCGGTTGAAATTCTCGCGCTAACCCAAAATCAATTAATACTGCTTCCTTGCTTTCCCGTCGCAACAAAATATTATTGGGTTTCACGTCTCGGTGTAAAAGTTTCCGTTCATGAATACATTCTAAAGCTTGTCCGATTTGGTCAATGTAGCGCAAAGCTTCTGTTTCTGACAAGTAACCATTTTCAGCAGTGTAGTTTTCCACATAAGCTGCTAAATCATCACCGTCAATGTGTTCCATAACAATAGCCCAAAGTCCATCTTCAGGAAAATTGTCGTAAACTTGGACAATATGGGGATGATAGCATTTTGATAAATCTAAGGCTTCTTTTCTAAACCTCTTTTGTATTTCCGCAAAGTCGGGTTTTTCTCGTTGTTCCCGGTTGAGGGTTTTGATCACAACCAACCTGTTTTCTTCTGTATCTTCTGCAAGATAGGTTTCACCAAAGCCACCGCCACCGATCGCTCTTTTAATGATATACTGTCCGTTCTGTAGTGGGGTGTTAGGTGTCCAGGATTGCATATTGTCTGAATCAGGATTTACAGGATTGGGAGAGAAATTAAAAATTAGTATAACATCCGCGTTTATCTGCGTTCATCTGCGTTTAATTGTCTTAATCAGGATGTCCAGGATTTAAGGATGTACAGGATGTTGTTGAATGATTTTTGGTGGGAAGTTGGATATTTTTATTTGTCTGATAGCGAAGCGTGGCGTAGCCATATCAGGATAGTTTAGGTAATGATAATATCACAATCCTGTACATCCTTAAATCCTGTAAATCCTGATTCAGACGATCCAAAATTTTACTATATATGCGCGGATAGATTTATACTCCTAACATTAGTGTAAACCAATTATCGCATCTTGTCAAGTCTTGATGTCAAGAATCATATAAAAAACTGAAAATCAAAAATCTCCACCGCAAACCAACATCCTGTAAGTCCTAAAATCCTGTAAATCCTGATTCAGACAATCCAAAAGTTTAATATATATGCGCGGACAGATTTCTACTCCTAACATTAGTGTAAACTAAAATTTTCGCCTTGTCAAGTCTTGAATTAAGATATTTTGGGAATCCTTGCCGATCTTGCCAAGGGGGCATACAATTTGCCTTTTCTCATATATAATGGTAGATTGTGTTGAATTAAAGCCATCCCATGCCTAAATTAAAGACTCGCAAGGCTGCGGCGAAGAGATTCCGCGTCACCGGTACCGGTAAAATCGTCCGCCGTAAACCGTTCAAAAACCACTTATTAGAGCATAAATCCTCTAGCAAAAAGAGCAATATGTCCAAAATGGCAATTGTTCATGAACGGGACGAACCTAACGTGCGTTTAATGCTTCCATATTTGTAAAAGATCACAGGTAATAAGATATGACTCGGGTAAAACGCGGTAATGTAGCTCGTAAACGCCGCAATAAAATTCTCAAATTAGCTAAAGGTTTCCGTGGTTCTCACTCAACTTTGTTTAGAACCGCTAACCAACAAGTAATGAAGGCGCTTCGCAGTGCTTACCGCGATCGCAAAAAGAAGAAGCGTGATTTTCGCCGTCTGTGGATAGCGCGGATTAACGCAGCTTCTAGACAACATGGTTTAAGCTATAGCCGTTTGATTGGTAATTTAAAAAAGGCCAATGTGGAACTAAACCGCAAAATGTTGGCACAATTGGCAATTCTTGATCCTGCAAGCTTCGCTAAAATTGCGGAACTCGCTAACTCGGTTAACGGATAAAGGTGGCAACGGATGAATAACGGATGTAACAGATGGCACTTCGGAGAATTGAAAATTAAAAATCAAGAAACTTTTTGGCATTTTTAATTGGAGTAAAACGCAGAGCGATTATGAATAAGTTACATCTGGTATTATCCGCTACCCTATCTTTGATTTTTTGGCTGTCTTTTCCCAGTGGAAATTTAACTGCATCTGCCGCAACAATGGCGGAAATTCAGCAGCGAGGCTATTTAAATATGGCAGTTAAGGATAATCTTCGTCCTTTGGGATTCAGAGATGACAAGGGCAATTTACAAGGGTTAGAGATTGATTTAGCCAAACGTTTGGCCAGTGATTTGTTGGGTAAAGCTGATGCTGTGAAATTGCAACCGGTAGCCAATAGCGATCGCTTACCTGTAGTCTTTAATCAACAAGTTGATTTGGCTATTGCTGGAGTCACAGCCACAGAGTCACGTTCCCGCATTGTTAGCTTCAGTGTTCCTTATTATTATGATGGGGCAGCAATAGTTACAAAAAATACATCTATTCAAGAATTAAAAGATATAGACAAAGGGAAAATAGCCGTTCTCAACAACTCTAGCACTGTTGGATACTTAAAATATTTTACACCGTCTGCTGAATTGGTCGGCGTAAATTCTTACGCCCAAGGTTGGGAAAAAATAGAAAATAATCAGGTAGATGGTTTTGCAGCGGATGTCAGCGTTATTAGTGGTTGGGTGCAAGCACATCCTGGTTATCGCATATTGACAACTAAATTATCAGCACAACCATTATCTGTAGTTATGCCAAAGGGATTGCAGTATGATGAGTTAAGACGTAATGTGAATGAAGCGATCGCTCGTTATACAGTTACAGGTTGGCTAAAAGAACGGATAGAATATTGGGGATTGTCGTAATTTAGTGAGAAATATACAACCTAATAACTGATAATAGATAGGGTATTTTAATAATTTGTATTTGTAGAAAATGGATAGCAATTTAGTCGTCATTTATCTGTCAATTTTCGTTAGTTTACTTGCATTTGCAGGTGTGAGTGTTTTTCGTCAAGTATTCAAAACCCGCAAACTTGAAAACTCTCTAGGTAAGTTAAAAAACAAATTAACTAAAGAAAAAGGTACGGCTCAAGAATATTATGAATTAGCTAGTATCTATTCAGAAAAAAAAGTATTTAGTCAAGCCATACCCCTATTTCAAAAATCTCTCAAAGCAGCCGAAGAAGAGGGAGAAGAATCTATTGCTCCCATTTACAACGGTTTGGGATATGTTTACTTTGCTCAAGAGCAATATGACTTAGCAATTCGTCAGTACAAAGAAGCGATTAAATTGAACCCAGATTATGTATCAGCCTTAAATAATCTCGGACACGCTTATGAGAAGAAAAAATTGACTGCTCAAGCCTTGGAAATGTATGAAGCAACACTCAAATTATCACCTAATAACCCCGTTGCTAAACGTCGGGCTGAATCTTTACGTCGCTTAATTTCTATATAAGTAAATTATCTCGTTCCCAGTCTCTGACTGGGAATGCTATCACAGAGGCTCTGCCTCTACTTTTATCAAAGGCAGAGCCTTCTAGAATTCATTCCCATACAGAGTATGGGAACGAGGAGAGTTAAAATATCCTCTTAATCTTACTGTTTCTCATCTTTAGTTGAGGAATCAATAAATGTACTTTTTCAGAAAAATGTGCAAGATGATTAAGAGGTTAAATCTTTTTTACAGGCTAACTATTAGCATTATTATTTGCATTAATATCTGCTGGGGATTTCCTAACATTGTATTAGCTGAAGAAGCGATAATTCCACACCCTCTCAACCCCTTAACAGAACAAGAAATTAATACAGCAGTTACCATAGTTAAAGAGCAAAAAAAGCTCAGTGAAACCGCAATTTTTCCCATAATTGCCTTACAAGAACCCGATAAAAAAGCAGTCTTAAATTTTACACCTGGTAAATCATTTCTCCGCCAGGTTTTTTTGCAAGTTTATGAAATAGAACTGAATAAAACCTTTACTGGAACAGTTAATTTAAACACTAAAAACCTCACTTCCTGGCAAGAAATACCGCATGGACAACCTGCTATTTTAAACCCAGATTATGCCATAGCTAACGAAGTTGTAAAATCAGATTTACGTTGGCAACTAGCTATGCAAAAACGGGGAATTAAAGATTTTAAAAATGTAGAAATAAGTTGTTGGGGAGCAGGAATACTCAATAAAGCAGAAGCAAAATCTGGTAATCGAATTTGTCGAGCATTATCTTATTATCAAGGTAAACATTGGAATTTTTATGCCCGTCCCATAGAAGGCGTTTTAGTTACAGTTAATTTAAATAAAGGTCAAGTTGATAGTTTTGTTGATAATGGGATAGTTCCTCTTTCCCAAGAAAATTGGGATTATGATGTTAATGCTTTTAGTCAAGTAATTGCACCACCAAAACCATTAAATATTAATCAACCAGAAGGAACAAGTTTCCAAATTAAAGGTAATGAAATTACTTGGCAAGGTTGGAAATTTCGTTATTTAATGCACCCCCGCGAAGGTTTAGTTTTGTATCTTGTCAAATATAATGATGGTGAAAAAGATAGATCAATTTTATATCGTGGTAGTCTTTCAGAAATGGCAGTTCCTTACGGTCATCCTCAGCCCAATTGGTCATTTCGTAATGCCTTTGATGTGGGAGAATATAATTTGGGATTATTAGCGAATAAACTAGAATTAGGTAAAGAAATTCCTGAAAATGGAGTTTTACTGAATACAGTGCTTGCTAATAGTGCAGGAGAACCTTTCAACATACCCGGATTAATTGGTATCTATGAAAGAGATAACGGTATCCTGTGGAAACATTTTGATTACAGCACGCAAAAAAATTATGTCCGTCGCAATCGTGAATTAGTCATAAAAATGATGACGACAGTTGACAACTATGATTACAGTATCAATTGGATATTTAGGCAAGACGGTACTTTAGAAGTAGAGAATGAGTTAACGGGAATTGATTTAGTCCAGGGAACAGCCAGCATAAAACAAACTGAAAATAAGTCATTTGGTAGATTATTAGCTAAAAATATCTTTGGAGTAAATCATCAGCATTTCTTCAATTATCGCTTAGATTTAGATATAGATGGACAAGCTAATTCTGTAATGGAAATGAATGTAGAAGCGTTACCAATGGGTGATAAAAACCCGTTAGGCAATGCCATAACTGTAGAAGATACTCCACTAAAAACCGAAAAATCTGCTGTGCGTGATATGGATATTCAACACAGTCGAGAATGGATGATTGCTAGTGCAAATAAACAAAATAATTTAGGTGTTTCACCTGCATATATGTTAATGCCAGGAGGAAATACAATTTTGTATGCGGTAGAAGGTGCAAATATTAGGAAAAAAGCAGGTTTTGCAACTCATCATTTTTGGGTGACAAAATATAAACCCAGTGAAATGTATGCAGGTGGAGATTATCCCAATCAAACGCAATTGGGGGAGGGTTTACCAAAATATATTGGTGATAATGAATCTGTGAATAATGAAGATCTAGTTGTCTGGTACACAATGGGAATCACTCATATTCCCCGTCCAGAAGATTGGCCTGTAATGCCAACTCACCGCGTTGGTTTTAAATTGATGCCCAGGGGATTTTTTAAGAGGAATCCCGCGATTAATTTGGGTGAGTGAAACAAAAATAATATGTAATTTATTCACCCAAAAAAAAAGAAGCCCAAAATTTATTTCTGGGCTTCTCATGTCCCCTTTTAGGGCGCAAGGGCGTTACCACGAATTAAGCTACCAAGAGTTTTGGCAGTAATTTTTAATTGAGTGAAGGGGTTAGCGGGAACTACAGTTTTATAAAGATAACTATCAAAAGTTAGCTTTTGTACATCCATGTCATCACACATTTCTACAAATGCTTCGCGGGTAGCATCGGAACGATAGAAGACGTTTTGGAGAATGTCTAATACTTTGTAGGTGAGTCCGTATTTCTTATCCCAACGTTTCAGGTATACTTTGAGATCGGCTTCTGTGGGAATCCGCGCACCGCCGTTAGCTGCTTCTACAATGGCCTCGGCGCACATTCTGCCAGATTTAGCCGCAAAGTAAATACCTTCACCAGAAGACTTGGTAACATAACCAGCAGCATCTCCTACCAAGGCTATGCGTCCAACAACGCGACGGGGACGGGGATGTTCGGGGATGGGGTGTGCCTCTATTTTGATGATTTCACCGCCGGCTAGTTTTTCAGAAGCACGGGCGCGAATACCAGCTTGGAATTGTTTGATTCTGGCTTTGTTGATGTGCATTGTGCCAGTACCTACCGCTACGTGATCATATTTGGGGAATACCCAAGCGTAGAAGTCGGTAGAAACATCATCGCCAACGTACATTTCGGCGAGTTCATTGTAATAGGCCATTTTGTCTTGGGGAAGACGAATACGTTCTTGGAAAGCGATCGCATAATTGTAATCCCCAGCACCCATATCCTTAGCAATGCGGGAATTTGCCCCGTCCGCACCAACGATTAAATCCACTTTCAGGGTTTTAGTAACGCCCTGCGCTCCTTCTCCTGTATGGTCAACGTAGTGGATTGTATAGGGGTCAGACTTGCCGGCAGGAATATCAACTTTATGAACAGTGGCGTTAATTAAATTTGCCCCTAATTTTTCCGCCCGGTCTCGCAAGAAGCCATCCAACACTTCTCTGCGGCACATTCCTATGTATTCATCTTGATTTATTAGATTGATATCAACCTCACGATTAGAGGGAGAAATCATTTTCATTTTGCGGACTTGACGGTCAATAATTTCTGGAGGTAAGTCAAATTCCTTCACCATACAGAGGGGAATAGCACCCCCGCAAGGCTTGGCGTAATCTAGCTTCCGCTCAAATAAATAGGTTTCAATCCCAGCTTTAGCTAGTGTTTCAGCAGCGCATGAACCCGCAGGTCCTGAACCAACAACAGCAACCCGTAGTGTCAAAGGTTTTCTCCCAATTATAAACATTTTCCCAAAGTATCCTATCACGGACTTTTGGCTGAATTCCTTCTATAGCTCTATGTTTTGATAGAAATGCAATATTCCTTAATATTTCGATATAAAAACCCCACATTTCTTATCCTATAAGTAGAGATTAATCAATGGTAATTAACAATACCTTCACTATTTTCTGTTGATGAATTTATTGAGTGTTAAAGGCGTTAATGGTAATTATGGCGGTGAAGCTTACCGCACTGGCGAACTTTGTAAGGTTTGTGGTAATATTATCCAACGCATTAAATTAGGTGGGCGTTCCAGTCATTTTTGTTCTCAATTTCAAAGTTAGTGTTAAATTCATATTTCTGTCTTCAAATCAACTTAAATGACTCGCTTTATCCATGATCAATTTGCCAAACAATATCTAACTGAACTATTAACACCCTATGGTCAAGTAGAAACCAGTAAAGATATCACAGCAGAAGTCAGACAAATTGACGTTGTATTTATTCCTTCACCCCAACCAACACAAAGCCTGGAAGCCCTAGGAATATTGGGACGGATGGTGAGAAATTATGCTATATTTGAACCATTCCGTAATGCTGTCACTAAAAGTGAAATTCGCAGTTGCATGGGTAAATTATTTGACATCCATGGAGACATAGAGCGTCAATCTAATCGCAATAATAACCGTATAAATGAAGCCGAATTACCCCGGCTATGGATTTTTTCTCCTACTGCGTCAGCGGAACTTCTCACAAGTTTTAATACAACTGGAGATGAAGAAAACTGGGGAAAAGGGATTTATTTTTTGGGAGAAGGCTTAAAAACCGTAATTATTGCGATTCACCAACTCCCCAACACACCAGAAACCCTATTTCTGAGAATTTTAGGGAAAGGGAAAGTACAACGACAAGCGGTTGAAGAATTAGAAGCACTGGCAAATAATAGTCCCTTCCTTGCGGATGTCATACAATTGGTACATAACCTAATTGCTGTGTTATCTGCACGTCAACGACAAGAACACGATATTGATAAAGATGATCAGGAGTTGATTATGAAATTATCGGAAATGTATCAACAACAATTAGAAGCACTTAAAAAACAAGGACTTCAAGAGGGACTTGAGGAAGGACGACAAGAAGGACGACAAGAGGGACGACAAGAAGGACGACAAGAAGGACGACAAGAAGGACGACAAGAAGGACGACAAGAAGGTGTAGAAAGGGAACGACGCGCTATGATTGAAAGTATCATGCAAGTCCGGTTTGGACAGGTTGATTCTCAGCTACAAACAATTATCAACCCTCTAATTGCCATGAATAGGGAAGAATTTACTCCTTTGCTTCTACAATTATCTCGTGAGGAGTTATTAGCTAGATTTGCACAATAATTGAGTGAGGCGAAAATCAGCAACCCCCCGCAGAATTTACAAATAAATCAAAGCGCGAAAATAGAGAATTGGGGGGTTGACAATTGCTTTGGGATTTGTTATCATGAATTTGATAAGGAAGAACTATCTTGAACTAAATATTAATTTTCTGAAACCGCTTACTACCAAGGTAGGCGGTTATGTTTTTTGAGGAAAGAAATTACCTTTGTGTCTGGGTACAAGATAAAATTTTGAGTAAAAGCGTTTATTTTGGAACGAGGGGAATTTATGGCTGTTAAAAAAGGCAATATGGTGCGGGCTATTCGGGAAAAGTTGGAAAATAGTCTAGAAGCTAAAGCTAGTGATTCCCGCTTTCCTAGTTATTTGTTTGAAACTAAGGGGGAAATTGTCGATATTAAGGGTGATTATGCTTTGGTGAAGTTTGGACAAGTGCCAACGCCAAATATTTGGTTAAAGTTAGAACAGTTGGAAGAGTTTGTTTAATTGGTAATTGTGCTTTAGCTTAACCGACAGAAGCCCCACGCCTGACCCTAAGGGCAGCGTGGAACTACCCAACAAGTGGTAGAATTAAGATTCAACCCCAATTCCCTCCCTAATATATATTGCGGTTGGGAATCTAAGGTTGATAAGGTTTATAATGTATAGGTGAAATTTTTCACCAACATACCAGGAACTAAACTTCCTCCTAATTGTCGGCTTTCGTAAGTTCCGACTTCGGGAATAAATTCCTGGAAGTTTGTTAAATCAATGAGATTTTCTGCGCTCCAAAAACGATAGAGACTTTCATCAAAGCGTAGGTTAGCAATGGGGGCAATAATTTCGCCATTTTCTACCCAAAAGCAAGCATAACGAGTCATCCCTGTAATTCTCCCAGATGGGCGATCGCTCCAGTTTAAATAATGTAAATTAGAAACATATAACCCTGTATCTAAACTGGGTAAAATCTTCTCAAATGCCAAATTACCAGGATTAATTTCGGGAGAACGTAAGGTTTCTGAACCATTCGCACCATTAGCGGGTTTATGATATTCTTTCGCTGTGCGAGAATTAACTAAGCTATTAATTAAAATCCCTTTTTCAATTAAAGTTAATTCGGATGCAGCCATTTCTCCTAAATTATTAAATCTGGGAACTAAACCACTTTGAAAATTTTCTTTTAAAGTGAATTTTGAAGAAAGTTGTTTTTCTTGACGTGATAAAGCAGCTAAAGCACTATTACCTTGTTGAATACTAGCTTCACTGATAGCACCCCAGGAAAGCATACCCAATAAATTAGCCACCGCAGCGGGAGCAAAATAGGTTTTATATTGTCCTTTTGGTAATTCTTTAACTGGACGAGATAGCATTTCTAGCTGCTGTTTCCCATCATTTATTTTAGCTAAATAAGCAGCTTCATTCCATTCACTGCCGGCAAAAGTTCCTTTTACAGCTTGTCCTGATGCCATAAATAAGGAATAATCTAAATTAAAGGAATCAGTCACAAACCAGTGTTTTTGTCCGCTAGAATCACCATAACCTCTGATGACAATTCCCCCAGCATACATCCCCGTAAAATCTAAATTAGTCACAGGTTCGAGAATACTAGGAACTAATATTTCTGGAGTTAGTAATTTACCAATATTAATTTCTCGACTGCTATGATTTCCTGATGGTAAAACTAAATAAGGATCAATTGGTAATAATGTTAATTCATCACGTAATTCTTGTAAAGCAGTGGATACTAATTCCCAGTCTATTTCCCAATTTCCAGTAAAGGGAAACTGACGAAAACTACTGCGTTGATTGGCCATTAAGGTTAGTTGAATCGAACCATCATGAACATAACCTGTTTGTCTAACTTTGGCAGAATTAAAGCGGGTAAATTGACTACTTTCGCTGCTAAGTCGCACAGTAAAATGTTCATTTTCTGCTTTTTTAATCAGCAGGGTTTCCACAAGTTGATTAAAAGTTTTTTCTAGCGTTGATAATTCTTCTGGTTTCATTTTTTAAATTGTATCTGGATCAATATTTAATTCTCGCAATTTTGCTGCTAACCGTTCTGATCTTCTAGCTTCCCATTCTGCTCTTTGAGATTCTATTTCTGCTCTTTGGGATTCTATTTCTGCTCTTTGCACTTGTATTGCTGTTTTTTTAGTTTCCTCTTCTGCGGTTTCTTCTGGTGTAGGTACTAACTCTCCTGCTGGAGTAAAATACCTCAACAATCCTTGATGAATCCCTAAGTATAAACCTAACTGTTCACTCCATAAATGTCCCTTTTCATTTAGTCCTAAAGGTTGATATTTATTATCAACTAAATGAAAACCTGCAAATTCTAATGTATAAGGGTCAAACCAAAAATAATCCGGTGTGCGGAAAGTATTTTGATAAAGTTCCCTTTTATATTCTCTATCAGTATTAGCTGTACTGGGTGAAAGAATTTCTAAAATGAAATTAGGATATTTACCATCTTCTTCCCACACTACCCAGCTTTTGCGGGTTTTGCGTTCAGTTTCCAAGACCACAAAAAAATCAGGACCTCGGAAATATTCTGATTTTTTTTGGTTAGGACTATAGTAAATAGTCAAATTTCCCGCAGCATAGAAATTTGTTCTATCTTTCCATAACCATTCTAAACATTTGAAAAGTAAAATTATTTGTCGTAGATGTAGTTCAGTTTCCACGGGAGGTTCATCACTATATAAATCACTAGGAGGAAATATTACATCTGCGGAGATGTCTTGTTGTGATTCTAATTCTTGAGCAATGATCATATTGATATGGCATCAAGTAGTTACTTGTTTATTGTAGCATTAATTCAAGATCAATATATTATCAATTCTTTGTTGGGTTGCGCTATCGCTTAACCCAACCTACTTTAACTTTGCGCCTTTGCTCCTTTGCCTCTTTGCGCGAAACATAATTCATTAACCACCACCAAAAACCTCCACATTTGCAAATTCACAAACTGGTGAACCATGACCTACAGAAATGGCTTGATTTGGTTCTCCTTTACCGCAGAAAGGTGTACCATATATTTGCCAATTAGTATCATTACCAACTTTAATTAAACTATGCCAAAATTCTGGCGTAGTGGCACGATAGTTAGGATTACGCAGGGTTTTAGTAAGTTTACCGTTTTCAATTAATTTGGCATATTCACAACCAAATTGAAATTTATAACGTTGATCATCTATTGACCAAGAACGGTTAGATTCCATGTAAATCCCATGTTCTATTCCTGAGATAATTTCCTCAAAGGTGGCGTTTCCTGGTTCTAAATTCAAGTTAGCCATTCTATCAATTGGGGGACGATTCCAGGAACAAGCACGCGCACAAGCAACACCGGGTAAATCTGCTCTGGCTTGACTTTCTAAACTGCCTAAACCCCGTTGTAAAATGCCTTTTTTAATCACATATTCTTTGGTGGCTGCTGCACCAGTATCATCAAAACTATAACTGGCAAATTCACCTGGTACTGTAGGATCAAAGGTGATATTCATCAGCGGTGAACCATATTCTAATTTACCAAAATCATCTTTGGTAACAAAGCTACCGCCGGCATAGTTGCGTTCATCTCCTAAAATGCGGTCAATTTCTAAAGGATGTCCGATACTTTCGTGAATTTGTAGCATCATTTGGTCTGGTGCTAAAACTAAATTGGTGCGGGTATTTGGACATTCTTCCGCTGTTAATAATTCTAATGCCTGTTCACCAACTTTTTGAACTTGATGCCATAAATTATCGTGTTTGAAAAGTTCCCAACCTCCTTGATAAGAGTTTGCATGAGCGCCGTTATTGCTGCGTTGTTGGACGATTGTGCCATCTTGAGCGATCGCTCCAAAATGATGACTAAGAGATAGAATATTCTGATATATTTCGGAACCATTACTACTCACAAACCAAGTTTCTTTTTGATCTGTACCGACGGTGGCTGTAGTTTGAATGATTTTATCGTTAATTTTGAGTTGCTGACAAATCCGAATTAGTAAGTTGTTGATTTCTCCAGGACTAAAAGCGTCAAATGGTTCTAAAAATGGTGAGTTATATTCACCAACTACTTGAGGACGGGTATTTTCACTCAGGGGATATATCCACCATTTACTGGCTACTAATGCTTGTTTATAGGCGATTTCCGCAGCGTTTTGTAAGCTGGAAATATCTAAGGAGTTGGTGGCTGCATAACCTAAACAACCATCAACTATGACTTCTATCATTGCTCCCATATCTAATGATTTACCATTGCTTTGGGGTAAACCATCACGCACGGAATGATGGGTTGAAGTTGTTTTTACGGCTCTAATTCCTACCCAGTCAGCGGGGATGTTTAAATGAGAAATTGCGGTTGTTAATTGTTTCCACATGGTGTTAATTAAAAATTGAGAATTATTTTTTTTGCACGCAGAGACGCTCCAGGCGCAGAGAGGAATTTTAAATTTATTATCTGTGCCAGCGTGTGCCTTCTTTACTATCTATTAAGGTGATGCCTTTGGTTAATAGTTGATCACGAATTCTATCTGATTCAGCGAAGTTTTTGTTTTTTCTTGCTTCTTGTCTTTCTTGAATTAGTTCTTCAATTTCGGTATCGCTTATACTATCTTGTTTAGGAGTTTCTGGTTCTGGTTGGGCGGTTAAACCTAAAACGTCTGCTAATTTAATTAGGGTTTGCCATTTTTCAAGTAACTCATTTGCTGGGGTTTCTGTTTTTCCTTGATGAACAATGATGTTTCTTTCCCGATTTAGCTCTTTGGCTAATTCAAAAATTATTACTAAACCACCAGGAAAATTAAAATCATCATTAACGGCTTCTTGAAATCTCTCAATCTCGGAATTTTGGATTTGGTTAGATTCATCCCACTCTAGTTTTTTACCATGTTGATGTCCAAATAATAAACCTTCTTTGATAGTATGCCAGCCGTTGGTTGCTGCTAATATAGCATCATCGGTAAAATCTATGGGTTTACGATATTGTGCCATCATCACAAATAAACGCACAGCCATTGGGTCTACACCCCGATCTAATAATTGACGAATGGTGATAAAATTACCCAAGGATTTGGACATTTTTTCCCCATCTACTTTGACCATGCCGTTGTGTAACCAATAATTGGCTAAAGGTTTGCCGGTAACTGCTTCCGATTGAGCAATTTCGTTTTCATGGTGGGGGAAAATTAAGTCAGCACCACCAGCATGAATATCTATGGTATCACCCAAGCGATCGCGTACCATGGCCGAGCATTCTATATGCCATCCGGGGCGACCTTTTCCCCAAGGAGACTCCCACGCGGGTTCACCGGGTTTTGCAGACTTCCACAGGGCAAAATCAAAGGGGTATCGCTTCTTTTGATATTCTGGGTCTTCGACGTTTACCCGTTCACTTGCACCGGCTTGCATATCTTCTAATTTCCGTCCCGAAAGTTTGCCATATTCGGCAAAATTCTGGACTGCATAATACACATCACCATGAGACGGATAAGCAAAACCTTTATGTTCTAAATCATGAATTAATCTTTGAATACCATTCATTGTATGTGTAGCGCGGGGGTATTCATCAGCTTCTTTAATTCCCAACCGCGACATATCTTCAAAATATGCTTGAATATATTTTTCGGCGACAACTTCCATGGAAGAACCTTCTTCTCTGGCGCGTTTGAGAATTTTATCATCAATATCCGTAAAATTTTGGATATAGCGGACATCATAACCGATAAATTGCAGATAACGACGCACTGCATCCCAAACAATACAAGCTCTAGCATGACCCAAATGGCAGTAATCATAAACTGTCACGCCGCAATAATACATCTTAACCTTGCCAGGTTCGACGGTGGTAAATTGTTCTTGACGACGGGTGAGAGTATTGTAAATAGATAGGGTCATAATAGAGGAATAAGGCAATCTGACGATAAACAATGATAACGCAAGTTGATGACAATGGCGTAAATGAAAATTTTAGTAGCTAATAATTGGCTATGATTATTGTTAGTAATAGTTCGTAATCTTGTCAACACCTGGAGGTAAAGTATGATTCAATCTATCATTTAATCAATGGAGAATATCGAGTTAGTCAATTTAGAGAAAATCAAACTATAGTATCACCAACTTTCCCAGAGCTTACCCTCAGTGTTAACCAGATTTTTCAAGCTAGTATGTAAATATGTTATACCAATTTTATATGAGACGGCACAGAATCATGAAATCCATAAATTCATCCGTCTTCATCTGCGTTTATCTGCGTTTATCTGCGGTCAATTATTCTTGAAATCTGATTCTATACAGCTTCATCTTAATTTGGTATTACTCTAACGCCGAGTGGACAAAATCAAGATAAAATTTAGAATACACCAAAATCCTCCTTTATGACTATGCAAACAACAGTTAATTCCGAATCTCACGCAATGGAATCTGCTAAACAAGGTTTACCAGTAACAATTATTACGGGTTTCCTTGGTAGTGGTAAGACGACTTTACTCAACCATATTCTCACAAATCAGCAAGGTGTAAAAACTGCTGTGTTAGTGAATGAATTTGGCGAAATTGGTATTGATAATGAATTGGTTGTTTCCACTGATGAAAACATGGTGGAATTAAGTAATGGCTGTATTTGTTGCACAATTAATAATGACTTGGTTGATGCTGTTTACAAAGTTTTGGAAAGGGAACAAAAGCTAGATTATCTAGTTGTAGAAACCACTGGTTTAGCAGATCCTTTACCCGTAGCTATGACATTTCTGGGTTCAGAATTGCGAGATCTAACTCGGTTAGATTCTATTATTACTGTAGTTGATGCGGCAAATTATAGCTTAGATTTATTCAATTCTGAAGCGGCTTTGAGTCAAATTACTTATGGTGATGTCATTATTCTCAATAAAACTGATTTAGTTGATGAAACCACTTTGCAGGAATTGGAGAAAAAAATCAACAATATTAAGGAAGGTTCCAGAATTATTCGCACGACAAAATCCCAAGTTCCCCTTCCCTTAATTCTTAGTGTTGGTTTGTTTGAATCTGATAAATATTTTGATGACCACGCAGAAGAACATCATGATCATGATGACCATGATCATGCTGATTGTGGACATGAACATCACGATGATCATGATCATTCTACCTGTGGCCATGACCACCATGATCATGAACATCATCATCATTCTGACCACTTAGAAAATGATGGTTTTATCTCTATTTCTTTCCAAAGTGAAAAACCTTTTTCGATTAGAAAGTTTCAACATTTCTTAGATAACCAATTACCCACAAATGTTTTCCGTGCTAAGGGAATTATGTGGTTTGATGAAAGTCCTCAACGTCATATTTTCCATCTATGCGGTAAACGCTTCACTATTGATGATGATCAATGGAAAGGTGAAAAGAAAAATCAGTTAGTGTTAATTGGTCAAAATCTGGATACCGAAACCTTACTTCAGCAGTTAGAAAACTGTATTTGTCTTCCTTCTATTAGTAAAGGTAAAGGATTTGGGAAGTAGTAATTAAATAATATCCATATCTCCGACTTCTTCAAGAAGTCGGGGTTCTTGTTTTTTGTCAATGCTATAATACAGCAGATTTCGCTCTAATGAGGTACAAACTTGAATTATAAAACTCTTGTAGTGCGGGCATCTTGCCCGCTGGATATGTACCTCATAACACCGGAAAGTGCTGTATAAATAATTTTATTGGTAATCCTAAACAACCGACAATCTCTGTTTGTAATTTAATTGATGAAGAATATCAAATTAGCAAGTTTCGAGATCATGAACGGATTATTTCCCAAACTTTTCCTGAATTAGATCTTACTGCAAATCAGATTTTTAAAGCTTATATATAATAAAATCATAATTTATTAATAAATTTTTCCATGACATACTCCCTGAGAACAGATTGCAAACTGTACATACCCGCTTCTCTCTCTATTAAAGATCGTGAATATAGCCTCTCTATTGCTTGTAAAAGTTGGGATATAGAAACATTAGGTAATATATTTTGATTTTGCGCCAAATCCGTCAGATTTATTAATCGCTGGTCAGTGGCCAGACAGTACATAATTTGCCATTCTAGAACCGAGAGGGGATTTAACTGCTGTTCTAGTAAGCTGTTTATATAATTACTGACTAATAATGTATTTTGTTTGAGGAATTTTTCAATATTACCATCAAATAAGTCAATAATAATATTAACAACAATTTTAATTTTCAAGGGATTATGACCATAAGAATGGGATAATTCATACTTGTGTTGATCCGTTCCCAATAGTCGCCTTGATTGTAGCAGAGAAAGAGCTATTTCTGATGAACCAGTCAACCTCAAAGAACGGACTGATAATGACCACCCCTCCAATTCAGTGAGTTGAACAGGTTTGTCTCGACTGGTAAAAATTAAATTGCTTTGATGTTTCGTGTCTGCAATGATCCGGATTAACTGAATATATTTGATATAATCAACATCCAAAACCGTATCTAGATTATCCCAGATAATGAGACATCGGTGTTCATACAGATAATGGATCAGCTGATTGATATCGGGTGTACTTTCCCGACGATGGGAAATAAAGGAAAGCATCTCGGTGATCATACTATCAAAAGATGGGACTGTTGGCACTGAACGCCAAAAAACGTAATCAAACTGATCCTGAATTTGTTTTGTCAGTTGGGTAGCTAAAGTTGTTTTACCAACTCCATCCATACCAAATAATCCTACTAAGTGACAGCCATCTTCCAAAATCCATGATTCTAGTTGTGTCAGTTCTTGGCTGCGGCCATAAAATGCTGAAATATCAATCGCTGTTCCCCAGTCTTGATTTGATATCTTTGTTTGTTCTTTACGTATTTCTGCGTATGAATATAGAGGAGTAGATATTACTTCAGTATTTGAAATACTGATTTTTTGCCAATCTAGACTTAATCTCCGACATAGTTCTTCAAAGGTTGCATAATCAACGGGTTTACCATTCAGGAAGTTGCTAACTGTAGTTAAGCATAATCCTGCATCATCAGCTAAAGCCCTTTGAGTCCGATAGCCTTCTTGTATGATTTTTGACTTAATCTCATTAATATAGTTATGATTAATTCTCAGTGACCTGGGCATAAGTAATTTCAAAATATGAAGATTGAAAATCTAAGAAATCAAGTCCTTATTCGGTATTTTACTAAATTTGCAAAAATTATGGCTTTAATTTTTTCAATATTAATTAGTCATTACAATCTATCTTTAGATAGATGACAAAAGTTCTAATTTAGTAAATTTTGTTATTTTATACAATAATCAAGTATGCGTAATTTAAAACCTTTGTAGGAATGTTCCTAACGGTACGGCTACAGCAGGCTCAGACTATACCAGCACCAACGGAACTCTAACCTTTAACCCTGGTGTTACTAGTCAGGTCATCAATATTCCCATTCTCAATGATTCCCTGAACGAAGCAGATGAGACTTTTACCCTCTCCCTTTCCTCTCCCACCAATGCTAATTTGGGTATAAGCAACACTGTAACAACCAGCTTGCTTGTTTAGGAGACAACGACCGAAATTAAATATGCGCTATCTAGAACATTTGTAGAGACTTGTAGAGACTTGTAGAGACGTTTTATGTAACGTCTCTACATCAAAAAATAATTCCGTTGATTTTTCTATCTAAGGAATATGAACTTGTTGACACTCCCCGGTCTAAAGACGCGGGGATTCTACATTCACAGACTCGCCGTTAGACGACAGGTTTGCACCCTTACGGGTTCGGCAGTCGCTCATGGGGGAAACCCCCAAGACCGCGCTGCCTCACCAATCGCCCAAGAGGGCAAATCTCCTGTAGCGTAGCTGACCGTATCCCTACCGTAGTTAATCCTAATTTTAGGACATTGATACTGGCATTAATATCTCTATCTTCCACAAACCCACAATGATGACAATTATGGGTTCTGGTTGATAGGGATTTTTTCACTTTTTGACCACAATTAGCACAATTCTGGGAAGTATTATGAGGAGGAACAGCAACCGTTATCTTCCCATATTTATGCCCAAAATATTCTAACCATTGCCGAAAAGTTGCCCAGCCAGCATCAGAAATTGATTTAAGTAGGTCGGCGTTAAAAAATCAATCTATGTAACGAAATATAAATTAACGAATACCTTATAAATAGGGTGTTTCACGGTTTTTACAAAACTAAACATATATCGATTTTATTGGGCCGACTTACTTAGCTAAATGTCGGTTTCTTACCATGCCTTTAATATTTAAGTCTTCGTAAGCTACCAAATCGTTAGATTGGATCACGGAATATGCTAATCTCTTGCAATATTCTTTTCGCTGCCTACTTACTCTTAAATGTTTACGGGCATACCTATTTTTAGCTTTTAAATAGTTCTTGGATTGTGTTTGTTTAGCTTTTTTCTTATCTCTGTCAAACTTCTTAGATTTTTTACGATTAGCTCGACTTAACTGTTTTTCTGACTTTCTATAGAATTGTGGGGCAGGTTCTACATTACCTTTTGAATCGGCAATAAAGTATTTCAAGCCCACATCTAAGCCAACTATTTGATTCGTTGGTTGGGATTCAATTCTAATTTTGACATCAATTGCAAATTGAGCATAATATCCATCAGCCCGACGGACTAAACGAACTCGCTTAATTTGTTTGATATCATAAAAATTAAGATCGTAAGTACCTTTTAATTTCAGAGTACCTATACCTTTCTTGTCAGAGAAAGTAATTGCTTTTCTGGTTTCGGATAACTTCCAGCCGGTAACTTTGTACTCAACTGAACGGCAATTCTTTTTGAATTTTGGAAATCCCTTCTTACCCTTAACTTTCTTTTTACAATTGTCGTAAAATCGAGCTATTGTACTCCAAGAACGTTCCGCAGCAGATTGTCTTGCCATTGAATTAAGTTCATCAGCGAAAGGAAATTCAGATGCCAAAATCGCGCAATATTTATTGAGATCATATTTCGTCGCACCTTTATTGTCCATCCAATATCTTAAACATTTATTTTGGATGAACTGAGATGCACGAATAGCCTCATCTATTGCGCGATATTGCCTATCTTTTCCTTTGACTTTGAACTCGTAAATTATCATGGTTTCGACCTAAACACCACAAAATTATGCTAACTCATATATTATAATTTTGTCAACGAGAAAAACTTTCTGTGGAGGAAGACAGCCTCTACCTGGCTTTCATCCCTTGCCTAAAGGACAGTTGAGTTTTTCCGCAGTTCGACAAGTGTTACAGTGAGCTTGCCGAACTGCTCACTGACCACCACGCTCCAAAACTCAACTTCAAGGGTTTTCAGCCTAGTCTCTTATAATCTCACAGAATAGCGCGATCGCCTCACCCTTAATATCAACCCAAAACCGCTAAAATAGTACCAAATCAGAAAAATGGCAAAATCTGGATATGACCACAGCTACACCCGTAAAAACTGAATACGAAGCGATTATTGGCTTAGAAACCCATTGTCAACTCAGTACCAACACCAAAATTTTCTCCAACAGTTCCACAGCTTTTGGTGCTGACCCCAATACTAACATTGACCCAATATGTATGGGTTTACCAGGAGTTTTACCCGTACTGAACGCCAAAGTTCTCGAATACGCCGTGAAAACAGGTTTGGCGCTAAATTGTCAAATCGCTCGGTATAGTAAATTTGACCGCAAACAATATTTTTATCCTGATTTACCCAAAAATTACCAAATTTCTCAATATGATTTACCCATAGCCGAACATGGTTGGATAGAAATTGAATTGGTTGATGATGCGGGAAACCCCACCCGCAAACGCATTGGTATTACTCGCTTACACATGGAAGAGGACGCGGGGAAACTCGTCCACGCAGGTAGTGATAGGCTTTCCGGTTCTACCTATTCTCTCGTAGATTATAACCGCGCTGGTATTCCCTTGGTGGAAATTGTTTCTGAACCTGATTTGCGAACTGGACAAGAAGCGGCTGAATATGCTCAAGAACTGCGGCGGATTGTGCGCTATCTTGGTGTCAGTGATGGAAATATGCAAGAAGGATCTCTGCGTTGTGATGTGAATATTTCTGTCCGTCCGGTGGGACGAGAGCAATTTGGCACTAAGGTAGAAATCAAGAATATGAACTCCTTTAGTGCGATTCAAAAAGCGATTGATTATGAAATTGAACGCCAAATCGCAGCCATTGAATCAGGAGAAAAGATTGTTCAAGAAACCCGACTGTGGGAAGAAGGTTCACAACGCACCAGCAGTATGCGGATTAAAGAAGGTTCTAGTGATTATCGTTACTTCCCAGAACCAGATTTAGCCCCCATTGAAGTCACCCAAACAGAATTAGATTCATGGTTAAGTCAATTACCCGAATTACCAGCCCGCAAACGCCATCATTATGAAAATGACTTGGGACTTTCGGCTTATGATGCGCGGGTCTTAACTGAGGATAAACCAGTTGCGGACTATTTTGAAAGTGCAATATCTAAAGGTGCAAATCCCAAATCTGCGGCTAATTGGATTACTCAAGATATCGCTGGGTACTTAAATAAGCAAAAACTCACCATCTCTGAAATTAAACTGACTGCTGTTAATCTAGCAGACGTGATTACTCGCATTGAAAATAGTAAAATCAGCAACGCTCAAGCTAAGGAAAAACTCACAGACTTATTAAATGGAGTTTCTCCAGAAGAAGCGTTTGCTGGTCAAGAACTCATTTCAGATCGTACCATTCTTGAACCGATTATTGATGAAATCATGGCTGCTAACGCCCAACAAGTCGAAAAATACCGCAAAGGTAACACCAACCTCAAAGGCTTTTTCGTCGGACAAGTCCTGAAAAAAACCGATAAACGTGCAGAACCCAAACTCACCAATCAATTGTTAGAAGAGAAACTCAATGCCCCAATGTAGGGTGACACCCCTCACCCTTAAAATGGTATAGTGTGATAATAAGACGCAACTTGATTATCATGAGAGCTAGTTTAAATTGGCTCTCTTTCTTTTTAGAGGGAACAGGGAACAGGGAACAACGGACAACGGACAACGGACAACTGACAACTGACAACTGACAACTGACAAAAATAAAAAATAGGGGGTTTGACCCCTTGGTGCTAGAATTATATAATGTGCTAAGTAGATGCACCCTGATGATTTTAGAGAGCTATCCAAGTAGCTCTCTTTATTTGCCCTAACTTGGCGACGACAAATGGTAGCAAAGAAAAAATGGAACTATCTGGAAATATTAATAAATGATAGTTTATGGACTGAGATAGAAAGTATTGCTGCTAATGTTGGCAATAAAAGAATTGCAGAAATGACAAAAGATTTATGTTTAATAGAAGCAGCACTAGCAACAGATAAAATTGTTATATCATTGGATGATAATACTGCGAGAAAATTTTTTAGTGAAGCATCTGTAAAAATAGATGAACTCAAGGATATTGTATGGGTAAATCCAGATAAAGTAGATGAAGAACAACCAATTGAATGGTTGAGAAATGGAGCATTAAAAATAAGCTCAGTAATATTTTTAAGAAACTTTGTAGCTGGATGTTGCTGATATCCTTCTGGATTTTTTCTTTAAGTTCCTCAACCTGAATAATCAATTTGTTATATTTTTCACCGAAGGCAGGATGAATTTTTAATGTCCACCCATTAACATTCATACAAATATGAAATCCTCTGGGAACTCTTCATCAAGATCAACTTCCATCCCTTCCGTAAGCAATGAAGCACGACGATACATATCTTCTGTAAGTGGTTCAATAGTGCTAGGATTTTTCTTAATATCTCTAGCAAGGAAATCTAAAAATGCCTTTACAAAATAGTGCTTTTCCATATTTGGGGACAATATTCTATTCATTCCTAATGTTTCTCCCTTTTTGTGATAAACAACCATGTACTTACTGGAAAGTTTTACCGCAGTACGAGAAGAGTTTGCATTATTGTGAAGCTTTACTTTCATTACTTGAAATGATTTATATATCCATTCTCAATAGTACCAGATTTCTCTAAAAAAATCACTTATAAAAGTGTAGGTTGGGTTAACGCACAGAAACCCAACATCAACCAATAATAATAAATGTGTTGGGTTGCTAAAAATTTTATTTTGGTGCTTTACGCCAACCATTGGCCAACGCTTCTGACTCTTTACAAAACCATTTCTCTCCCTTGGTTGGATCAATTACTGTTGATTCATAATCTTCAGCGCCAGGAACGTGATAAAATTTACTACCAGTGTTTATAGAAATATTACCTTTGATTTTACATCCTGGTTTAGTGAACGATGTGATTGGAGTTGGAGAACGGCTACCTTTAAATTCCGTTGCAAAAATAACACAACCAACAGCAACAGTAATCCCGATAAGTTTTTTCATAAGACTACCTTTTTTTACCTTTTGGTATTTTCTGACAGGTAGAGATGGAACTCCATCAATTGATGCTTTAGTGGCGCGAAGTTTTCCATCTGAGGCTGTTGTTAATTCGTACAGGATTGTATCACCTACTTTTGGACGACGACTTGCCACCTTTATTTCACTGATGTGAAGGAAAATTTCTTTACCTCCATCACTAGGTTGTATAAATCCAAAACCCCTGTTATCTTTCCATTGTGTAATCACACCTTTACGCATAACAGCTTCCAATAAAAACTTTTAACTAAGTTATTTTAAGTCTGTAAGTTGGGTTGACGCAAGGAAACCCAACATCAACCAATAATAATACATAAGTTGGGTTGCATTTCATTTAACCCAACCTACAAAAACTAACCCAAAACGAAATTCACCAACTTACCAGGAACAACAATCACCTTCTTAACTTCCTTTCCTTCCAAATAACGTTGTCCAGCTTCCGACTCACGCGCATATTTTTCCAACTCAGCCTTATCAGATTGCGAAGGAACTTGAATAGCGCCGCGAGTTTTACCCATAATTTGAATTACCAAAGTAATTTCATCAGCTATCAAAGCCGCAGGATCAAAACTTGGCCAAGTTTGAGTATGCACAGAATTTTTATTCCCCAACAATTGCCATAATTCATCACCAATATGGGGGGCAAAAGGTGCTAACATAATCACCAAAGTTAGCATCCCTTCCGCGTAAATTGGGGAATTATGACAATCAGCATCAGTCAAGGCATTACTTAACTTCATTAATTCCGAAATTGCCGTATTGAATTGATATTCATCTACCACATCTTCCGTAATTGCTTGAATTGCAATATGAATGAAGCGACGTAAATCTTTTTCGGCTTTTGTCAGTTGTCCGTTGTCAGTTGTCCGTTGTTTTGGACTTGCAGCATAATCTGTTACCAACCGCCAAACGCGATTTAAAAAGCGGAATTGCCCCTCAACATCAGCCTCATCCCATTCTAAATCTTTTTCAGGAGGTGCTTTAAATAAAATGAACATTCTCGCCGTATCAATGCCATATTTATTAATCACATCTTCCGGGGCAACACCATTGCCTTTTGATTTAGACATGGTAGCATAGAGACGTTGTAAAGGTTCTCCAGTTTGTGGATCTAGAGGATTATTAGCATCAACTAAATTTGAAGGAATCCATTTATCCTTACCACCTTTATTCGGGTTCATGTAAGTTAAACCCTGTACCATTCCCTGAGTTAACAACTTTTGAAATGGTTCATCAAAGTTAAATAAACCTCTATCTCTTAATACTTTGGTGAAGAAACGCGAATACAATAAATGTAAAATTGCGTGTTCAATTCCCCCTACATATTGATCTACGGGCATCCAATCATTTACTTTAGCAGAATCAAAAATCTTTTCTTCATTCTTTGCATCAGAATAACGTAAGAAATACCAAGAAGAATCAATAAAAGTATCCATTGTATCGGTTTCCCGTTTCGCAGGAGTACCGCAAGTTGGACAAGGGACATTTACCCAACTTTCTAATTGTGCTAAAGGTGAACCACCACGACCACTTAATTCAATATCTTCCGGTAATTGTACAGGTAAATCTTTGTCAGGTACAGGCACAATTCCACATTCAGGACAGTGAATAACAGGGATAGGTGCGCCCCAATAACGTTGTCGAGAAATTAACCAATCTCTGAGGCGATATTGTATTCTTAATTTACCAAAGTTTTGTTTTTCGGCAAATTCGATAATAGCTTTTTTCGCATCTACAGAATTCATGCCATTGAAGCCACCAGAATTAACTAAAATTCCCGCTTCTGTGTATGCTGATTTTAAAGTTTTTTCCGCACCAATTTCCGGGACAATGACAACTTTAATCCCTAAATTCTGTTCTTTCGCAAATTTGAAATCCCGGACATCATGGGCTGGTACACCCATTACCGCACCTGTACCATATTCATAGAGAACATAATCTGCAATCCATACGGGTACTTCTTCCCCAGTGAAGGGATTCACGACTTTTCCCCCGGTAGGAATACCCCGTTTTGGTTTATCTTCCGCAGTCCTTTCTAGCTCGCTTTGGTTGCTGACTTCCTTGATAAAGGCTGCTACTGCTGCTTTTTGGTCTGATGTGGTAATAACCTGAGTTAAGGGGTGTTCTGGGGCTAAAACGACGTAACTCACGCCATAAACAGTGTCGGGACGGGTAGTATAAACGCCGATTTTTTCATCTAAGCCGACAATAGGAAATTCTAAATAAGCACCTGTGGATTTTCCTATCCAGTTGGCTTGCATTAATTTAACTCGTTCCGGCCAACCTGTGAGTTTATCTAAGTCATTTAATAATTCTTCGGCGTAGTCGGTAATTTTGAAAAACCATTGACGTAGTAATTTACGTTCTACTATTGCCCCACTGCGCCAAGAACGTCCTTCGTTATCAACTTGTTCGTTTGCTAATACAGTTTGGTCTATGGGGTCCCAATTCACTGCGGCTTCTCTTTGGTAAGCTAAACCGGCTTGTAAAAATTGCAGAAAAATCCATTGTGTCCATTTGTAATAATCGGGGGAACAGGTAGCAAGTTCAGTTTCCCAATCTAAGGATAAACCCAGACGTTGTAATTGTTGCCGCATTTGGGCAATATTTTGATATGTCCATTTGGCAGGGGGTACACCTCTATCAATGGCGGCGTTTTCTGCGGGTAGTCCAAAGGCATCCCAACCCATTGGATGTAATACTCGATACCCTTGCATCCGTTTGAGGCGAGCAATCACGTCTGTAATTGTATAGTTACGGACGTGACCCATGTGCAAGCTACCGGAGGGGTAAGGGAACATGGAAAGCGCGTAGAATTTGGGCTTGTTTGTATCTTGAGGGGTTTTATCTAAGCCAAGTTCTAACCATGTTTTTTGCCATTTTTCCTCAATTGCGGCTGGTTGGTATGATGTTTTTTGGGGGGACTCCACAACTAAAACTCCTAATGCTTTTACCTAATCTCGCTATTGTGGCATAATTGTAGATATCAGACATTAAGAGTGAAAATTAAATAATTAAATCAGCTATATAGCGAACTGCTTGCAGCAGCGCTTCGCTATCGCATCTTTCACCCTAAGAATCACCCAGAAAATAAGATACAGCTAGAAAAATAATAATGGTACAATCAACCCTAAAATTAATTACATCTGATGAATTTATTACTCAATATGGTGACAGCTATCCCTATGAACTTATTGATGGGGAATTAATCGAGATGGAACCCACAGGACCACATGAACAGGTATCATCTTTCATTGGCAGAAAACTGAATGTGGAAATTGATCATTATGATTTACCATACTTTATCCCCCATCGCTGCTTGATCAAACTACTGGGAACAAACACAGCCTTTCGTCCCGATGTGATCATATTAGACCAAACACAACTAATCAATGAGCCATTATGGCAACAAGAACCTGTAATTACATCAGGAAAATCAATTAAACTAATTGCTGAAGTTGTCAGCACAAACTGGCAAAATGATTATGCTCGCAAAGTTGAAGATTATGCCCTATTAGCTATTCCTGAATATTGGATTGTAGATTATTTAGGCATTGGTGGTAGAGAATATATTGGCAAAACCAAGCAGCCAACAATTACAATTTGTACGTTAGTAGAAGACGAATATCAAAAGCGATTGTTTCAAAACAACGATAAACTGGTTTCCTCAATCTTTCCCAATTTACAATTAACAGCAAAACAAGTCTTTACGTCTGCTTGTGCTATAACCTAAATATAGGAACCTAATTAATCAAATGTTTTGGTTTGATTATCTATTTTAAATCTCATAATTAAGTTAGGTAGATAGATAGCGAACTGCTTGCAGCAGTGCTTCGCTATCGCATCCTTCACCCTAAGCATTACCCAGAAAATAAGATACAATGGGCAGAGCGATCGCTATTGTTAATAGTGCAGAAAAATTAGGACGTTGCAGCTAATTAATTGAATTATGTTGCAGCCAAGTTTCTAAATCTGTAACTGAAGTAAAATCTAACAAAGCTTCTCCTAATTCTTCCAGTTTCTCCACAGGTAATTCTTGAACTTTTTGAATTAATAATGAATCAATTTCACCAATTCGGCGATTTAAGAGACGGATAATTAGACGTTGTTCTCCTTCTTGTTTAGCTAGTTCTCTGTCTTGTTGGTAAAGTGGCGCTAATCGCATAATCAACTCCTGATCTTCTGTTTGTGAACTTTGATTGATTTTTAAGTTTTTCTGGAGGTTGTAGAGTAGTTCTAAGGTGATTTTGACGTAAGGTTGATTTAATGGTAACGCAGCTAATTCATCAATAGCTCGTTTTTGGACTGTACCTCTACCTAAAAGTCTTAACCACAGTGTTTCTTGAGTTTGTGGTAATTGATGAATGACGACAATTGCGGCGTGTAATGATTTTGCTAAATAGTATATTCCGGGTAAGGAATCTGGTTTTGTTGTCTCGCTAAATCCTGAGATGATGTTTCTTGAGGCTGTGGGTGTGAGAATCCACAATTTAGGAATCTCAATTTTTGCGCTGGTGGTTTGTTCCCGTTTGGCTGCTCTTCTTAATGCACCTCTGACTTCTAATGATTTTAACAGACAATCACAGATTTCTTCTGTTGATGCTGGATTGCGAAATGGCTCAAAAATAGCCGGTGTTGTGGCTAATTTTCCTAATAATCCTAATAGTTCTACGTTGGTTGTTTGGTTGGGAAATGGTGTGAATAATACGTCTATTTCCCGGATTTCTCCAGCTACTTGACTGGCTGCTTGCACTTCTCCGAATGGTTTGAGTAGTTCTTCTAAATAGTCTTTGGCAAATTGGTCATGTATAAAGCGTGTCATTTTCGTGTTTACTTTAGAGATATCTGAGATGCTGCCAGATCCCCGACTTCTTTAAGAAGTCGGGGATCTATTCTATGCTATTATCTACTTGACTAAATCTAAAGTTTTCTGTACTATGGACGAAGCACTCATCAAGCATCCGAAAATCTAAAAAAATATTTTTTATCGCTCCACTCCGTTACGCTAGGGAAGGGAAAAATCAAGAGCGCAAAGCGCAAGAGGGGAAAAGTATAAAGGGCTACTGAAGAATTCTCCCAACAACGCAGACAACACGAAAACCAAAATTGTCGTCGTGGTTGTCGCGGGTGTTGTCGTTGCGATACGCGGAAAGGCAGTCCTGAGGATAGTTGAACCAAGACCCGCCCCGCAGACTCATGTAATTATTGCTACCATTTGACCACGCACTACCATCAGTAGGAGCATTTATATAATTTCCGTGCCACTCATCTTCGCACCATTCCCATACATTACCACACATATCGTATAAACCGCAAGGGTTAGCAGGAAATTTTCCTACCTCTGTGGTTTTCTCTCGATATTCTCCTTTTGCACCACCACCATAGGTGTAGTTACCATCATAATTTGCCAATTCTGTGGAAATTGTTTCCCCAAAATAAAATGGTGTGGTTGTTCCCCCGCGACAAGCATATTCCCATTCGGCTTCACTAGGTAAGCGATAGGTTTGATTTGTCTTGCGGGAGAGTCTGGCGCAAAATTCTTGAGCATGATTCCACGATACACACTCAACTGGCAGATTATCACCTTTAAAGCTCGATGGATCAGATTCTAAATCAATCTTAATCTTGGGTAAAGCAGCTACAAGTCGCCATTGTTTTTGAGTGACTGGATATTTACCCATAAAGAACGAAGGAACGGTAACTTGATGTTGTGGACTTTCAGAAGAATTTCGGTCTTTCTCATTTTCTGGAGAACCCATAAGAAAAGTCCCTCCAGGAATATGTACCATTTCCAGTAATACACCATTTCCTAAGTCTTGGGTAAAATACTCGGCGCTTTTGGCAATACGTTTAATTTCCGGTGTTTTCACCAAACTAAGCATTGAGCTTTTTAAAGTTATCTGAGCAGTTTCAAACTGAAAAGTCTTTAACTGATAACTAGATTTATTTTTTTCTGCTTCTGCTTCTCGCTGACGTTGCAATCTTTCTGCTTCTTGCTGCAATCTTAGTTGCTCGGCTGCTTCTGCCTCTCGTTGGCGTTGCAATCTTTCTGCTTCCTGCTGCAATCGTAATTGTGATAATGCTTTTGTTTGTTGCTGAAGTTGCAATGCTTCCTCTTCTTGCTGCTTTTGTATCTGAAGCTGTTTTTGATATTTTGCTTCTTTAACAGATGTAATTTCTAACTCAATTGATGCTACATCCTCATCTCTCAACCCTAAAACATCTTGTTGATAATCTTTAAGTATATTTAAAATATGTTCATCTAGAGGATATTTTTGCTCAACAGCTTTAGCAAAGGCTTGTTTGTAACTTTGCAAATTTGCTAACCGTCTACGAAAAGGTTCGAGAAATTCTGTTTCTATTTCTTCGGCTTTTGTATCTGTGATTCCCAGAATTTTCCGTTTTGGCTTTAAGACTAAAAAAGCCAATTCATTTAGTTCACCATTTGGAGCATATTGTTCAACCAATTTGCGATACTCTGCTTCTGGATTTTTGGGAGCATAGGCCAATAAAATATTGTATCCTTCCTTGTCCAGAATGATATCTGGTGTCATGTTAGGCTTCACCGCTTGGACTTTGGCTTTAGCGTAAGTGTGTAGTTCCTGGACATGAATATTGCCATCGTTATCTGTATCTGCTGCACCTGTCTCAATTCCCTCAACTAAATATTGAGTATAGAGGGAAAGTGTTGCCCCTTCTTGTGCAAAGGAAGTTTGAGTTGCACCAGAAGATGTCAGCACAACTCGTCCTTCTGCACCTAATTGCTTTTTGATATCTACTCCAATACTTTTTGTGTGCCAACCATTAGCAAAAGCACCACTATAACAAGCATCTAAAATTAAAACTTGTCGTTTGGAATAACAACTTTTTGATTGTGTTTGAATAAAATTTGCATCTACAGCAGTGGCTTCAAAGTTATCTTTTGCTGTGTTGCGAGTTGCTAAATAGAGATGATCATCATCATTAGTAATTCCATGTCCAGAAAAAAAGAATAATAATAAATCTTCTTTACCTGCATTCTTAAACAGCTTTTGAATTGCTATTCTCATAGCTACTGAATCAGGATTCAGCAGCCGTTCTACCTGTGCAAAATTTCCCAAGTTGGGATTTTGCAAAACTCGTTCCATAGCCTCGACATCATTGAGTGCAGATAATAGGGGTGGGATACCTGCACCATACTCACTGACTCCAATCAGTAGAGCCATTTTTTTAGCCATTGTCACCACCCATTGCGGCTAATAGGTCTTTGGCTATTTTTTCGCTTTCTAGCAGTTCTTGGCGGCTTTTGGCTTTGATACTGACTTCTTTATCACCGACTTTGACAGTCAGTTCGATGGGTTTGTCTCCCAAGCGATCGCCCAAAAAGGCTAAAAATGTTTTAATATTTTTCATACTGACTTGTGCTGTCAGCACTCCGATCAAAGTTGCAAAACCTGGCTTACTTCCTGCTTCTGGGTTAAGATCTTCAGCACGGTCTGCTTTTTCCACTTCGTCGGAATCTCGTAATTCCCGCAGCAACTTACTTGCTATTTTTAGCCGTCTGTCATCATCTAATTCTGGGTCATTAACAGCAAAAGTAAATTGAATTGTGTAATCATCTGTCATATTCACCACCACACTCCGATTATTTCCCTAGTAATATAGCATACGGTAAAACTCTCCACTGTCTTGTCAAAAAAAGCCGAGAATTTTTTTGTTCCCTATTTTCTTACTACTCACATTCCGCACTTCATTTTCTAGTACAGACATAAGTGTAATAAGTAACAGAAATAGCTTAAATATAAAGTTGCGTAAGAGGATGTTTGAAAAGTGGTATTCCGTAATTTTCATCACATTGCTACCCCCCTTTCCCCTTGTAAAGGGGGGAAACAATAAAAATCCAGTTCCCTCCCCTTTACAAGGGGAGGGTTAGGGTGGGGTAAAAAATATTTGATACATCAACCATAACTTTTCAAACACCCTCTAAGGTATTGACAATAAATTCAGAAGAGAAAATGAGAAAATGAGTCTGAATGAAATCAAAATACCAAAAAATATAAATAACAAAGAAGAAGAATTTGAGTTTCTTCTTTGTGGATAATGACTTTTATTTTCATAGTTTGAATTTCAAGTTTTTCAGTAGGGGATGATTTTAAATCCTTATATCTTAATAATACGGTTGAGAGCCTGTGGTTGGTACTTTCGTAAAACCTATCTTGAAAAGCAATTGTTCTAGGTCAGGAAACTGAATATCTCTCATCATATTAATGTCAGTCATCTATCTTAGGGTTAATTTAAAATATCTAACTCAGGATTAATTAAATTACTTTTATTAAAGCATAATCTGTTTATAGCAGGTTAATTCCAACTATTTTATTTTGGAGATATAAGATTATGTTGCAAGCAAATTTGACGACTTCCCAGACAAAAAAAGATACTTCTTTAAACGCTTTTGATGAAAATTGTTTATCGGAATTAAGTTCCGAACAAGCTTCTAATATTGCTGGAGGATTTACACTTAAAAATAATACAGAAGCACCGAGGATTTTTTATAATTTTGGGGAGAAGTCACCCCTACAACAACAAACTTTAAAACCGGGAGAAAGCGGCACTTATCCAGGAGAGTTTCTTTTGTATAATTCTTCAGCAGGAAGTTCCGGAATTAGCCCCGCAGTATTCAAAGCAGATCCTTCCGGTACATTCAGTTTAAATCAATCAGGAACTAAGATAATTCCTACTGATCTTAGCTCTTCTAATGGAGGTGGGAATGGTGGAAATGGGGATTGCTAAAAAAGCGATGAAAAGCTAAGAGTCGGTAAATAGATTTTAAATAGAAAGCCTCTATAATTCCATAGAGGTTTTATTTATAGTTATGGAAATTGCCAATTATTTACACCACTTCACAAGCATGAACTAAAGGTAATAAAGGGCCAATTTGTTCCTGTCCATTGACAGCCAAATCACTGTGACACAAATACAATTTATCAGACACCCGCGCCAGCAAATCAGCGACAATTCTTTGTAATCTTTCTTCTTCCGCTAATTCTTCATCTGCTGCTGTCCAAGGTTGTCCTAACCTATCCTGTAAAAATAAAGTAGCACCAAATAAAGTCGCCGCACCACCTTTAGCCCATAGCGGTGAACCAATATCTAACCAAAAATGCCAACGGTGATTTTTGCGACTCGCTCGGTATTGAAATATAGTTGCTAAAGTTACAGCTTTTCTACTGCTACCAATGGGACGGATAGGATAGGGATTTGCAGTAATTGTCCCCCGTCGCAGCAGTTGAATAAATATGGCTATCGCCACGCTATCACTATCAATAATGGTAATACTGAGAGTTTCTGGTGTATGCAGCGAAAGAAATAGAGGATCGGTTTGTTTTAAGCGGGTGTCTATTTCCCAATAATGTTGGGCTGTTTCTAATAATTCTCTTAATACTGCTAATTCTTGATATGAGGGGTTTTTATCATTACACACAAAGTCTTGAATAGCTTGGTATAAGAAAAAAATAGGTGTGAGGAGAAGGCGCTGGTGATATTGCTCCCGTTGTGCTTGAATCCATTGTAATATTTTTTCATAGGACTGAGTAGCAATATAGCCAATTCTATCCCAACGTTCAAAGGTTTTCACGGGTAACAAATTGGGTGTGTCGGGGTGGGGAACGAAACAAGCATCTGCTATTAACCCCGCTCGCACCGGATCTATTTTAGAATGATGGAATCCTTTTTCCTCTCCATTTTGGGTTTGATATTGACTCAAAACCACCAACATTTCCGCCACTGCATCCCTATCTACTAACCGTCCTAAACCGGGGTAAACTAGAGCCATGAGGGTAAGTAATGCTCTGACTACCGAGGAACTGATTAAAGGGCGTTGTTCGTTGAGAGATGCAACTTCGATATTTTGTTTAGTTAATATTTCTACCAGGCTATAACGAGCGATCGCATCTAAACCCGGTGCAATAATTGCTACCTCATCTGCCGCTACTTCCCCGGATTTAACCCCATCAATAATCATCTCGGCTGTTTGGCGTAATAGCTGGGCGCGGGAAGTGGTTTGAATCGGCTGGACAAAACTGGGTAAACGTAACATTGTCATCGGCTGTGTTACCAATTCTACCATTTGACTGGTGAGAGAATAACCCAAACTATTCTTAGGTGGGTTAGTTAAATTTTCTACTTGACAACGGGCAGATAATCTGGATAAATACTCAGGATCTGCACCTAAACCCCAGCGTACCTTCCCATGAGGATTATAGCTAAACGCACCCACAGCCCCAGCATCTAATAAAAATTCAAATAAGTTGCCAGCGATCGCCGGATAATCATCTACATCATCTGCTATGATGCCCTGATAGCGTTGTTTTAGATGTTCCTGATAGCTACTATTAGTTAATAATTTTTGGTGATACAGTTCAGTAATTAGCGCATAAGTCAATAACCCCCGTTCTAAACACCAATTCCGCCAATTTAGTAGTAAAGAACCCAAAAACTGTGGTTCTAAATTGATAGAACTATCTTCTAAACCACTGTGCAATATTTTAGGAATGTCTTCACAGGGTACACCGCTATAAGCTGCTAATTGCCATAAATCCAGGATACGTCTGACCAAACGATTTTCATTCATCCCTACACGCCGCAAAACCTCTGAATCTAACTGACAACTCCAGAGTTTTGTCGCCAATTCTTGTTCCGTTTCTGGGCGTAATCTGACGGGAAATTGAGCTTTAATTGACAACGAATCAATTAGTAACGGCCAAAATAAAATCACCTCATCTTGGAAAAAACCCAAAGCTGTTTTAACGCGAATAGGATATTTTCCTAATGTTAAAGTGGTAACTCTATCAGCTAATTCCCTGCGGTTATCATCATTAGCAGCTAACAATAAAATACCTAGTTCTTTTTGGTGTAAATTCACCTTTGAATCTATAGGTTGAGGTTGGGAATTGTGAATATTTTTATTATAAAATAAATCAGGTACTTGACTATCAATTTGCAACCAAGCACTAAACTGGTTTACCAAGCGAGTAGTTTTACCACTACGACTAGTACCAAAAATCCAAAGGGAATCAGAAAGCATGGTTTTTGCGTTAACTTAAGTTTAAGAATTTAGTGAATAATGCCAAATAATTGTCTTGATGAAAAATACCGTGTTTAGCCAAAAAATATACCCCTTTTTACTAGCTGCTTACAGATGGTATCTACTGACACCAGAACGTTCTTTAGATACAGCTTATCAAGCGGCTATACAAATTAAGGAAATTGAAGATAAACACTTCAATGGTAACAAAATAGACTCCGAATTTACCATGCACAGCACCAGCGTCATGGATTATTTTCAAGGAGATTTGCAAAAGTTATTAAAAACTGTACAAATGCGGCTGACGGAATTCAAAGCCAGTCGGTGGTTT